>NZ_JBGCCM010000029.1:0-158759 GCF_041262085.1 Catenulispora sp. GAS73
GAGCCGCCGAGCCGCCGAGCCGCCGAGCCGCCGAGCCGCCGAGCCGCCGAGCCGCCGAGCCGCCGAGCCGCCGAGCCGCCGAGCCGCCGAGCCGCGCAGCTCGCATTGGCCGACGTGTCGCGCGCCGGGCCGCCTTCGCAGCCCTCCCCACTGATGTGCCGCTGATTGACGTCCCCGCCGCAGTGCATCGTGCCCGTACCGCGCCCGCGTTGCGCTGCGGCGGGGCCTGCCCGCGCAGCACCGGCTCTTGCCCTGCTGTGCCCGCGCCGCGCCGCGCCGTCCGTGTCCGCGTCGCACGGCTCGTGCCGCACGGCCCGCACCGGCCGCGCCGCGTCTCACCGCCCGCACCGACGCACCGCGCCGCCCGCACCGCGCTGCTCGTGCCTCACCGCCCGCACCACACCGCACCACATCAGCCATTCGGCGTCGTCTGCCCGCGCGGCGCCCAGGGCAAAACACCGCAGTGGGCGACATGAAGCGCACTCAAGCGCGATGGATACCAGCAGTGGCGGTCGGTGCCGCCGTGGCCGCGGCGGTGACTGGTGCCGTGTGGGCGCACTATTCGTCGAGTTCCGCGTCCGGGCAGCCGCTCGCTGCGTCGGCGGCGTCGCGGCACGGTGCGAAGTCCGGCGCGGGCACCCCGGCGCCCGCAGCAGCAGCGCCGGCCCCGCACACCTACCCGCTGCAGGCCCCGCTCGTCGCGCCCGCGTCTCGCGCCTTCCCGAGCGAGGGCCAGTGGCGCGTCCTCGCCACCGACTCGCGCGGCGAGCCCGTGGTGCAGGGCACGCTCCTGCACGCCGCGGGGACCTCGGCGCCGGTGGCGATCGCGTGGATCAAGGAGTCGGCCGCGCGCTTCGAACTGCATCCCGGCTATGCGCAGCCCGGCGGGAGCTGGTCGCAGCCCGACATGCTGCCGCGCGGTCGGCGGGATGGGCTCATCGCCACCTGGAATGGCGGCTTCCTCATGGGGGACTCGCAGGGCGGCTTCTACCTCGACGGGAAGCAGTACGGTCCGCTTGTTCCCGGTGTCGCGGCCGAGGTGTTCCGGCGTGATGGCTCCTTCACCGTCGGGGTGTGGGGTCGCGACGTCAAGCTCGACTCCGACGTCGTCGGGGTGCGGCAGCAGCGGCAGTTGATGATCGACGGCGGCCGGATCGCCGGCGACATCGACTCGCTCTTCACCTGGGGCGTCACTGACGGCGGCGCCACCTATGTCCGCCGGTCCGGGGTCGGGGTCACCGCTGACGGGGACGTCGTCTTCGCGCTCGGTCCGACGATGTCGCCGCGCTCGCTTGCCACCGCGTTGCAGCAGGCCGGGGCGGTGCGGGCGATGGAGCTCGACATCAACATCAGCTGGCCCTCGTTCATGGCCTACGACGCCTCCGCCAACCCCGGCGATCCGCGCCCCTTCAAGTGGGGCGACTATCCGCGCCCCGCCGAGCGGTACTTCAGCCACTCGGCGCGCGATTTCGTCGCGGTCTACGCTCGCGCCACCGGCGCGCAGGGCGGGTGCGTGGATGCGTCCGGGGCGCCGCGTTCGCGACCGGGCGGCGACACGCTCGTTGCACCGCTGGCCTGCTGAAGCGCCGCTACCGAAGAGGTAAGGCGGGGGAATCAGCATGCTGCGAAGAGGAAAACAGCCGGCGTGACCCCGGTCACATCCCTGCCTTCCGAGTGACGGCGTCATAACCATTACCCCGCGGCAACTAAGCTCTAGGTTATGGCGGAGTACATTTACACCCTGCGCAAGGCGCGTAAGGCCCACGGCGACAAGGTCATCCTCGACGACGTGACCCTGTCGTTCCTTCCTGGCGCGAAGATCGGCGTCGTCGGTCCGAACGGTGCGGGTAAGTCCACCGTGCTGAAGATCATGGCCGGGCTGGAGACGGCGTCGAACGGCGACGCCAACCTCGCCCCCGGCGCCTCCGTCGGGATCCTGCTGCAGGAACCTCCGCTGGACGAGACCAAGAACGTCCTGGAGAACGTCCAGGAGGCCGTCAAGGAGACCCTGGACCTGCTCAAGCGGTTCAACGAGATCGCCGAGCAGATGGCCACCGACTACTCCGACGAGCTGCTCGCGGAGATGGGCAAGCTGCAGGACGAGCTCGACCACCGCAACGCCTGGGAGCTGGACTCGCAGATCGAGCAGGCGATGGACGCCCTGCGCTGCCCGCCCGGCGACGCCGACGTCAAGATCCTCTCCGGTGGCGAGAAGCGCCGCGTGGCGCTGTGCAAGCTGCTGCTGGAGGCGCCCGACCTGCTGCTGCTCGACGAGCCCACCAACCACCTCGACGCCGAGTCGGTGAACTGGCTGGAGCAGCACCTGGAGAAGTACGCCGGGACCGTGGTCGCCGTCACCCACGACCGGTACTTCCTGGACAACGTCGCCCAGTGGATCCTGGAGCTCGACCGCGGCCGCGCCTACCCCTACGAGGGCAACTACTCGACGTACCTGGAGACCAAGGCCTCGCGTATGCGGGTCGAGGGGCAGAAGGACGCCAAGCGGCAGAAGCGCCTGAAGGAAGAGCTGGAGTGGGTCCGCTCCAACGCCAAGGCGCGCCAGGTCAAGAGCAAGGCGCGACTGGCTCGGTACGAGGAGATGGCCGCCGAGGCGGACAAGATCCGCAAGCTCGACTTCGAGGAGATCCAGATCCCGCCGGGCCCGCGTCTGGGCAGCGTCGTGATCGAGGTCAACGACCTGGTCAAGGGCTTCGACGACCGGGTCCTGATCGACGACCTGTCCTTCACGCTGCCGCGCAACGGCATCGTCGGCGTCGTCGGCCCGAACGGCGCCGGCAAGACCACGCTGTTCAAGACCATGGTCGGCATGGAGCAGGCGGACGGCGGGTCGGTCAAGATCGGCGAGACCGTCTCGATCTCCTACGTCGACCAGAACCGGGCCGGCATCGACCCGAAGAAGAGCTTGTGGGAGGTCGTCTCCGACGGCCTGGACTACATCAAGGTCGGCCAGGTCGAGATGCCCTCGCGGGCCTACGTCTCGGCGTTCGGCTTCAAGGGCCCGGACCAGCAGAAGCCGGCCGGCGTGCTGTCCGGCGGCGAGCGCAACCGGCTGAATCTGGCGCTGACGCTCAAGCAGGGCGGCAACCTGCTGCTGCTCGACGAGCCGACCAACGACCTGGACGTGGAGACGCTGACCTCGCTGGAGAACGCGCTGCTGGACTTCCCCGGCTGCGCCGTGGTCATCTCCCACGACCGCTGGTTCCTGGACCGGGTCGCCACGCACATCCTGGCGTGGGAGGGCGACTCGAAGTGGTTCTGGTACGAGGGCAACTTCGAGGGCTACGAGAAGAACAAGGCCGAGCGCCTCGGCCCGGAGTCGCTGCGCCCGCACCGTGCCACCTACCGGAAGCTGACGCGCGACTGATGACCGGCACCGCCGAGACGAGCACGACGACCGACACCGCTTCCCCGCGCCCGGGCGCGGGCCCGGCTCCCGAGCACCGGGGGCCGGGGAAGCGGCACGTCTACCTGTGCCCGCTGCGGTGGTCCGACATGGACGCCTACCAGCACGTGAACAACGTGGTCTACCTCCGGTACCTGGAGGAGGCGCGGGTGGACTGGATGTTCCGCCGCGCCTCCGAGGCCGGGGTGAAGGGCTTCGAGACGTTCGGCACGGTCGTGGCAAAGCACGAGATCGAATACCGGCGCCCGCTGGTCTACCGCCCGGAGCCGGTGCGGGTCGAGGTCTGGGTGACCGGCATCCGCGCGGCCAGGTTCACCGTGGCCTACGAGGTCTGCGACGACGAGGGCGTCTACGCGACCGCCAGTTCGGTGCTGGTGCCGTTCGACATCGCCGGGAACCACCTGCGGCGGCTGTCGCAGGTCGAGAAGGACTATCTCGCCGAGTACTACACCCCGGAGCAGGCGTGAACACTCAGGCGTCGGCGCTGCTGCTGGCAGGCGCGGATGAGGCCGCCGACCTCGGCGGATACCTGACCCGGCTGCTGCGGTTCGACAAGGCCGCGGCGGTGCGGGTGGTGGCGTCGGGTTCGGCGATCGGGGTGTACGGACGGCCGCCGTTCGACGTGCTGACGCTGCGCACGGTGGCCCTGGGCCCCGGCGAGCCCGCGGCCGAGCCGGACCTCGCTGCGGATGTGGACGTCACCGTCTCGGCCGGGGACCTGCTCCACGCCATAGCCGACGACGGTTCACTAGCCCTGCCGCGTCCGCTGGCCGGGGCGACCGCGTGGACCGGCTTCCTGCCGCCGCGCGCCGGCTGGCAGACGGTCGGCGAGCTGCCGGTCGCGGAGGTCGAGACCGCCGCGCTGGCCGGCATCGCCGATTTCAAGGTGCGGGCCGAGGCGATTCCGGATCAGCGGCGGACCCGGGCGGCCGTCGACAGCATCGCCGCGGAGATCTGGGATCAGCCGCTGACGTTCGGGCTGCCGGTGCGGGCCGCGCACGCCGCCCGGGCGATGGCTTTCCTCGGGCAGGCGCAGTCCGCGTCGGCGGTGGTGCGCACGGCCGGGCGGTGGCTGCGGCTGGACGCGCCGTTCGGGACGGTCGTGGTGCGGACCGGGTCCGGTCTGCTGGCCTGAGGGTCTGGTCCAGGCTCGCCGGCCTGCTCAGCTCTGTCGCGTGAACCGCAGCTTCACGCCTATCTCGCCCTTGGCGGCGATCATCCCGAGCTGGTTCCACGTCATCCCGAAGTCCGCACGGACGTAGGGGATGGTCGCGGTCAGCGTGACGGAGTCGCCGTGCCGGTCGGCGTGGGCGATGAACTTCAAGGGCTTGACGGTGTCACGGAGCGTCAGCGTCCCCTCGACCTGCACCTCGCTGCTGTCCGGGGTGACCGGGCCGATCCGGTCGGCGACGAACTGGAACGTCGGGTGGCGCTCGGCGTCGAAGAAGTCCTTCGAGTGCAGGTGGGTATCGCGCTTGCCCAGGCGGGTGCCGAGGGAGCCGGAGTCGACGGTGACGGTGCCCGTGCCGGTGCCGTCCTCGTTCAGCACGCCTTCGGCGCGGACGGTCTTGAACACGCCGCGGACCGTGGCCAGGCCCCAGAACGTCTTGTGCCGGACGACCACTTCGTGTCCGGAGGGGTCGAGGGTCCATTTCTCGCTCATGGCGGGCTCCCGGTGGGGTCGGTGGGCGGATAGGTAGCTCGTAATCTTCTCGCCAGCAATTAGCTAGCTGGCGAGATAGTAGCTCGGTGGCCTATCCTGGTCAACGTGAGCGGGACTGATGGGCACAGCGACGGGGACGGGGCCTGCCCCTCGATGGCTGACCTGGCGCTGCTGCGGCAGTGGAACCAGCTTCAGGGGGCGTTCCGGCGGCTGAACGGGCGCCTACTCGACGACGTCGAGGCCAGCACGGGAGTGTCGCCCTCGGCGTTTCAGGCGCTCTGGTACCTGGTCGGCAGCCCGGAGCGCACGGCGAAGATGAGCCAGCTCTCGGCGGTCCTGGGCTTCTCGACGGCCGGCACGACGAAGGTCGCCGACCGGCTCGCCGAGGCCGGGATGATCGAGCGCGGGCCCTCGGCGGCCGACCGCCGGGTGATCCTGGTGACGCTGACCGAGCACGGGATGGCGGTCGCGAGCGAGGCGATCCGCACCTTCCTCGGGGCGCTGCGCGAGCGCGCGGTCGGGCCGATGGGGGAGGACGGGTTCGCGGGGCTGGTGGCGGCGGTGGCCGGGCTTGATCCGGGCGGCGGCGGGGAGTGCTGACGCGGGCTGGCCGGCGGAGCCGACTACTCGGCCGGGCGCTCGGTCAGACGGTGACGCCCCTGGCGTGCCGCCGACTCGCTGGGTTCTCGGGCGTACCGTTGCCGGAGGCGACTTGGAAGTGCAACTCGCGCCCTACCCCGCCGCCCGAGCCTTCCGCTGCCGCTTTGCCAAAGGCATCAGCGCCATGTCCTCCGCGCTGACCTTCAGCCGCTTGTACCCGTACCCCCGCTCGGCGAGCCACTGCTCGGCCTTCGCCTGCGCCCGCTCGCCGGCCGCGACGATGTCCTCCTCGCGCTCGCCGTGCTCCAGGTACCGGAACGTGAAGAACGGCCGCATCGCCAGGTCGTACGTCAGCCGCCCCTCCGCGGTGAACGCCGCGTTCAGCACGTCGTGCTCCGCCGCCTCGGCCAGCAGCGCCGCGCGCTGGTCGTCGGTCAGGGCGTCGAAGGAGCCACGGACCATGACCCGGAAGGTGCGTTCGCTCATGGCGCCGACGATAACCCGCCCCGACCGGCGCCACGAGTGGATTTCTACTCGGCGTTGACCATGCTGTGCGCGGCGCGCACCAGGTAGTCCCACAGCTCCGCCGCGTACAGCGGCGGCAGTTCGAGCTCGTCCACCGCCACCCGCATGTGGACCAGCCACGCGTCGCGCGCCGCGGGGTCGACCTTGAACGGGAAGTGGCGCATGCGCAGGCGCGGATGCCCGCGTTGGTCGGAGTACGTGGTCGGCCCGCCCCAGTACTGCTCCAGGAACATGCGCAGGCGTTCCTCAGCAGGTCCGAGGTCCTCCTCCGGGTACATCGGCCGCAGCAGGGGGTCGGTCGCCACGCCCTCGTAGAAGCGCGCTACCAGCTTCCGGAAGGTCGGCGCGCCGCCGACCGCCTCGTAGAACGTGACGGGTTCTTCGCGATCACTCACGGGCCCCATTGTCCCACCGCTCAGGGGCCGGGTTCTATGCTTCATACATGCCGGGGGAGTCAAAAGCGCTGGATACGGGGTTCGTCAAGCAAATGCGAGGGATTGATCGCGCGGATTTCCCGATACAGACGTCCCGTGAAGAGACGTTGCAGGACCTCGGAGATCTCTCTGTAGAGCCCCTCGAAACGCAAGCCGAGGAGCATCCAGAGACGCAGCTAGAGGAGCCGCAGACCAAGATCGCGCGCTTCGCGCCCTGGCTCATAGCAACCGGCGCCTTCACCCTCTATGCGCTGATCTCCATCCTCCGCTACGAACGCCGCGAATCCATGTCCTGGGATCTCGGCATCTTCACGGAAGCGGTCCGCGGCTACGCGCACTTCCAGGCGCCCATGGTCGGCATCCGAGGCCAGGACATGAACCTCCTCGGCGACCACTGGCACCCGATCCTGATGCTCCTGGGCCCGTTCTTCCGCGTCTTCCCGACGCCGATCACCCTCCTCGTGGGGCAGTCCTTCCTCCTCGCCGTGGCCGCCGTCCCGCTCACCAGGACCGCCATCGACCTCGTGGGCCGCCACCAGGGATACGCCATAGGGATCGCCTACGGACTGTCCTGGGGCGTCGTCCAGGCCGCGAACTTCGACTTCCACGAGGTGGCCTTCGCGGTCCCCCCTATAGCGTTCAGCCTCTGTGCCTACATCCGCGGCGAGTACCGCAAGACCATCCTGTGGGCGCTCCCGCTGCTGTTCGTCAAAGAAGACCTCGCGCTGTTGGTCCCGATCATCATCGCCTTGGTCGTGGCCCGCACCCGCTTCAGCGGCCGCCGGGTCACCCAGGGAGCGACCCTCGTCTCGGGTGTCGCGCTGGGGGTCCTGACGACCTCCTTCCTGGTGAAAGTCGTCATACCGCACTTCAACCCCAAGGGCGTCTACGAGTACTGGAACGAGGGCGGCTGCCTGGACCCCACAGTCCATGCCGGCGTCGGCAAGCTCCTCACCTGCGTGCCCCAACAGTTCATGAACGGCATCGGCGACAAAGAGCGCACAATCTTCATGACGCTCGTCCCGGTCGCCTTCATCGCGCTCCGCTCCCCGCTGGTCCTGCTCGCGGTCCCGGCACTGGTGGCCCGCTTCGTGAACGTCATGCCGTCCTACTGGGGCACGGACTTCCACTACAGCGTCGTGCCGATGGTCGTGGTCTTCGCCGCCGCGGTACACGGCCTGGTCCTGATGAAGGAGTCCCGCGAGCAAGAGCGAGAGCGGCCGCAGACCTGGCTCCGCTCCCTGGGCGACGCCCAACTCAGGCACGGCGCCGTCGCCATGCTCGCGATGGCCGCGGCGCTGACGCAGTCCTTCCCGCTCCAGGACCTGCTGCACCACCAGACCTGGTTCCCCAGCGCACGTGCCCAGGCCATAAAGCGCGCCGAAGCGAAGGTCCCCTCGGGAGTCACCGTGGAGACCACCATCGAGATGCTGCCCGCGCTTGCGGCCCGCACGCAGACGCAGTGGATCGGCAACCCGAACATCATCGATCCGCCCGAATACGAGGCCTTCGACCTGGATCGCACAGGCTGGTACGGGCAGTCCTCCCCGCTGGAATTCGTCCGCACCCGGCATCCGAGTTACGACTACGAAGAGGTGTTCGCCGACAGTGTGAACAACGTTTACGTGTTCAAACGGATCGGCTGAGCACACCCGACGACCGCGTGAGAGGATCGCGTCAGGAGCTTTCGACTGTTGCAAGGAAGAAGGTAGGGACACCCATGGCGACTACGCGCAAGGCCGACACGCACTGGGAGGGCAGCCTCCTCGACGGCAAGGGCAACGTCACGCTGGCCTCGTCGCACAGTGGCACCTTCGACGTCACCTGGGCGTCGCGCGCCACCGAGGCGGCGGACCAGACCAGCCCCGAGGAACTCATCGCGGCCGCGCACGCCACCTGCTACTCGATGGCGCTGTCGCACGGCCTGGCCGGGGCCGGCACCCCGCCGGAGAAGGTCGACACGCACGCCGAGGTCGACTTCCAGCCCGGCGAGGGCATCACCGCCATCCGCCTCGTGGTCCGCGCCTCCGTGCCCGGCCTGAGCGCCGAGGACTTCCAGGCCGCCGCCGAGAACGCCAAGGCGAACTGCCCGGTGTCCAAGGCGCTGGCCGGCGTTCCGTCGATCACGCTGGACGCCGCTCTCGTCTGAGCCGATCGGTTGGCGAGCGGTACAGAGAACGAACAATGACTTGGGCCCCTGTCGCTATGACAGGGGCCCAAGTCATCTCAGGAGACGAACCCCGGCGTGCCGGGGCCCGTACATCTACCGCCGGGCCAGCTCGTCGAGCCCCAGCAGCACCGCGCCGTGGATCGGCCGCTCTTCCGCCACGGTGAGCACCGCGCGCGGCGCCCGCTCGGCGAACCGCCGGTCGATGCCGGCCGTCAGCAGCGGCTGCCGGGCCCGCAGCACCCCGCCGCCGAGCACCACCTCGGCCTCGGAGTCCATCAGGTCCAGCCGACCCATCGCGGCGAACGCCAGCGCGCAGACCTCGTCGGCCAGCCGCTCCACGATCGACAGCGCCACCTCGTCGCCGAGCCCGGCGACCTCGAACACCAGCGGCGCCAGCTCGCCGAACCGGTCGTCGGCGATCCGGCCGAAGTGGATCGCCTCCACCAGCTCGGCCATCGAGGCGCAGCCGAAGTACTCGGCCACCGCCTTGCGCAGCACCGTCGGCGCCCCGCGGCCGTCCTCGGCGCGCACCGCGTACCAGTGCGCGGTCTCGCCGATGCCCGGGCCGCCGCCCCAGTCCCCGGAGACCGTGCCGATCGCCGGGAACCGCGCGTGTCGGCCGTCCGGGGCGATGCCGACGCAGTTCATGCCGGCCCCGCAGACCACGGCCACACCCCAGGGCCGCGACGTCCCCGAGCGCATCAGCGCGAACGAGTCGTTGTCGACGACGGTGCGCTCGGCCCAGCCACGCCCGGCGAACTCCGCGGTCAGCGCCTCGACCTCGACCGGGAAGTCCGCCCCGGCGACGTAGGCGGCCAGCAGCTCGGCCACCGGCTGGTCGGCCGGCAGCCCGAGCTCGGCGCGGATCAGCGCCACGCCCTGTCCGGCCACCGACACCGCCCCGGCCATGCCGTCCAGGTGCGGCGTGAAGCCGCCGACCTGGACGCAGGCCAGGACCGTGCCGTCCGCCGTCGCCAGCGCCACCTCGGTCTTGCTGTTCCCGCCGTCGATCGCCAGGACGGCCGCCCCGGTCACGCCCACGGCAGGAAATCGCGGTTCTTGGCGACCAGCGAGTCGGCCAGCTTGTCCGCCAGGTCGGCCTGGCCGATCAGCGGGTGCGCGAGCATCGCGGTGCGGACCCGGTCCACGCCGCCCTTGATCGCGGCCTCCACGGCCAGCTCCTCGTAGGCGGAAACGTGTCCGATCAGGCCGCGGTACAAGGGCTCGATCGGCGCGCGCAGCGGTGCCGGGCGGACCCCGGAGGCGTCGACGATCGCGGGGACCTCGATCACCGCGTCGTCGGCGAGGAACGGGAAGGTGCCGGCGTTGCGGACGTTGACGACCAGTTCTTCGCCGAGGTCGCCGTGCAGCGAGGCGAGCAGCTCGACGGCCGCCTCGGAGTAGAAAGCGCCGCCGCGCTTGCTCAGCGCCTCCGGCTTGGTGTCCAGCGTCGGGTCGGCGTACTGCGCCAGCAGCTCGGCCTCCACCGCCGCGACCGCCTTGGCCCGGTTCTCGCCCTTGGCCACCTGGTCGATCTGCTCCTTGACCACGATGTCGTGGGCGTAGAAGTAGCGCAGGTAGTAGGAGGGGATCGCGGCGAGCCGGCTGATCAGCTCGGCCGGCAGCTCGATGTCGTGCGCGACCTCGTCCAGCGCCTCGTCGAGGTACTTCGGCAGGAAGTCCGTGCCGTCCAGGTAGAACCCGCGCTCCCATGTCAGGTGGTTGAGACCGACGTGGTCCAGCTTGATCCGCGACGGCTCCACCCCCAGGTGCGCGGCGGCGCGGCGCTGGAAGCCGATGGCCACGTTGCACAGCCCGACCGCGCGGTGCCCGGCGTCCAGCAGCGCGCGGGTGACGATGCCCACCGGGTTGGTGAAGTCGATGATCCAGGCCTGCGGGGCTATTCGCCGGACGCGCTCGGCGATGTCCAGCACCACCGGCACGGTCCGCAGCGCCTTGGCGAAGCCGCCGGCCCCGGTGGTCTCCTGGCCGACGCAGCAGAACTCCAGCGGGAAGGTCTCGTCGACGTTCCGGATGGTCTGCCCGCCGACCCGCAGCTGGATCAGCACCGCGTCCGCGCCCTCGACGCCGGACTCCAGCCCGTCAAGCCCAGAATGTGTGGTGACCGCGCCCGGATGCCCCTGCTTGGCGAAGATCCGGCGGGCCAGCCCGCCGATCAGCTCCACCCGGTCCGCGGCCGGGTCTATCAGGGCGAGTTCGGTGAGCGGCAGGGTGTCGCGCAGCCGCGCGAAGCCGTCCACCAGCTCCGGCGTGTACGTCGATCCTCCGCCTACGACGGCGAGTTTCATGTCAGGCTCCTGTCCCGGTCCATGGCGTCCATACGCGCGGCTACACCCCGCGGTTGAAGAGGTCTTCGCGTACCGTCCGCAGCGCCGCGTGGATGGCTCCGGCCAGGACCGGGTTGCCCTCCACGGTGGACACCGCGAGCGTCGGGCGGGGGACCGCCACCGCGTGCAGCTCGTGCGTGATCAGGTCTTTGAGGAGGTCGCCGCCGGCGCGCAGGGTGCCGCCGGACAGGACCACGAGCGAGGGGTCCAGGACGGCCAGGACCGGGGCCAGCCCGCGCGCGGTGCGCTGGGCCAGGGTGGTCAGCATCGCCGTGTTGCCGGTCTCCACCGCGCGCCGGACGGCCTCGGCGTGGTCGTCCACGCGGATGCCCTGCTCGCGGGCCAGCTGCAGGACGGCCGGGCGGCCGGCGATGTTCTGGAAGGTGTTCTTCACCGGTTTGGCCGAGCGGGCCAGCGGGTCCTGCGGATCCAGGGCGACCGGCATGTAGCCGATCTCGCCCGCGCCGCCGGTCGCGCCGCGCACGAACCGGCCGTCCTGCACGATCGCCAGCCCGATGCCGTTGCCCATCCAGAACACCACGAAGTCGTCGGCGCCGCGGGCCTGGCCCAGGTGCTGCTCGGCGATGGCGGCGAGGTTGACGTCGTTCTCCACCTCGACCCGCACCCCCAGCAGTTCGCGCAGCCGGCTCAGATTGCCGCCGTGCCAGCCCGGCAGGTCGCGGGCGAAGCCGAGCTGCCCGGTCTGCGGGTGCGGGGCGCCCGGGACGCCGATCACCACATGCCGCACCGCCTCCGGGGCGACCCCGGCGGCCTCGGCGGCGCCGTGCAGGGCGTCGCGCACGCGCTCCACGCTGCCGGCCGCGCTGCGCCCGACCACCGGCACCTCGAACTCGCCGACCACCTCGCCGGCCAGGTCGGCGACGGCGGCGGTGACCCGGGTGTGGGTGACGTCGACCCCGCCGGCGTGGCCGGCGCTCGGATTCACGGCGTACAGCTGCGCGCTGGGTCCGGGGCCGCCGGCGGCGGTGCCGGCCGGGACGATCAGGTCGGCGGTCAGCAGCCGGTCGACGAGCTGGCTGGCGGTGGGCTTGGACAGTCCGGTCAGCGCGCCGATCCGGGTGCGGGTGAGCGGTCCGTGCTCCAGGAGCAGCTCCAGGGCCGACCGGTCGTTGATGGACCGCAACAGGCGGGGGGTGCCGGGGGTGGTGTCAGGATTGGCCACGGCGGCATTCTCCTCCCCGCTTCCCGGTGCCGGTGGGCATCTATTAGGAAAGTTTACTAACGAAAAGGCAGGTTAGCGGTCCTGCTCACACTCGTCAAGAGTCTTTCCCCGGCGGGGCCGATCAGGCCGCCGACCACCCCGACCACCTCGCGACGGCCACCGCGACCGCCGGCCCCTGCGGCGGCGTCGCGCGGTACTGCGCGTACTTCCGCTGGAACGCGGCGAGCACGTCGGGCGTCAGCGGGCTGACGCTTGCGGTGCCGTCCGCGCGGGCCCACCACAAGGCGTCCCAGTCGGCGTCGTAGTACTCCGTCAATAAGGAGACGTGCGGGTTCGCCGCGATGTTCCGCAACCGCTTCAGATCCGTGCTGCGCTTGGGCTTGTGGTCCACCACCAGCGCCAAGCCGCCGTCGATCTCGGCGAACACTACCGGGACCAGATGAGGGACGCCTGAGGCGTCCGCGGTGGCCAGGATCGCGTGCGGTTGCCGCAGGAAAACAGTGCGGGCTTCCTCAGGGGTCATGCCCCCATCAGAGCAGGCCCTGGGCCATCGCCTTCGTCACCGCGGCGGTTCGGTCGTCCACGCCGAGCTTGCCGAACACCCGGACCAGGTGGGTCTTCACCGTCGCCTCGCTGATGAACAGCTCGCGCCCGATCTCGGCGTTCGCCATCCCGCGCGCGACCAGCGCCAGCACCTCGCGCTCGCGCGGGGTCAGCGGCTGCGCGGCGGGTTGGCGCATGCGGCTGACCAGCTTGGCGGCCACCGCCGGGGCCAGGACCGTCTCGCCGCGGGCGGCCAGCCGCACCGCCTCGGCCAGGTCCGCGCGCGGGGTGTCCTTGAGCAGGTAGCCGGTCGCGCCGGCCTCGACGGCCCGGACGATGTCGGCGTCGGTGTCGTAGGTGGTCAGGATCAGCACTTTGACGGCCGGGGCCGCGGCGGCCAGCCGGGCCGTGGCCTCGACGCCGTCCATGCCGGCCATCCGCAGGTCCATCAGGACCACGTCGGGCACCAGCTCCAGCGCCAGGCGCACGGCCTCGGCCCCGTCGGCGGCCTCCGCGACCACGTCCAGGTCCGGTTCGGCGGCCAGCATGCCGGTCAGGCCGGCGCGGACCACCGGGTGGTCGTCGACGATCAGGACCCGGAGATTCGGGGGAGCGGAGCCGAGGGGGGACTCAAGGCCGGCTGAGGTCCGTGCTCTGGCCGGGCCTGCCGCCGACCCGGCTGATCCTGTTGCGGCCTGCCCCGCAGCTCCCGCAGCCCCCGCACGCGCGCCGTCACTCATAAGGCACCTCCGCCTCCACTCGGGTCCCGGCGCCGGGCGCGCTGGCGATCGTCAGGGTTCCGCCGACCTGCTCGACGCGCTCGCGCATCGAGCGCAGTCCGAAGCCTTTGCCCGGGGTCTCGGGCATGCCGGCCCCGTCGTCCTCCACGGCCAGTGTCAGCCGCTCGGCGCCGTAGGTCAGCCAGACCGTCACCGTCGCGGCCCGCGCGTGCTTGCGGACGTTCGCCAGCGCCTCCTGCGCGATCCGCAGCGTCACCACCTGGACGTTCGCGGTCAGCGTGCGCGGGCTCCCGCCGATGTCGACCGAGGTGGCCACCCCCAACTCCTCGCCGATCCGCGCCGCCGCCCGCTGCAACGTCGCGTCCAGCGGCAGCCCGGCGGTCGGGTCGCCACGTCCTTCGGTGTGCCAGATCAGGGCCCTGGCCTCGGCCAGGTTCTCGCGCGCGGTCCGGGCGGCCAGGTCCAGGCGCTCGCGGGTGGTGGCCGGATCGGTGTCCAGCGTGGCGTCGGCGGCCTGGATCAGCATCAGCAGGCTGGTGAACCCCTGCGCCAGGGTGTCGTGGATCTCGCGGGCCAGCCGCTCGCGCTCCTCGCGCACTCCGGCTTCGTGGTGGGCCCGCTCCAGTTCCTCGCGGGTGTCCTCCAGCTCGCGGATCAGCGCGCCGCGCCGGTCGTTGTCGTTCAGCATCTCCACGAAGAAGCCGCCGATGAACAGGTTGATCAGCAGCGCCGACCCGGCGGTAAGGACCCAGCCGGCCAGGCCGCCCCAGCTCACGCCGCCCCGGAGCAGGATCGGCAGGGTCAGCACCGCCGCCGCGCCGGCCATGGTCGCCAGGCCCCGGACCCGGAACCCGGTCAGCGGCGAGAACTGGGACAGGACGATGCTCGCCAGGAAGGTCAGGCTGGGATCGACCCAGGTCAGGACGAAGGAGAGCACGGAGACGACGGCCAGGTGGTAGAAGACCGTCTGGCGGGGGGCCCGGTCGAGCAGCCAGGGGTATTCCAGCAGGAGGTACGAGGCCGACATCGCGGCCACCAGGACCAGCAGCCACAGCGGCTGCTTGCCGGTGAACACCAGCACCACGCTGACCAGCAGTGCGAAGTGCCAGGCCACGGCCCACAGCCGGGCGATGCGCGTCCACGAGCGGAAGGACTCGCGGCTGTCCTCGGCCACCGTCGGGCTGGTCTCGGCCCCGGAGCGGCCGGAGCGGTCGGAGCACTCGGAGCGGTCAGCCGGCCCCGCGTCGGCGCCACCGTCGGCCCCGACGCCGATCTGGCTCGCCGCCGCCGGGACACCCGCCTGCGCGGACACCGGGACGGCGACCGGGCCGTCGGGCCCTGTCGCCGTCCCCGCGCGCTCGGTCACCCGTCGTCCCTCCCCCGCCAGCTGAACGTCTTCAGGCACAGCACCAAGCCGATCACACACCAGGCCGCCAGCACCAGGGCGAGCCGCTCGTGCTCCCAGGACCCCGCGGCCTCGACGGCCTTGAACGAGTCCGGCAGGAACACCGACCGCATCCCCTGGCACAGCCACTTGATCGGGAACATCGCGCCGATCTCCTGGACCGGCTTGGGCAGCTGCGAGAACAGGATGAACACCCCCGAGACGAACTGCAGCACCATGATCGGCAGCCACACGATCGCCGAGCCGTTCTCCGACCGGATCAGGCCGCTCAGCCCGATCCCGAGCAGGCTGCACGCCGTGCAGCCGAGCACCAACACCCAGGCGAAGGTGAGCCACGGGCCCGGCGAGGCGGGCAGCTTCAGCCCCATCACCGTCACCCCGACCAGCAGCATCACGGTGACCTGCGCGATCGTCGCGGCGAGCACCGAAGCCACCTTGCCCAGGAAGTACGAGGCGGCGGGCATCGGCGTGGTCCGCAGCCGCTTCAGCGCCTTGGTGTGGCGCTCGGTGGCGACTTGGAACGCCAGGTTCTGCAGCGCGCCGTTGATGACGCACATGCCGATCATCCCGGTCGCGTAGACCTGCTGGTAGGTCGCCGACGTCCCCTCGATCCGGCCCCGGAAGATCGAGCCGAACAGCAGCAGCATCACCACCGGGAGCGCGAAGGTGTAGATCAGCAGCCCGGTGTTGCGGGTCAGCTGCAGCACCTCGACGGCCATCCGGACCCGGCCGATCCGCCAGATCTCGCTCAGCGTGGCGCGTTGTCGTTCCACGGCCTCGGTCGTCCCGGCCGCGGCCCCCACCGTCTCGACCGACTGCCCCGCCATCGCGCTCATCGCGCACTCTCCTCGTCTGCCCCGATCAGCCCCAGATAGATGTCCTCCAGCGACGGCCGCACGACTGACAGCCCCGGGATCTCGCCCCGGAACAGCGTCGAGAGCTCCGCGACGAACCGCGTCGGTTCCGTGGTGTGCTCCTCGCAGCGGCGGCCGTCCTCCTCCCAGGACACGATCGCGGCGGCCCGGTCCCGGCCGCCGAGCCGCTCCGGCGCGTTCACCTCGACCAGCCGGCCCTCGGCCAGCACGCCGACCCGGTCGGCCAGCGCCTCGGCCTCGTCCAGGTAGTGCGTGGTGAGCAGGATGGTGGTCCCGGCGGTGCGCAGCGAGCGGATGAGCTCCCAGAACTGCCGCCGCGCGGCCGGGTCGAAGCCGGTCGTCGGCTCGTCCAGGAACAGCAGCTCCGGACCGCCGACGATGCCGAGCGCCACGTCCAGCCGCCGCCGCTGGCCCCCGGAGAGCCGCGAGGTGAGGGTCCGGGTCTGCTCGGTGAGCCCCACGGCCGCGATCACCTCGGCGGCGTCGCGCGGGGCCGGGTAGTAGGCGCCGAACTGCCGCACGGCCTCCCCGACCCGCAGCGTCGTGAAGTCCTTGGCCTCCTGCAGCACGACCCCGATCCGGGCCTGCCACCGGTGGTCCGCCCGGGCCGGGTCCACGCCCAGCACCGACACCTCGCCCGCGTCGCGCCCCCGCAACCCCTCCAGGATCTCCACGGCGGTGCTCTTGCCCGCGCCGTTCGGTCCCAGCAGCGCGAAGACCTCGCCGACGGCGACGTCCAGATCGACGCCGGCGAGCGCCGCGGCGTCCCCGTAGTTCTTGCGCAGTCCCCTGACGCGCAGTGCTGTGGTCATGCCTCCTACGGTGGCCCCGCAGGCGGGCACGGCACGAGGTGCTACCGGTTGAACCCGGGGGTCAACCGTTCGATGGACTCTTCAGGGGTTGCGGCACGACCGGAAGCGCTTCCTCGGCGCCGTTGGTCCCGCTCGCGGCGGTGAGGCCGACCTTCACCCCGGCCTCGTCGAAGGCGACGAGCAGCCGCGAACGCAGCTCCCGCGCCACCTCGGAGCTGGCGCGCGGAGCGGTGCGCATGCTGACGCGCATCATCATGTGGTCGCCCTCGATGGACTCGATGCCCGCCACGGTCGGCGCCTCGGACAGGAAGCTGTCCTTCCACATCGGGTCCTCGAACAGCTGGTGCGCGGTCTCGACCATGATGTCGCGGACCCGGGAGGGGGCCTCGGTGTAGGAGACCGGCACGTCCACGATGGCGCGCGCGTGCCCCTGCGACTGGTTGCCGATCCGCTTGATCGTGCCGTTGCGCACGTACCAGACCACGCCGTCGATGTCGCGCAGCTGCGTGACCCGCAGCCCGACCTCCTCCACGGTGCCCCTGGCGTCGCCGGCGTCGATGAAGTCGCCGACCCCGTACTGGTCCTCCATGATCATGAATATCCCGGCGAGCAGGTCGGTGACCACGTCCCGGGCGCCGAAGCCGATCGCCACCGACAGGCCGCCGACCGAGGCCAGGATCGGCCCGGTGGAGATGCGCAGCTGCTGAATGATCATCAGCGCCGCGATGATCATGATGGTGACGCTGGCGATGCTGCCGAGCACGCCGCCCAGCGCCCGGGTGCGCTGCATCCGGCGCTCGGCGCCCATCAGCAGCCCGGACTCCAGGAAGCGGCCCGGCTTGGACTCGGCGCGCATCGCGGCCTTGTCCACGGCCCGCTTGATGAAGGTCAGGGTGACCTTCCGGATGATCAGCGAGACGACGATGATCGACACGATCGCGATCGTGTCGGAGACGATCACTCCCGAGTGGTCGCTGAACCAGTTGCTCACATGCACCACCTTCGTTGTCATCGAGTCGGTCGGGCCGGGCGGCGGATCGCCGGGCGATCCGGGCGTCGCGGCCTTGTGCGCTGCGGCGAGAGGGGAAACTGCGACGGACACGTGGTTCGGGGCCTCACGGGGTCATGGAGATGACGTACGAAAACATCGCCACATTAGAGGATGCGTATGAGCGGAAGTACGTCGTTCGCTATCAGCGCGAGGTGATCCAGGTCGTCGAGGTCGAAGGTGCGCAGGTAGACGCGGCGCGCGCCGGCGGCGTGATATTCGCCAAGTTTTTCGACGAGCTGTGCCGGCGTCAGCCGCAGCACGACCTGGTTCGCCGCGGCCTTCCGGCTGATCGCGTCGGCCCGCCGCTCGATCTCCGCGGCGGTCCGTCCGCAGGCCACGACCAGCGTCACGGACAGCGTCAGGGTGCCGGGATCGCGCCCGATCTCCTCACAGGCCTCCCGCACGCGGACATAACTGTCCGCCACCTGGTCGGACGGCCGGAAGTTCGAGTTGTACTCGGACGCGTACACAGCGGCCAGCCGCGGCGTCCGCTTCGGCCCGCGGCCGCCCACGATGATCGGCGGATGCGGGTACTGCGTCGGCTTGGGGAGCGCGGGGGAGTCGGTGAGTTCGTAGTGCTCGCCCTTGAACGAGTACGCCTCGCCGAGCGGCGTCCGCCACAGACCGGTGACTATCCGCAGCTGCTCCTCAAGCAGGTCGAACCGGCGGTCCGGGAACGGGATCCCGTACGCGGCGTGCTCGGCGGCGTCCCAGCCGGTGCCCAGCCCCAGCTCGATCCGGCCGCCGGACATCTGGTCCACCTGCGCGACCTGGATCGCCAACGGCCCCGGGAGGCGGAACGTCACCGGCGTCACCAGGGAGCCCAGACGGATCCGCTTCGTCTCGCGCGCCAACCCGGCCAGCGTGGTCCAGCAGTCGGTGGGCCCCGGCAGACCGTCGGCCGCGCCGCCGGCCCGGTAGTGGTCGGACCGGAAGAAGCCGCCGAAGCCCAGGTCCTCGGCGGCGCGCGCGACCCGCAGCAGGGTGTCGTAGGCGGCACCCTGCTGCGGCTCGGTGAGTACTCGAAGATCCATACGGTCAGACTTCCACGCCCGCCCCCGTGACTTCCAGTCCCAGCTGGGCGGCGAGGAAGGCCCACATGTCGGCGTAGACGCCCACGACCTTGGACACGCTGCGGCCCGCGTGTCCGGCCTCGGACTCGCGGCGCAGCAGTACCGGCCGGTCCGCGATCGGGGCCGAGGTGGCGTGCTGGAGCGCGGCGGCCAGCTTGCGCGCGTGCAGCGGGTCGACGCGGCTGTCGCTGTCGAAGACCGGGAACAGCGTGGCGGGGTAGGCCGTGCCCTCGTGCACGTGGTGGTACGGCGAGTAGGCGATCAGCCAGCCGAACTGTTCGGGGTCCTCGACCGTGCCGTACTCCTCGTTCCACGTGACGCCGAGCCCGAACCGCTCATAGCGGATCATGTCCAGGAGCGGCGCCCAGCAGACCACTGCGGCGTACTTCTCAGGGTGCTGGGTGAGCGCCGCGCCGACCAGCAGCCCGCCGTTGGAACCGCCGAAGATACCGAGCTGGTCGCGGGTCGTGACGCCGTTCTCGACCAGCCAGTCGCCGGCGGCGTGGAAGTCGTCGAAGACGTTCTGCTTGTTCTCCATCATCCCGGCGCGGTGCCACTCCTCGCCCTCCTCCGAGCCGCCGCGCAGGTTCGCGACGGCATACGTGCCGCCGGCCTGCACCCAGGCCAGGATCCGTGCGCTGTAGGCCGGAGTCTGTGGGACGTTGAAGCCGCCGTAGCCGTAGAGGATGGTCGGCTTGGGGCCGGCGGTGTCAGGGCCGCTGTCCGCGTCGCTGCCGGGCTCGCGCTCGCCGCCGTCGATGACGAACATCCGCACCGCGGTGCCGTCCTTGGCCGTGTACGTGACTTGCCGGGTGCGGACCTCGGGGATCTCCACCTCGCCCGGCGTCCCCTCCCACAGCGTGGTCCGGCCGGTGCGGGCGTCGAAGTGGCGGATCTGAGTCGGGGTGGTGAAGTCGGTGTAGGCGAACCAGATCTCGTGGGCGCCATCGGTCCGGGTGCCGAGCCCGGACAGCGTGCCCAGGCCGGGCAGAGGGATCTCGCCGACCTTCTCGCCGGTGCGGGCGTCGTGCAGCGCCAACTCGCCGACCGCGTGCCGGGTGCGCGCCACGACCAGCAGCGGCCGCTCCAGCTCCGGGCCGTCCAGCAGCGTGTAGGAGTCCAGGACTGCCTCGGGGTCCTCTGGGATCAGCTCGCGCCAGTTCTCATACACGAGGTCGCCGGCCGGGGCCACGCAGATCCGGCCGCGCGGTGCCTCCCGGTCGGTCCAGATCAGCGCGCTGCCGGCCAGCGGGGAGTCGGCCTCGCAGATCGCGACCGCGGTCAGGTTGTCCAGCCCGACCTGCACCGGGACCAGCGCGGGGCGCTCGGGGGAGCTCGTGGTCAGGTCGGCGACGTAGAGGTCGTTGCGCGGGGCCGTGCCGGCGTGCATGTCCACGGTCAGCCACCGGCCGTCCCGGGTGACCGAAGCACTGTAGTAGTTGGTCTTGGGCTGGCCCTCGCCGAAGATCTCGATATCGTCCGCGTCCGGGTCGGTCCCGACCTTGTGCAGCTTGACGCGCCGGTGGTACTGCTCGTCGCCTTCGGGAACCGTGTCGGGGTGCGGCTTGCGGACGTAGTAGTACGCCTCGCCGCCGGGCAGCCAGCCCACTTCTGTATAGCGGGCCCGGGTGATCGGGCCGTCGAGCCGTTCAAGGGTGACCACGTCGATCACGTAAAGGACCGACTCCTCGGTCCCGGCCTCCGAGATCAGGTAGGCCAGGCGGTCGCCCTCCTTCGACGGCTGCCAACCGTCCAGCGTCGTGGTGCCGGACGGGTCCAACGCCGCCGGGTCGACCAGCACCCGCTCGGTGCCGTCGGCGTCGACCACGAGCAGCACCGCGTGCTCCTGGCCGGGCAGCCGCCGGGTCAGGAAGCGCCGCTCGCCGCACCAGAAGGGCGCCGAGACGTCCCCGGTGCCCATCAGCGCGGTCAGCCGCTCGGCGAACGCCGGGGTGGCGGTCCAGCCCTGCCGCGCTTCGGCGAACAGCGTGTCCTGCGCCGCGCTCCACGCGACGGTCCTGGAGTCCTCGGGGTCCTCCAGCCAGCGGTAAGGGTCGGGGACGTCACGACCGTGCAGGTGGTCCACCGCGGCGACGCGCTCAGCCTGCGGGTAAACAAAGGACGACATGCCTCAGAAGACTATGTCTTGTGGTCGATCTGTGTTAACCCACTCGTGACACATGATTTTGAAGATGTGCGTGAAATCTGGTAGCGCGGGAACCACAACAGCGGACAGACTGGATCTACCCGTGAGCCGATCCGTGGACACGCGCTCCGACGTGCGATGATGCGCCTGCTGAGGCATCAGCCGCACCGAGGGGTGCGTTGGAAGCGGGGCGGAAACGTTAGCTCCGGCGCGAGCCACGCGTCGGACTCGGTCAGGAGGCACCAGTGCCGCACGCACTTCTTTTGAACGCTTCATATGAGCCGTTATGCGTCGTGAGCCAACGCCGCGCAGTGGTTCTGATCCTCAGCGACAAGGCCGTCACCCTTGAGGGATCCGGCGACCTGCTCCACGCGGCCACCTGGTCGATGCCCGCACCCTCGGTGATCCGTCTGACCCGCTACATCAGGGTCCCGAACCGCCGGGCGGTGCCGCTCACGCGGCGGGCGATCTTCGCTCGCGACGGTGGCCGGTGCGTCTACTGCGACGCGCCCGCGACCAGCATCGACCATGTGATCCCGCGCTCGCGCGGCGGACAGCACGCCTGGGACAACGTCGTCTCGGCCTGCCGGCGCTGCAACCACGTGAAGGCGGACCGTCCTTTGCCGGACCTGGGGTGGCGCATGCGCAAGCCCCCGGCCCAGCCGGCCGGTTCGGCTTGGCGGATCCTGTCCTCAGGAAGACAGGACCCGCGCTGGTCGCCTTACCTTGAGGCGTATGGCGGTGAGGCTAAAGGGTCAGGGCTGGAGGGCGCGTTCGCGGCCGCCTGACCTGAATCTCTATAGCGCACACCGCGCAGGAGCCGCTCCCGGGTTCGCCGGGGGCGGCCCCTGCTTTTCGGGCGTGAGACCACGTCAGATACCGTGGAGACGTGAAACCACCGACCACCCCCGAAGCGCGGACGCGCCGGGCGTTGCGTACGGCGACCCTCGGCTCGCTGGCGGCGGTCCCCCTGCTGCTGGCGTCCCCGGCGTTCGCCCTGCACAGGGACGCGGGCGACGACCCCGGCCCGGGCATGTCCGCCGTCGCCACCATCCTCGTCTACATCGGCATCCCGGCTGCGATCTTCTGCGTGATCGCGCTGCTGGTGATGGCCCCGTCGATCGCCCGTGGCAGCCGCTACCGGCCGCACCAGCTGAGCTGGTGGGCGGCGCCGGTCTGGTTCGGCGGCCCGCGCGACGAGCACGGCGACTCCGCCGAGCGCGCGCTGACCGGCACCTCGCTGAAGGAACTCGTGGCCTACTCCGAGGCCCTGACCGAAGGAGGCGCCAGTGCCCGCTGGTGACGCTTTCACCGCCGGCCAGGAGCAGGACATCGCCAAGGCGATCGCCACCGCCGAGCAGCAGACCGGCCTGACGTTCTCGGTCTACGTCGGCTCCGTCGAGGGCGACCTGCGCGCCCAGGCGGTCCGGCTGCACCGGCAGCTGCCCGACGCTGACGACGCCGTGCTGGTCGTCGTCGACCCGCGCCGCAACCAACTGCAGATCGTGACCGGCGTGGACGCCAAGCGCCGGGTCGACGACCGCGCCGCCGGCCTGGCCGCGGCCGCCATGGCCTCCACCTTCGCGCTCGGCGACCTCGCCGGCGGCCTTGTCAACGGCCTGGGGTCGCTGATGGAGCACGCGCAGAAGGCTCCGGTGCTGCACGCCGACCAGCCGTAAGCGGCTGTAGGCAGCGGTAAGCAGCCCCACGCGGCTGCGTCGGCGCTCGTCCGCGAGCATCTGGCAGCTTGGAAGTCAGGTACGTCAGGTACATCAGAAAGCGGCCCGGGCGGGTCTCCCCGCCCGGGCCGCTTCGTGTCTCCGGGGTCTCCCGGGCCGGCTCACCGGATTCAGGCCGCCGAGCGGTCCTTCTCCTGAGCCTTCAGGCAGCGCCCGATGGTGTCCGCGGCCTCCACGATCAGCCGCCGCAGCGCCGGCACCGGCTGCGCGGTGTCCAGGAACGCCTGCGTGGCGTCCAGCGTGGCCTGCTCGATCACGAAGGTCGGGTACAGGCCGGTCGCGATCTGCGTGGCGATCTCGTGAGTGCGCGAGTCCCAGGCGCCCTCGACCGAGGCGAAGTACTTCGCGACGTACGGCTTGAGCAGCTCCTCGCGCTTGTCCGCGGGCACCGACTGGAAGCCGCCGATCACCGAGGCGACCGTGTGGTTGGCCAGCGTGTCTCCGTCCACCACCGAGGCCCACGCCTCGGCCTTGGCCTCGGCGGTCGGGCGCCCGGCGCGGGCCTGCAGCGCGTAGCGCTCGCCGGCAGCGGTCTTGTCCCGCTCCAGCTCGGCCTCGATCTCCGGGGCGTCCGCCTTGCCGCCGACCACCAGCGCCATCAGCAGCGTCCAGCGCAGCTCGGTGTCGACGGTCAGGCCCGGCAGCGTCTGCGAGCCGTCCAGCAGGCCGGCGACGTAGGCCAGCTGCTCGTCGGTCACCGCGGTGCCGGCGAAGGAGCGGGCCCAGGCGAGCTGGAAGTCCGAGCCGGCCTCGGAGGCCTTCAGGTGCTCCCAGGAGGCGTCGGCGAGCAGGGCCTGGCCGGTCGGGCGCCAGGCCGGGTCGGCGAACAGCTCGACCGAGGACTTGGCCTGCCGCTGCAGCAGCTGCGCCACGCCGATGTCGGACTCCCGGCCGATGCCGCCGAGGACCAGCTTGAGGTAGTCGCGGGCGGCCAGCTCGGCGTTGCGGAGCATGTCCCACGCGGCGCCCCAGCACAGGGTGCGCGGCAGCGACTCGGCGAAGTCGCCGACGTGCCGCACCAGGGTCGCCATCGAGTGCTCGTCCAGGCGGATCTTGGCGTAGGTGAGGTCGTCGTCGTTGAGCAGGACCAGCGCCGGGCGGGCCTTGCCGATCAGGTCGGCGACCTCGGTGCGGGCGCCGGTGACGTCCAGCTCGACCCGGTCGGTGCGCTCCAGGGCGCCGTCCACCAGGTTGTACAGGCCGATGGCCAGGCGGTGCGGCCGGAGTGTCGGGAACTGCTCGGAGAAGCCCTCCTGCTCCACCGTGAACGAGGTGAAGTTACCGGCGGCGTCGACCTCGTAGACCGGCCGCAGGGTGTTCGGCCCGGCGGTCTCCAGCCAGGCCTTCGCCCACTCCTTCAGGTCGCGGCCGGAGGTCTCCTCCAGCGCGCCGAGCAGGTCCGCGAGCGTGGTGTTGCCCCACTGGTGGCGGTTGAAGTAGGAGCGCACGCCCTCGAAGAAGTGGTCGTCGCCGACCCAGGCCACCAGCTGCTTCAGGACCGAGGCGCCCTTGGCGTAGGTGATGCCGTCGAAGTTGACCATCACGTCTTCGAGGTCGCTGATCTCCGCGACGATCGGGTGCGTGCTCGGCAGCTGGTCCTGGCGGTAGCCCCACGACTTCTCGCCGTTGGCGAAGGTGGTCCAGGCGTCCTTGAAGCGGGTCGCGGCGGACTGCGCGTAGAAGGAGGTGAAGGTGGCGAAGGACTCGTTGAGCCACAGGTCGTTCCACCACTGCATGGTGACCAGGTCGCCGAACCACATGTGGGCCATCTCGTGCAGGATGACCTCTGCGCGCTGCTCGTAGGCGGCGTCGGTGACCTTCGAGCGGAAGATCATCTCCTCGCGGAAGGTGACGCAGCCGGCGTTCTCCATGGCCCCGGCGTTGAACTCGGGCACGAAGAGCTGGTCGTACTTGGCGAACGGGTAGTCGCGGTCGAACTTCTCGGTGAAGAAGTCGAAACCCTGCCCGGTGACCTCGAAGATCTCCTCGGGGCGCAGGAACTCGGCCAGCGAGGTGCGCACCGCGACGGACAGCGGGATCTTCTGGCCCCGCCGGGTG
The DNA here is from genome assembly GCF_041262085.1 of Catenulispora sp. GAS73. NCBI lineage: Bacteria > Bacillati > Actinomycetota > Actinomycetes > Catenulisporales > Catenulisporaceae > Catenulispora > Catenulispora sp. GAS73. The sequence goes on from NZ_JBGCCM010000029.1 coordinate 24,790, forward strand.
GTGTGCTCGGAACGTGCGACGTGGTACTTCCCGCCGACCAGCGCGGTGATGTACGAGGAGATCCGCGGCGTCGGCTCGAACGCCCACACGGCCGTGCCGTCGCCGCGCGACTCCGGCGCCGGGGTGGGGGAGTTCGAGAAGATCTGCCACGAGTCGGGGCCCTGCACGGTGAACGCGAAGGTGGCCTTCAGGTCCGGCTGTTCGAACGCCGCGAACACCCGCCGCGAGTCCGGCACCTCGAACTGCGTGTACAGATACGCCTCGCCGTCCACCGGGTCGATCATCCGGTGCAGGCCCTCGCCGGTGTTCATGTACGCGCAGTCGGCGACCACCAGCAGCTCGTTGTCCGTCTGCAGGTTCGACAGCGCGATGCGGCTGTCCTTGAAGGCCTCGGCCGGATCGACCGGCTGCCCGTTCAGCGTGATCTCCCGCACGTTCGGGGCGATCAGGTCGATGAACGTCGAGGCGCCGGGGGTGGTCGCCCGGAACCGCACCTTGGTGGCCGATGTGTAGGTCTTCGCCTCCGGATCGGGGGCGCGGGTCCAGTCCAGACTCACGTCGTAGGACTGGACCTCCAGCAGCGCCGCGCGCTCCTGGGCTTCTTCGCGGGTCAGATTAGTACCGGGCACCCTTGCACGGCTCCTTGTCGCTTCGAGTCGAAATACTTGCCATCGATCCTTGCACGATCGCCCTCGTGGGCGCCGCCGGGATTAGCCGCAGGTCCGATGGTGTTGGCATGGGACATGAGCTCTCCTACCCCCGAAACGGCCGCCCCCCGCGCCGTGGCCGACTTCTGGTTCGACCCCCTGTGCCCCTGGGCCTGGATGACCTCCCGCTGGATGCTGGAAGTGGAGAAGTCCCGGCCGGTGGACGTGCGCTGGCACGTCATGTCGCTGTCCGTCCTCAACGAGAAGCGCGACCTGCCCGAGAACTACCGCGAGATGATGGACCGCGGCTGGGGCCCGGTCCGCGTGGTCGTCGCCGCGCAGCAGGAGCACGGCGACGAGTACGTGCTCCCGCTCTACACGGCGCTGGGCACCCGGCACCACCCCGGCGGACGCGAGTACACCCGCGAGGTGATCGTCGAGGCGCTGGAGGAGGTCGGCCTGCCGGCCTCCCTGGCCGACGCCGCGGACACCGACCGTTACGACGAGGCGCTGCGCAAGTCCCACTCCGAGGGCATCACCCTGGTCGGCCAGGACGTCGGCACCCCGGTGGTCGCGGTGAACGGCGTGGCCTTCTTCGGCCCGGTCGTGACCCCGGCGCCGAAGGGCGAGGACGCGGGCAAGCTGTGGGACGGCTGCCTGCTGGTGGCCTCCACCCCCGGGTTCTTCGAGCTCAAGCGGACCCGGACTCAGGACCCGATCTTCGACTGAGCGAAGAGCTCGGTAGCGCCCTGGATAGCCCCTGCGTGGGGCGGCCTATGGGGAGGGCGCCATAGAGGTGCGCAACCGGCGGGGACCGCTTACATGGTTCCCGCCGTCCAGCGCCGAAAGCGCCAGGACTGTAGGACTACCTCAGTGCTAATCTGCTGTCGCGAGGACCGCGGGATGTGGCGCAGCTTGGTAGCGCGCGTGCTTTGGGGGCACGATGTCGCAGGTTCAAATCCTGTCATCCCGACCATATAGGTCTCTTTCACACCACCGACCGGGGTAACCCGGTCGGTGGTTTCGTTCTGTGTCCATCTGGCCAGGTCATCCCTTGTATGGCCGGTGGAGGGCAGGTAAGCCTGCCCTCCACCGAGGAGAGGCTGAAACGGTTCGGTGAGTTCTGCCGTTTCGACTGAGCCGTCATCCCCAATGAGCAACCGCTCGAAAAACCCCTGGTTGATCTGCCGTCGCACACGTTCCGGGGCGATGGCGTAGGCCTGCTCACAGTGGCTGGCAGCGGTGAGGGCTGCTTTCAGAACTCCCTCGACCTGGCTGTTGGTGCTCTTCGCGGCCTGGATCTCGCTGTCGGCGTGGGCCAGTTCCCGGGTCAGCCGGTTCATCTCTTGAGCCAGCAGGTCAGCCGGGACTGCTCCGGCGTAGTGCGCTTGGAGCAGCTTCTGCCGTTCGTTTTGAGCGCGTTCCTTGCGCTTGCGAGCCTTCTCCAAGCCGAGCTTGGCCTCGGCACCCTGAGCGGCCAGTTCCACGGACACCGTCTCCCGGATTGCCTCTGCCTCTCTGGGGTGCAGCTGGAGACAGGAGTAGAAGTTCTCGATGCCGTCTTCGATCCGCTCTAAGCGGACGGCTCGACGCGTGCAGTTGTTGGTCTTGGTCTTCTTCTTGACGCAGGCGTAGTAGCTGTAAGTCCCACCGTTGCCGGTGTTCTCGGAGTAGACCAGCCGCCCGCCGCAGCTCGAACAGAAGATCGTCCCCCGCAAGTAATGCGGGTGGACACGATCTTTCTCGCCTCGGTGGGCATGGGCGGCGAGCAAGTCCTGAACCGCGAGCCAGACATCCGGCTCAACGAGAACCGGATGCTTGCCCTCGTAGTGGATGCCCCGGTATGACACGACGCCCATGTAGTAAGGGTTCTGGAGGATGTGGTACATCCCGGTCAAGGTGATCGGGTGACATGTCTTGCTGCCCCGCGGCCGGCTGGTGAGACCCTTGGCCTCAGCGGCCAATGTGAGGTTGATACCGCTCCACTCGCCGGTGGCGTACTGCTCGAAGCACCACCTGATGATCTCCGCCCGCTCCGGGTCGAGTTCCACCCATGAGATGTCCGCTCCATCCCGCATCTCGCGGTGGTTGAGGTAGCCCAGGGGTGCGCGGAAGGGCGTACCGCCCTCCTCGGCCTTGCGAACCAGGCCCTTCATGACCTCCTGGGCAAGGTTGCCGGCGTAGAACTGAGCGATCTCGGCCATGAGCCCGTAGAGCAGCCGGCCGCTGGGCGTGTCGTCGATGTTCTCGGTGCAGGAGATCAGGGTCACGCCGTACTTCTTGAGCATGAGGTTGATCGCGATGTCGTCGGCGCGGTTGCGCGCCAGGCGGTCGATCTTGTGGACGAACACGTAGTCCGGCCGCACCGTCTTGATGTCGTGCAGCATCCGCTGCAACTCATCGCGGTCAGCAGTCTTGGCGGACTCGCCGGCGTCGACATATTCGTGTTCTGGTGCGATGACTGCACCGAGCTGGGAAGCCTTGACCCGGCAGGCGTCGATCTGCACGGGAAGCGAGTAGCCCAGTGCCCCGCCGCCAGTGCGAGCCTGTTCCTTGGTGCTGACGCGGGCGTACAGCATCCCGATCGGCAGCTCACGGGACGGAGGCGTTGCCGCCTTTCCGCCTCGGGGCTTACGTGTTGTGCGCGACTGCGCTGCTTCCAGGGCGGTGCTGTTCCGCGTGTTGTCCCGGATGTTGGTGTCAGACTTCATGGCTCGTTCCTCCTTCGCCCGCGTTGTTCGTGTTGTTGACGGTTGCGATGACGGCTCTACAGCTGTGGACTCGCCGCGTAATGCTGGTAAGTTCCGGCAGCATGCGGCTCAACCGTGCGTAGTCGGAGACCACGACGTATGGTGCATCCCGCTTTTCATCCAGCTCGAATAGCAAATGCTGCAGTGCAGACTGACAGTCATATCGAGCCGGTGTGCCGAGATCGACGTACTCCCGGACAATGGACAGCCCGTGACTTTCGGCAAACCGCAGGCAGGCCGTCCGTTGGAGGACAGCAGCTTGACCATCTTGCGGGTGTGCGCTCCCAACGCGCAGGTATAGGACTGCGCGTGCTTCGCCGGGTCGGCTTGGCTGCCCGTGGCCGCCGTTTTCTTCTTGTGTCATTCTTTCTATCTCCTTTCGTTTCTCTGTATATTTTCTCAGCCCACGTATATGGTGCCAAGGTAGGGCAGGATGTCCTTATGTATTCCGGCGATTGCAGACAGGCGGTTTCTCTCTGGTAGAGACCGCCGTCCATCTGCATGCTGTAGTTTTTCCAGCACTGCCAGGAAAAGGTTCACGGGTCACCGAAGAGCGACCTGTGAACCGGGCGACCCTCAGAATCCCGGCGTCCGCCGTGCCCGGTCTTCGGCGATGCGTTCCTCGGCCATACCAGCGAACTTGGGGTTGAGCTCGATCCCAACCCAGTCACGGCCGAAGCGCTCAGCAGCTACAGCCACCGTTCCCGCCCCGATGAACGGATCAAGCGCCAGCCCCGGTTGCCAGCTGGCACGGCACTCACAGCCAGGATGCAGCGAGCCGCGGATTGCTTGGCCACCGGTCATCGAGTGCTGGGCGCGCAGCCAGGGCGCGCCACAGTTCGTGCAGGCTCGTTCCGGGCAGCTGGCCAGCAACGGGCGACGTACCAGCTCGACCGGGAAGGTGGCGAAGTGTGCACCGTGGTAGCTGGCGGTCGAGACGTTGAAAACGTCGCCGGGGTTCTTGCCCAAGGGGTGGGATTGGACGCCGCGAGCCTTCATGGCACTGAGGCCGTGGTTGAGGTCGACGCGTGGCGTGCTGCCACCGCCCAGCGACGGTACGGCCGAGCGCGGCGGGTAGTTGGGGCGGCTGCCTGCTCGTTGCTGCTTGTCGGCAGTCACGGCCGGCTCACGGATGACATCAAGATCGTAGAAGTAGTGCGGTGAGCGGGTGAAGCAGTACAGGTACTCGTGAGTCGTGCTCAGCCGGTCACGGACATTGGCGGGCATAGCGTTGCGCTTCGCCCAGATCACCTTGTTGCGCAGCAGCCAGCCGGACTGCGTCATCTTCAGTGCGACACGTTCGGGTCCGAGCAGCAAGCACTTCTTTGATGCGCCTTCCCGAATATGCCTGGAGTAGCCGTCGCCGAGGTTGAGCCACAGCACACCGTCCGGACGGAGCACCCGCCCGATGTCGTCGCAGACGGCGGAGATGGTCTCCGCCCACGCCTGGACGGTCGGCTCTGCCCCGATCTGTCCAGGGTGGCCGTAGTCCCGCAACCCCCAGTACGGAGGGCTGGTAATGACGCAGTGCACGGAGGCGTCCGGCAGTTCCGACAGCCGGGTTCGGACGTCGCCGACGAGGATTGTGTTGCGGGGGATGGCGTGGTGGTTGTCGTTCATTTAGGCACCTCCTTCGGTGTCGGTTACGGGGATGTGCGTGAGTGCATGGGCGGCGTGCTCGGTCAGCGTGACCGCGAACAGCCCATGGACAGCCTCAGGGAGTCGAGAAATGGTGCGGGCAATGGCTTGGAGACGTGCGTGGTGCGGCACGCACCACCAGACGCGGGGGAAGAAGCCACTCGCTTGCTGCTCGGCTCCTGAGCGCCAGTAGTCGACGTAGACCTCGTTCTTGCGAGCGATGGTCGGCAGGCTCTCGGTGGCCATGTCTAGCTCCACGAACGAGGCAAGATCGAAAACGCCGACGGTGAGGCGAACATAGGCATCGGGCTTGAGGACGCGTCGAGCGCCGCTGTGCGCCGTGAATGAGCGCCAACAGCCGGGTTCAGCCCGCAGTTCCTCAATGGCGCAGCTGCCGGCGCGCGACTGCTCAGTGAGCTCTACGGCAAGCTCCGAGACGCCGAGAACATGAGCAGCAAAAGCCGACTTCGTCTCGATGTTGCTGCGGTGTCGCCGAGCGGCCAACTGCCCGATATCGAGGACGGCATGGCCGAGGCCACTGAGTCCGTAGCAAAAGCCCTCGCTGCCGGAGCGGACACCACCGACCCTCCGTTCAGCACGAGTGACGACGCCGAGCTCTGTGAGCCGCCGTAGCACCGCCCTGGTTTTACGAGCTTGGGTGGACTGGTCGCCGCCGGGGAAATGCAGTCGTCGGAGTTGACTACCAGACATGAGGCGGAACTCCTGGAGCGAGGCCAGGATGGCGTGGTCACGAGTCCCCAGCCGATCCGCGAGTCGTTCCGCCGGTGCTCGCCGGGACGATGAAGCACCTCCACTCAGGGAGGAGTTTCGGCGGTCGGTACGTCCGGTGTTCGCTGGTTGGGACGAAACGAACTCAGCGCGAACGGTAGGCCGATCGGTAGGTGTGAAGTCAGCTGTCATGACGACTTCCTCCGAGCCCCGATTGGCTCCTCGGGATCGTCGCCGCGCCAGCGCCTGAGGATGGCGGCGTCGATGGCGTCAGGATCGACGCCGTAGTGTTCGGCGGACTTCCGGCGGAGAGCGGCGGGATCGTTCAGGGGACTAGGCAGCGGCAGCGAGACCACCTCGATCGCCCGGCATGGTGCCCCGTCGACGAGGACGCGGGCAACGGCGTGGTACGCCGGTAGCCGTTCCAGGTCGTCAACGGTGACAGGCTTGCCGAGAACGGCAGCGAGCGCCCTGGCGTCACCCTCAGTCGGCCGGAACACGACGCGCGACCTTGCGTTCGCCAGCACTGCCGCCTTGAGTGCCGGGCTCAACTGGTCAAGGTGCTGGTGGGCGATCGTGAACGGTGCGCCTGCGCCGCGGGCTCTCGCCAGCACGTCGGCGAAGTCGAGGCCTGAGGTGTAGAGCTGCCACTCATCCAAGAAAATCGGCACGATGCGTCGCTGATGTGCTGGCTTCGTGGTCTGACGTTGAATGACGTTCCACAGCTGGTTGAGCAGCAGTGTGCCGATGAGCCGTGCGGCCTCACTTCCGATGGCTCCGGCGTTGAGGTTGACGAGCAGGATCGTCGGCCGCTCGAACAGCGACTCCAGCCTGAACTTCGGCTCTGGCTGTCCCAGCAGCCGGCGGATACTTGGCCTACTGCTCAAAACTCTCAATTTGTTGCCAATGGGCGCCACGACTTGAGCCCGTTCGGCGACGCTCAGGCTGTCGAACCAGGCTGCCCACGGAGCCAGTGTTAGAGGATCGCTGACTTGAGCCAGCACCGAGCGACGGAACAGGTCGTTGGTCAGGAACGGCATGACGTCGGTCAAAGCCCCGTCGTCGAGCCGTGCGACGGCAATGAGGGCATGAAGTAGGACGTCAGAACCTCGAGGCCCGATCGCCGATCCGAACAGTTCCTTAAACAGCCCCAACAGCGTGTCGGCTCGGTGCTCGGCACCGCTTCGAGGTCCACGTAGCGGATTGAAGCCGGTGACGGCTACCCCACTGTCCGCTCCTGGATCTATGACGACCACATCGGCGTGCCGGTTCTCGGGCAACAGGCTGAGAATGTCCTGGACAAGATCGCCCTTGGGCTCGATGACGACCAGCGACCGGCCAGCTGCCGCTTCGGCGACAGCCCAGCGCGCCAGCATGGTCGATTTGCCGGAGTTGGTAGGCGCGATGACGTGGGAGTGGGCGGCGTACGACGACAACGGCAGTTGGACGGCTCGCCCCTTTGTCGCCGGATGGCTGCTGACACCCGCAGAACGCATGCCCGGGTCAGCCGTATCGGTGTCAGCCAACAAGGCGGCCGGGGGCGGCGCGAAAGCGTTGCCAGCGCCTGGAACCTCCACGTCGCCGATGTTCCAGCCGGTCAGCACTGCCAGCTCGGCAGCGTTCACGATGCTCGACCAGGTACGCACTCGTCCCATGACCCGCATAGTTTGATGGGCGATCCGTGACGACTGCGGCGATATCCGAACTCGGCCGTGCCGGTCGTTCGCGATGGTGAGAGCCGAGTAGACGGGGCGCGTCAGGCCGGCGGCTCGACGAGGATGGGCGGCCGCGGCGGCCGTCCGAGCCCGGATTGCGAACAAGGGTTCGGCGACCTTGCGCTTGAATGCCTGTCTGTCGGTGCCGTCCGGCTCGGGAGGCGTAGTGAAGCCCAAGAGGTCGAGCGGTGTCTTAACCACCGGATAGTCGGCGAAGAACTGGCCAGGCCCCACGACGACCTGGAGGACGACGGCTTCGCCGTCGCGTAGTTGCTCACGATGCTTTAGCAGCGCCGCGGTGACGCCCTCGGCCACGTCAGTGCGGATGGAATACGCCAGGCTACTGAAGCGGACTTCCCGGCCGGCGATAACGTTGGGACGCTCAGGGCGGTCCGTCCTCACGAGCACCAAGTCCGGGCACTGGGCGGTGAGTTCGCCCGGGAGTCGGTCGGCAAGGCGCTCATCTACCCCAATGAGCCAGCGCGCCCGATCCTTGTGCAGCCACAGTTCGAAGACGACCAACGGCGTGAGGTCGAGGACGCCGAAGCGGGGACGTCCGGCCAGCACCCGCATGACGTTCGTGGTGATGTCATGAGACATGCCTCGTGGTGGAAAGACGTCGTACCAGGTCAAGGAAGTCATACGCTGGCCTCCCCGTCCTTGACCGGCGAACTACTGACGGCTTCGGGCTGCGACGACGCTGCCAGCTGGAGCCGAGCCAGAGTGATGCAGGCACGAGCCAGCGTGCGGAGCGACGGGTGAGGCCGGGCTTCGGCCGTCACATGGACTGGCGCGTCTTGTGGTTGTGTTGACATAGAGAAAACCTCCTTTCGGTAGTGCCGAAGTGGAGGTTTCGTGGGCGCACTAAATACACGTCGCTCTTGACAGGCAAGGACGTCAGGTATTCAATGAAACTTGCACGAATCCCCCACTTCGGGGCTTTGTGAAGACTTAGGCGGGCTGGACGATACCGCGCTTGAGCTGCGGTGCAAGGTAAGATGCGAATTACCTTGTGATGCAAGCGAGTGGCGAGCCAGTCCGCTTTTTACTATGCCGACGCAATGCAAGCTATGCAACGGATATGAGGCTTTTTACAACACCGGCGGTAGGGCTGGACTACTGGTTAGACGCCAGCGGATTGTTGTCTTTCCTACTCAGATACTGGCGCAGCTTGGCGGCGAGCCGCCGGTGGCCTCCTGGCCGCACGGGGCCGGGTTCGCTGAACCCCACCCAGCCCCGTGCATCCGGTCGCTATGCGGCTTCGTCTCGGTCGGAGATGTCGGCCGGCGGGGTGTCGCCCTCGCTGCTGACGATGCCGCATTCCAGCGCGCCGTTGAGTTGATCCCGCCACTCGGTGTGCAGGTTGGACTCCAGCTGCTTCAGCTCGTCGCGCCGGATGTCCTGATCTCGGGCGATGTGCTTGCGGATCTTGGCTGAACGGTAGTTACGACGCACAGCATCTTGGCTCCATTTCTGTTGGTTGTAGGCGTGGTGGTGCCAGGAAGGTCTTGGGGATGAGAGCTGTACGGTCTCGGCCGAGGCCGTACAGCTCTCATTCGTCAGTGGTGCGTCAGGAACACCAGCAGCGTCAGGACGACGATCGCGGCGACACCCCAGAAGAACACTGAGCTCAGAAGCTCGACGGCTGCACGAGCGACGTAGCCGAAGAAGCAGATGACACACAGGAATCCGATGACGTTGTTCATGGATTCACCGCCCCCTGCCGGCGACGATCCACAGCAGGAGCGCCAGGATGGCCAGCGCCCCGATTGCGGGGAGTGCGGGATTGACCAGTCCGAGCAGGTACGTCCACCCGGAAGACAGGGCACTGTTGAAGCTGGCCGGCAGGATCGGGGTCAGGATTGAGCCGATGAGCTTCAGTACGAGGCCAGCGAGCGCTAGCCCGCTGATGGCGATGAGGACGCGGAGGAAAAATCCTCCTGATCTTTTCACTGCGTGGTGGTCTCCTTTCGGGGTTGAGGGGGCGGGGCTGTTTTTGGCAAGGCTCCGCCCAAGACAGATTTTGGGTTTTGATTGCGCCTCTTGGACGCGGGCAATGATGGTTATCTGAAACGCCCGATTAGCTTTGCGGCCTGGACACTTCCAACTTGCTGAGCTTGACGCTACACACCGAAGCAAGCGTCGTTCCAGCGGGAAAGGGCTGCTTAGCGCTAGTGCTTGTGCTAAGCAGCAACGCCACAGGTCAGCGATGTGCTAAGCACATGGGGAGCCACCCGCAAGAGTGAAGATCGCACTAGGCAGCTGGTGGCTGAACGACGGCCAACTTGGCAAGTGCAGCTTCTCCGACGTCGTGTAGGAACTGACCGTTCTCGGCGTAGGCGTAGGACACGAAGAGGTCGTATGCGTCTTGGCGAGTGAGACCCGTTTCGCTGCGGAGATACTCTTCGTCCAGGGCCGGGCTCGCCAAGTGGCGCATGTGGATTGCGAGCCTGTGTTCGGAATCGAACGAGCTCACTCCAGCGTTACTAATTTGTTCGTCAAGCTGCTGTGCCACTGTATGCCTGACATCGGGGTCAACGTCACGGATGAGCTGATCCCACAGTGCTACTCCAGCGCCATGGTCAACAACGGTCAACTTTTCTATCCCCCCGAACGCAAGCCACTCCCGGTCGGCTGGTATCGGACTACCCACAAAGGCGGAATAAACAGCTTTGGCTCGTACGAGATCTTGACGAGGCAGGGTCTCCAGGAACATCGAGATGTCGTGGTTCCAGGATAATCTATGAGCCGCTACGATCTCGCTCGGCGATAGATCTGCGAAACGCTCCGCCGACCATTCCCACGGGATGGCTTCACGCTGAGGCTGTGACGATTCGTAGGACATAGCTTACTACTCAATTAACGATCTAGTTATAACATATTGGACGTCCAAGATCAATAGCCGAGCTGATAGACCCTTGTAGTTGAGCCCAGCTGGATCTGGCTAGAATGCGCACCAGGTTCGAGGGGAGGTGAAGCGTGCCAAAGAAGATCGTTGAAAGCGACGGATGGCGCGAGAGGTTCAAACTCTTGCACCCTCTGCTTGGCGTACGGCGTGATGATCTCTACGGAGACCTGGGCGACGAGCTCCGGGCACTTTGGAAGATCGTCCCAGGCATGACTGTCGATGATCAGCGTAGAGCCGTAGCCAGCGAGCTTAAATTGCTGATGGAGGCCTGGGAGTCGCCAAGCGGCGAAATCACGAGGGACGGCATCCTCCGATCTCTTCGCGTCAGCTACAACGTTTCCGGATTCAAAGAGGTCGAGGGCATTTTCCTTGGACGGCGCCAAAAGTGGCTAGCAGATGGCGGTCACGGATATGAGATCGTCTCAAGTCCGTCAAGTCGAGGCTACGTACGGCTATTCATCGCTCACGCACGGCCACTCATCGAAGCCCAACTCAAAGCCGCTGGCATCATTCCCAATGGCGACACCATCCCCGAGCCGCCCGACGAACCTCCGCTTCCTGTAGAAGTCAAGGACGAGCAAGAATCCACCACGCAAGCAGCGGAGCCATCCACCAACGGCGAAGACTCCTCAAAAGCCGAACCCAATGCGCCATCACAGCATCCTGAGCCAGGTCCTCACACCGAAGAACCTCAACAAACCTTTACGGTCTCGACCGAAGCCGTAGATAAGGTTCTCGATCCGGAAAACTGGTCAACCGCCGAAGACGATGCCCTCGCAGTGCTTGCGTTGGGTGGTGGGCGTCGGGGAATGGAGTGGGCTGGCAAGAATCTATTTAGAGTGCGCGACGACGACGGTAACGACCTTGGTCATGACTACTTACGACATGTCAACGCAATCAAGCTGGCGCGCAAGCGAGGCATCAACCGAGATCAAGTGCTCATCGCCCGCTCCCTATGCGCAGAGCGTGGAAGTCTCGCAATCGAGTCCGGCAGAGTTGACCATGTGGCCTCTGGCTTGTCGAGCAGAATGCAAGGGAAGCGGTATCGACTTAATAAGGAGTACGCACTCCTACAAGCTGACCGCGTTGTCGCCAACGAGTATCAAAGAATCTCGCTCGAAAAAGGTGGGAGGCCCGACCTCGGCGGTGACTGGCTATCACCAGTCGTGATGAATCACGCTGAGGACCTATTGCCCCGACTAGGCCCTCATATGAACGATACGGCTTTGAGCTGCGCCGTCCTCTTCGATGGTCTTCGTAAAGCAACACTCGACCAGCTCATCACGGCGCATCCCTTTGCGATCACCTGTATTAGCTACACGGCTCGTGTGCTGTTCAAACATGGCACCGTTATTGAGCGCTTGGCAATGGCAACCTGGGTGCTTGAACTGGCAACGGCAAGGAATCGAACGTCAGCCCGAGGGAACAGCCAAGAGAGTATCTCGCAACTACTCTTCGATCTGCGGGAGTTTGGCATCTCAACCTCGCGCGATCCGGCAGTTCTTGCTAACCAGCTTGCCGTCGTCGTCGGACCGCTCGCCTACAAGCCCGACTTTACTGGCGCTGACCTCATCGCCCACTCGCGCCTGTAGTCCACCACCTACGGACTCGTAGCCCCGACCGTCCCTGCTTTCGCCTCCATGGCGGCGAAGTCCGCCCGCGTCACCGCAGGCGCGCAATCGGTGTCGCCCTTGGCGAACGCCGCGGGATCAGCGAAGATCTCGGCCTGGACGTGTGACGCTACTTCGAGGTTGCAGGCCAAGACCTGTGTCCCATGGATGTCGTCAATGACCGCATCGGCAGCCACGACGCTGGTTCCAACGTGCATACTCGGGCTGAACGCCAACCCACGGAGAATCTTCGGATCACCGTCTGGGAACTGCGGTGTCCTGAAGCCATCCCCGAGAAGCCACAATTCGATGCGTACCGAACTGCCGGGAGTCAGGGTGAGGCTGACGTAGCCGGGTTCACCGACGCTCCAGCAGCGTTGCTCGCCGTCGGCGTACTTCGCGGCCATGGGAAAAGCCTGCTGACCGAAGTTGAGCGTAAAGGTTCCGCTCATGCTGCTGGTCAGCTTGGCGGTGACGACGAGATGCCACACCAAGGCACGAGCGGGATCGTTCGTGAGCTGTGCGACACAACTCTGTGCCACCGCGCCGGCCGAGGCCAAGCTCACTGGCGTGTGGTCAATGACGTAGCTGGCCTCGACGTGGTCGCCGCTGGAGAACAGGAAGCCAACGGTTGCATCAGAGTCCTGGGACGGCAAGCCGCTTGCACTCGCCGGCGTACTGCCCGCGGAACTGGTCGACGTCGCCGACAGCGGAACTCCGGGCGAGATCAGGGTCGCCGTGGTGGGGCTCGAGCCACCACCACAGCCAGCGGTGAGTGCAACTGCGGCCAGGATCAGAACAGGGAGCGAGCGGGTCATGCGCATGGGGAATCTCCGGAAGTCTGGGGAGTCGTCAGAGTTCGGGGTATGCCACCCATCCGGAAGCAGGTACAGCCACCCGGGCTGCCAGATGTAAGGGCTGGTAACGACGTCTTCCAGCGGGATGTCCGTGAGCAAGTGGTCAAGTGCGAAACGAGTGGCCGAGTGCCCAATCAGGAGGACACGTTCACCGTCGTGAGCAGAAGCAAGGTCATCCAGAAACGAAGCCATGCCACGAACGACGTCGCGGTAGGACTGACCACCGGGAAATGGCTCATCAAGATGCTGACCCTGCACAGCACGCAGTGCCTCCCGAGAACTGCCGTTGAGGTCGCCGTAGTTGCACCCCCGCAGCCGGCCGTCGAGTTGGATCGGCAGCGGCGATCCAGTGAACGCCAGGACCGTGGTCTCGACCGCCCGATGCAGGTCAGAGGTGAAGATCGCCGAGATGCCGTCGTCCCAACGCCGCACGCCGAGTTCGCGGGCTTGGATACGCCCAGTCGAAGACAACTTTCCCGGCACCCACCCCGTGGCGATGTCCGCCTCATTGTCAGTGGTCGTGGCATGGGTCTCGAACACGATCTCAACAGACATGGATGAGCTCCGGCAGTTTCTCAATCGAGCGGAATGGTCGGTCAGCAACGAGTTGGTACACCCGCCCACCTGTGCCTCTATACGGGGGGATTCGCGGCAACAAGTGGGCGGGTGGTCTGTGGGGGTGTTCACGCCGGGCACTTGTCCGTCACGACGCGCAAGGCAGAGGCCTCTACCCAATGCAAAACACCCTCCGGCTCGTCAGGTGTCAGCGTCCGGACAAGGGCGACGGGAACACAGAAGATGTGCAGCTCAGGAACGGCATCCGGAAGACAGCTGGCCGCCTGGTGTGGCGGTTGCACCACGATGCTGAGCGCTAGTTCCTCGCGGACGCGCACCGCGTCGCCTTCGTAGAACTCCGCCTCTATGTCGTCCTTGGGGTACGGGATCTCTGCCCACACGGTTCGACCCTTGCTGTCTCCGATCACGCCCCAGGCCCGAGTCAGCGCAGCAACCACCGGCAACCCCCGGCCGGCTTCGTCGGCCTCCTCCGTGTCCTTGGGACTGGGACTGCCGAGGGAACCTTGATCGTCGACGCGGACATGCCAGGCATCCGTGAACTCCGCTACTTGCAGTACGAAGCTGCCGCCCGGCTTCCCGGAGGCGCTATGGCGAATGGCGTTGCCTGCCAGTTCTGAGGCGACCAGCACGACGTCGTCGACGCCATCTACGTCGCCCAAGACCCTATGGAGGTACTGCCGGACGTCTGAAAGCCGTTCCGGCAGGCCATCGAAGGTCATGACCCGGTAGCTCCTGCACATCTCAGACCCCGGTTCCGTGTGCAGGCTCTTGCAAGATGTACCGGGCTTGGTTCAGGAGTGAGTCCACGATCTCGGAAGCGATATGGGGCTCCCATTGCTGCTCGTGCATGGCCACGCAGTGCAGAGCTGAGACCAGCCCGAGCATGTGGCCTTCCCAGCTGAGCCGTTCTTCCTCGGATTTCGGAACCAACGTCCGGGGATCGGAGTCCATGAGCGCGGTCAAATGGAGCAGTGCGCCGTAGCTGTCGCTGAGGTAGAGACGGTTGGCCAGCGCGTGGATGCGGGATTTGGGGGTGGTGACCATGGCGTCAGGGGGCTTTGATGTCGCCGACGACGGCGGAGACTGCGGGAGGAGACGAGACGCCTGGGCAATTGAGAGAGGCGGCACGAACCAGGACGATGTCATGAATATCGGGCTCCTTAGGTGGACGGGCAAGGCAAGCCGTGTAACATGCCTGCCTGTCAACCTTTGCCCAGGTCAGAGGGGGTTCCCATGCCAATCCTGTATGTCCGCTATACGCGTCGGGTATGACCGGTTGCGGACGGTCGTGGTAGCCCGCCAGTCTGGTGTCTAGAAGGCGGCCGACGGCCTCCAGATATATTCCGACCTTGACACGCTTGCAAGGGGCTTTAGAAGGCCATGCCGACGCCACCGAAATCACGCGACTGCGCGCGTTGCAGGAGCCGTCTGGCAACCGACAACGCCGATCAGCTCTGTGCTGCCTGTCGGCGGAAGGCGGCTGACGACCTCGTGAAGCCGCCCCAGGTGCCGCGGTCCTTCTGGCATGACGACCAGATGCGCGAGGCCTTGGACAGCTGGCACTTCGGGAGGATCTTCAGCGCCTACCGCCTGCACCCATTCCACGGCCGGGCGTTGTCACAGGAACTCGTCGCCGGGTGGCTGAACATCACCCAAGCCCAGCTCAGCCGTATCGAAGGCGGGCGGGCGCCGGAGGAACTCAGTAAGCTGACGCACTGGGCAACAACGCTCGGCATCCCGTCGGATCTGTTGTGGTTCAAGGTGCGGGAAGAACGACGGCACGCTGAGGGGGCCGTGCCTCATCAGACGAGCGCGGTGCAGGTTCGTCCGTTGCACCGCAAGGGCGATCCGCCGCTGGCGCTTGCTGCTGCTGGTCTCATGTCCAGCCTGACCGGCCATCTGCCCGGAGCCAACGCCGAAGAACCCATGCGCCCGATCGGGGCGTTCGACGGGCTGTCGCTGGCGGAGAGCGCATCGCAGGTTTTGACCCTGTTCCTCCAGCTCGATGCCCAGCTCGGCGGCGACGTGCTGTACGCGCCGCTGAGTCAATACGTAGCGCGTATGGCGCTGGCGGTCGAGGCAGACCCCAGTGACGGATTGCTGGCATTCGGGCAGCTCAGTCAGATGGCCGGCTGGCTGGCCGTCGACGGCAACCGCCATGGAGCAGCGCGGCGCTACCTGACGACCGCCGCCTACGTCGGCCATGAAGCAGACGATCCAGGACTGGCCGCCAGTGCCACGGCCTACATGAGCCTGCATGCCATGTACCGCGGCCAACTTGAACCAGCGTTAGCGCTCGCTCGTACCGCCCGTGCCACTGACGAGTCGGCCCTGACGCCGTTGACACGCACCATGCTCGCCACCCGCGAAGCTCGTGCCCACGCCGGCCTCGGCCATGAGCGGAACAGTCTGCACGCGCTGGATGAGATGCGTACTGCGTTTGAGCAGAACGGTGAAGCAGAAGAACCGCTGTGGCTCTCCTACGTCGACGCGGTGGAAGTCGCTGCTCAAGAAGGTGCCTGCTACCTCGGCTTGGGACGAGCCAAGGAAGCGGAAACCGTACTGGCGGGTGCCTTGACGCTGCTCGATGAGCAGGCTCCCCATCGGGTTCGAGACCGGGTGCACTACCTGTCCCGTTTGGCGAAAGCTCACCTGCTGCGGCCAGATGTTGAGCAGGCGTGCTTCGTCGCTACGGAAGCGCTGGAACTGAGCGCAGCCATTGGGTCGGCGAGGGTGGCTGAACGGCTCGGCGAGTTCCGGGAAGCTCTCGCACCGTTTGCTGGCACGCGGGCAGGGCGGGAGTTCGAGGAGCGTATGCGTTCGATGGGTTGAGCAGGTAGGTCGAGATAGTCGCCATGTAGCTGCACGTGACAGTAGTTTTTCCGAATTTTTCACTCGCCTTGCGGTTCGTCGGCGCCTTCATCGTGGCTGCGGATGGCATCCAGGATCTCGTCGTAGGGACGGGCGATGTTTTCTGCGAGGCTCTGGACGTCGGCCTCGCTCATCGTTGCAAACATGGTGGCGACCGCTCCAACACCTCCTCCTTCTCGGAGTCGCTCTTGAAGCGCTTGTGATTCGGCCAGGCTGTTTGTGAAGCGCGTGTCTTGCGCACTCACCTCACCGGTTTCGACGATCCAGTTGCCGCCGCGTTCGGCGACTACAGCTTCCTGCTGCCTGGTTTCGCTGTTTGCTGGTGCTGCGCGGCGGGATCGACGGGATCCACTGCGACGCCTTGGCTGTTCAGAATGCATAGCTGCTGTACTCACTTAACTCACCCCCATTTTAATCTAGGCCGTAGAGATCTGCAATAGAGTCAAATTTAGCGACTGCTTTCATGTACCGCCTTGTCCTGATGGCCGTAATGCAGGTCAGATATATTGCGAGTGTTGTACTGATGACTGCAAGTACGAGCCAGTACGGGCTGACCTTGTTGAGATGAGCGTGGCCGCCGAAGAACGTGAAGGTCCAGCGGCTTGTCATGTGTTGATTCGCGCGAAGTAGGAACAAAACTGCGCTGGAAAACGAAATGACGCCAGTCAGGGTTAGCCCGAACCGTGCAGTGAGCGAGGTGCGCAGGAGGCTCTCGCTATCGGTGGTGTAGCCCAAGAACGAAGCTGCAAACGCCGGCGAAGCAAGTAGCAGCGCTGGGATGTCTGAACTCGCTTGAGTGCCACTAGAAGCTGTGAGGAACGTGAATACAACCGCAAGCGCAGCACTAGCCCAGGACACTAGCGCAGCTCCACCGAGTGCCCCAGGAGGAGTCTCAGCGAACCTGACGACTGTCGCGAGACTTTCGGGTGGGGCACTGCGGAAGTCGCGCATGTACAGGTGGCCGTATGGAAGCCCTCGGTTGTGCCGTAGGCGGATGTACGGACGGGGGTGCAGCTTTTCGAAGTCCTCTTGTTTGACGGCCTTGTTGTCTGACATTGGACGCGTGAGGTAGTGGTTCGCAACATACTGCCCACCAGTGCCGCGCATCCGAAAGTGGTAGCTGGTCGCGTAGTACGGCAACCAGAGGGGCACAGTAAAGCGGTACGGTCGCAGCCCTGAAAGTAGACGCAGTTTGTCTCTAAGTTGCTCGTATTGGGCGTAGCATGGAAGGTTCTTCGTGTATTCGATGATGGCTCTGTCGTCGGTCGCCTCGGGAACTGCTGCCGCGATTACATAGTGGCTGGCCAAGAATCGTACGACTTTAAGCAGCGTCTCGCGGGCTACTTCGTCCCTCACGGCGTGCTGCCCCAGAACGGTATCTACGCTCTCCATCAAACCGCGCGCGACGTGTTCGGCGTCAAAGACGATTCTGAGAAGAAGCGCGAGAACGTTCTGATGAAACTCGGACGATTCTGTAACGCCACCGACTTCTTTGGGATCGATGTACGCTTTCCAGAAAAGATTCGTTACGACGATCGCGGTCAGTGCGCGAGTCTCATGCTGAGATAGCGTCGCCAAAGTCGCGCCGTCGGCTCCGCGAACTTCAAGATTGTCCAACAGGGCGCCCTTTTGCATCCTCATAAACGGCACGATGCAGGGGCCAAGGTTTCGTTGATCAACAGAACCGGAGGCCTGGCGCAGATCGAAAGTAACGCGAACATTTAGCTCAAGCGCGCTTTCCTGGACGCTGGCGTCTTCCACGGCGCGAGCAATACAAAGCTCAGGGTGGGTCAATATCGACGTAAAGATCTCGATTATATCATCGTCATGACGCCTTTTCAGCTGCGCTGTCTTTTTGAGTATGTCGATCGGATCTTCTGCTGCCGTGACTGGCGGTCCTGGAGAGTTGTCCGGGTTCGAGTGGCGATGGATCTCAACTGCTAGCATGCTGGCCCAGGCCGCGCCGATGATAAACAACCCGAGCGCGCTCCACCTGTAGGCAGACGTATGCCGCACTCCAAGAAACCGGTGCCCATCAACGCAGACGTAGGCGATGAGTAGTACAGCAATGAACGTCATGATCGCGAGAAGCAGGCGCTTGACGCGCAACGACATGATCCCCCCAGCGGCGCCTAGATCGCGCCATGCAAATGTATCTGACCGACTACTATGCGCATGCGGGGACCGTAGTCTTTGCTCGGAGGTATTGCAAGGCCTTAGGGTGAACGCTCGACCGACATGCGCTGTAGCTGCGCAAACGGTGCGACCTTGTGTCCAAAGTTCGGTACGCCAGTGGTGGCTGACGTTCATGTCAATGACTCTCCAAGAGCTTTAGGCGGGATTGATCCAGAACCAAACCCGCGTTCGTCGGAAGACAATACCTTGTGACAATTAAGATCGCGACCAGTGGGCCGTCGCTGCTGCCGAGGTGATCATCTTTGTTGCGACCGACACCTCGCCGCGTTATTAGAACGAGCGCGAAGCCTGCAAGGTTCACATATGCCCTCATTCGAGTGAGTTGATCAAAGCAATAGGTTGATATGTGGGTACCGTCGAATGCCACGTGAGAGGAGTAGTCGATCTATTGTCGATCATCAAGGCGGGTTATCACGCGAAGGGAACATCCGCCTTTCGGCCATACCTGACGTAGTTGCTACGGTCGGCCGAGTACCTCGCAGGCTCCTACGAGATCTGGCACCACTACATCTGCGCCGACCTGCGCAAGATTGTCCATGCTGTTCGAACCAGTAGCGACGCCGACCGCTAGGGTGACATCCGTGCCTCGGACGGCCGCGCAACGACCCTAACTGCGCCTACGCGCCCCGCTCAGGTTCAGCCGCCCCGCTCGTTGGGTTAGATATTGCCGATGGCTTCGGGGTAGGCGTGAGAACATCAGCCTTCTTCTGCCACAGTGGCGCCGATGAACGAGCCTTCGCTGGCGCGCGCTTCCTGAGCAGGAGGTAGAGATTTTCGAAGTACTCTTGCCAGCGAGTGGGATCTGACATTCCGGCACGCCTGGCACGCTCAGCTTGGACGAGCGGTTCCATGCGTTCCCAGCACTCAAGGACAGACCCACCGAGGTAGCCTGCGACTGGATCGATGGGCACGACCCCGTGTGCCACGAGAACTCCAAGGTTGTCGTAGTACCAGCCGAGGGCGCGCACCAACTGCCGATCGTCCTCGGCGAGCGCGGCCAGGCCCTGGCTCACGTCGATTGACGGTAGGCGGGCATAGACAAAGTGTCTCGCCGCCGCAAGCTGGTCGGTGCGGTGTTCCTTGAAGAGCTCAACGAGGGTCGAGAGGCTGTTCGCATGGCGTGCCAGCCCTAGCTGTCTGACCGAACTCCATCCCGACAGCGCAAGTGCTACAAGCGAGACGACCAACGCCGCAGCGGTCATGCCCCCTCCGAGATCACTCAGATATGACGCTCGAAGCTAGACCTGCCCGCCCAACTCAGACAGCAACCATGGGCTGCTACGGTGCTTGGCGCAGTCGGATTGCAGCGTGCACCTGGGCGATGTCCTCCAGGCTTGGCAACACAATATCTGCGCCGGCCGCAGCAAGCTCTTCGATGCCGCTTGACCCAGTAGCAACCCCGATCGGCAGCGCACCGTTGTCCAAGGCACCACGGATGTCATGCGGGGTGTCCCCGATGACCACGGCGTGCTCGGCCTTGAAGCCGCGGTGGTACGTGGCCTCAGCTCGTTCTACGGCCAAACGCACCAGTTCCGCGCGGTCGCTGCCGTCATCTCCGTAGCCTCCGATCGCAAAGTCGATGTGCTGATGCAGCCCGAAGGCTTCCAGCTTGGTGAGCGCAATGCTCCGAATGTTGCCGGTTACGACCGACTGCACAGTGTTGCCACCTGCGAACGACGCAATGGCCTCGGCCGCCCCAGGAAGCGCTGCGCCGTGCTGCCGCATGGCTGGCTCCAAGGAACGGGCGGCCTCACCAAGCGCAGCGTAGAAGGCATCGAAGGAAGTGTTCGGGTCTACACCATTGAGGGACAGTGTTTCCGTGATGATGGCCCGCTCCGTCCGTCCGGTCATATCAGCCAGATGCTCCATCTGCCGGCCAACCACCTGCTCAAAGGCTCGGGCATAGATGTCGCGGCTGACGCCGCGGATGCTCACGAGCGTGTGGTCGATGTCCCAGAGGATGAGGAGCGGGGTGCGGAGGGCCATACAGGGATGGTGGCATGACGGACCGCGTTAAGGCAGGCATCAGCCCTTTTGCGGCACTCGTCAGCTTCACGCTTCCTCATATCGTCGGACCAGCCGAGTGTCGACCATTGAGGGGCGCGTGTATGTTCGATAGCTTAGATACTAGTGAAGTCCAGGCGGGGCAAGCCCGTCAAATGGTGCGTCGCCCGATGCCGCGATGATGGGACCGCTAGGCTTGCGTTCCAGCGCTGAGGCAGGTCGACAGGGATGAGGGGGATGCGCCGGTGGGCGTTGCAGGCGATCAGCCCCCTCGGCCTAAGCCACGTAGGAAACCTTGGACGTCGCAGGATGTGGTTGACAAGCCCGGAGAGTTGAGCGACAAGCGGTTCTTCAGCCAGAGCGTCGTAAGCCCGCTTCGCTATCCGGGCGCGAAGAGGCAGCTGACACCGGTAATCCAGGAGCTGATCCGTGCCAATGTGCCGCCACCTCGACTATTCGTTGAGCCCTTCTGCGGCGGGGCGTCAACTGCTCTGAAGGTAGCCGGCGAGGAGTTCGTCGATCACATCATCTTGGCGGATGCGGATCCTCTTGTTGCTGCGTTCTGGTACACGGCGGCTTTCGACACCAAGTGGCTCATCGCTTCCATGTGGGAGGAGCCGGTAACGCTCGAGCGTTGGGACTGGTGGCGGCTGGGTACTCCACGAGGCCGTCGCGACCGAGCTTTGAAGTGCTTGTTTCTGAACCGCACGACGTTCTCAGGGATCCTGCACGGGCGCGCGGGCCCAATCGGTGGACGGGCGCAGGCGTCGCAATACAAGATCGACTGCCGCTTCGGCAAGGAAGGCTTGGAGCGACGGCTGCGTGCAGTGGGCGACCTCGCGACGACGGGGCGGCTCTTAGACGTTTGGAACACCGACTGGCGTCTCACCCTGTCCCGTCTGCGTCGTGAGTACGGTCACCTCGATCCCAATGAGATCGCGGTCTATCTAGATCCGCCGTACGTGGAGAAGGCGCCGTTCCTGTACGAGTGGTCGTTCGAGTCTGATGAGCACGCATCGCTGGCGCAAGCACTGTGCCGGCCGAGTCGATTCCGCTGGTTGTTGTCCTACGACGACAACGCCACGATCCGTGATTTGTATCGTGGCGCCTCGGGTGTGACCAGCCTGGCCGTGCCGCACCGCTACACCGCGGCCGGTTCATCGAGTCGAGCGGTCCGAGATGAGCTCCTTGTTACAAATTATCCCGACCTTCCAGCTTCGGAACGGTACCGAGCTGTCGATTGACCTACAACGAGTGGGCAGGTGCTGCTACCAATAGTTAGGTATCGCAGTGCTCGAATAGATTCGGAGTAGGCGCCGATGACCATGCTCACGGGAATAGCCGGCCAGGCTGCTGTTGAGGCGAACCCCCTCACCGGCTTGCTCAGGGGAGCCAGACGGCTCGGTGGCGTCTACCACCTCGACTACGAGCGGGCCATCATCATCACCGATGATCTCTTGAAGCGTGACGCTGGCGGGGTGCCGCGCCACGGGTTTCTCCTGGCGGCGGCAACGGCCCCGAATCGTGAGCATGATGAGCCGTTGGATGAAGACGAGATCATCCTCCTCCGCGTTCGTGGTGTCGCCCAGCTCCCCAACCAGTCTGAAGTGGTGGCCACGCGCATGGCCGCAATGCGCGATGCGGATCTTCGTGACCGGAAGCCCTCCGAGATACTAGACACCCTTACAGAGGGCCAGATCCAGATGTCAGCTTTTGAGTGCGACGTGCTGGGCACCTTCTACCCCGAGCCAGTGGCCGGCCAAGCCTTCATCCAGTATGGCGCGGACGTCGACAACGTCTACGCTGGTGCCCGCTACTTCGTCTACACGCCGTCGGCAGAGACTTTGAAGTTCCTCGCCTCGTATCCGCAGCGGACGAAGGATGAGGTGGAGCGAAAGATCGCGCCGGCGCTGATAGAGCTCGGCCACGTTCGCTTTGCCGCGACCCGTAGACGCGCTTCTGCGGCGGGCCTCGCTGAGGTACCTGTCAACGTGCGCGTGACGGACTTCATCGCGCGCAAGACTGCCGTCCTGGGCATGACCCGAGCCGGCAAGTCCAACACCAACAAGACCATTTGCACAGCCGTCTTCGAGTACTCCCAGACAACGAAGAAACCAATCGGCCAGCTGATCTTTGATCCGCAGGGCGAGTACGCGTCGGTGAACCAGCAGGACAAGACCGGCCTCAGGCTGCTTGGCGAGGATTGGGTGCGGATTTACAAGCTGCGCGCCAACCCAGATGACAAGCAGGAGCGCTCGCTGACGATCAACTTCTACGATGAGTCGCACTTGTCGGCAGTACGCGGGCTTATCGAGGAGTGCATCGGGGATCTCGAAGCGGGCTACGTGCACGCCTTCAAGGCTGCTGAGATCGAAGACCCCGATGCTGACGACTACCCGGGCGGCAATCAGGACACCGCCTACCTGGGAGCGCGCAATCGGGCCCGATGCGGACGGTTCGCTCTGTACGCACTGCTCGCCAAGGCTGGCTTCAAGGTGCCGAGCAACTGGCGCGGCATTCGGTTCCAGATGGCCGGCGCAGTGGCTGATACCGTCCTCCAAGACTATGGGGCTTCGACGCTAGCCAAGGATGGTGGTGGCTACGTGACGGTCAAGACCATGGATGGGCTCAAGAGCACCATGGACTGGTTGTGCCGTCACATCCAAGCGGCTGAGAAGGCTACGGACCGGAAACCGTACACCGGCCCGGACATCACTAAGTGGCGGGACTGCGCGCCGTTCATGGCGATACGCGCTGCGTACGACGGCAGCGGCGGCGGCACGGCGATTCTTAACCGGCTGAAGGGCAGCACCGATTTTCACGACCCAAAGGCGGCAGCCAACCTCCTTCCGCAGGTAGAAGCCGACCTCAAACGAGGCATGCTGGTCATCGTTGACCTGTCATACGGATCCGAGCGCGTGGCGACGATGCTCTCCGAGCGGCTTGTTCGCGGCCTTCTGGACTCGGCTAATAAGCGCTTCCGCAACAACGAAGATCCGCTTCCGATGCAGATCGTAGTCGAGGAGGCCCATCGACTCTTCGACCGGGAGAAGGCCAACAAGAACGAGGCGGACCCGTGGGTCCGGCTGTCCAAGGAGTCTGCGAAGTACGAGATAGGTCTCATCTATGCAACACAAGAGGTCTCTTCGGTCGATCGCCGGATCCTGTCCAATACGCACAATTGGGTGATCGCGCATCTGAACTCTGACTACGAGACCCGCGAGCTCGCGCATTACTACGACTACGCCGTGTTCTCCGACGAGATCCGGCGCTCAGAAGAGCCAGGCTTTGCCCGTATGAAGACCTTCTCGGGCAAGTACATCGTGCCCATCCAGATCGCCAAGTTCGACCACGAGATGATCAACCGCGCTCGAAAGGCATCTGGCCAGGGCACCATCGACCCACCGAAGCAGGCGAGCTGATGCCCTACTCCAACGAACGAGCTTCGCGCCTCGGTCACCTTCCGACCGCCGAAAGTCCTCTGATCGTCGAGGCACTGTCGCGTTGGGAAACACCCGCGCTAGACGCTGGAGACCCTGCGGCAATAGCGGATCGTTGCGTCGCGCTCGATGATCTCAAGCCTGACCGGCAACAAGGTCCGTCGTTCGTGATCTCCTTCGACGGTTCTGACCAAGAGGTCGAGGCACGTCGCCAGTACCCTTCCGTTCGAGTGGGTTACATACAGATAGCCGGCGTGCTGGTCCGCGTCGATGAGTTCCTCAACGCCCGGGTCGATGGCCTCGTGGACGCCCGCAAGGTGCAGCAGGCCCAGACGCGCCAAACCATACAGAGTGTCCTGCCCAGCTCCCAGGTCACGCGCCCCCACATGTCGGGGGTGGAGTCCTGGCGCGTTGAGCTGTACGAGACCTTTAAGCGGCAGGCCATTGCCGACTTCGGGAGCCCGTACTCTCTGGTTGACTCACTGCTACGACTGCACGGCAAACCAGGGGAGGCGGAAGCTGACGTCCGTCCCGAGCTCGGCCGTTGCCCGGATTGCCAAGCCCCCAACCAGATCGTTGGTATAGATCCGACAGCGTGTTCAGCATGCGGTGGTGCTCTCTACCCGACCGACCTGCTGCGGACGCACGAGGAGTATGCAGACGAAGGTTCCAACGTAAATATCCTTACCCGCGTCATGAACGTTGCCGAGCGTCTCCTTGCCCTGTCCTATATCGACAACTTCGCGCGTCACGCGCCAAACGCGCTCGGCGTTGGCCTCTTCATCACTGATGGGCCGCTTGCGTTCTTCGGCCCAACCGCACCGCTGAAGCGTCGCATGGTTGAGTACTGGGGCCGATTGTGCCGGTGGCTCGAGCAGCAGGGATACGCCGTCCCACTGCTGGTAGGCATAGAGAAGAGTGGGATCTTCGTCGACCACGCGATGGCGCTGGCAAGCCAGATCCCACCACAGCACGTCATGACGTTGAGCAATGCGTACATCAGCGAGAAGATCCGTCGCCGTCCTGGTGCCGATACCTACGGCAAGGACGAGTTCTACGGCCGGCGATTCTTCTACAAGACGAGCACCGATCAGATGCTTGTGGTCACCGTCCCGCGCGTACCCGCGGGGCAGCCCTACGAGCGGGGGCCGGATGGTGCTAACCCCTGTGAGGCCATTGAGAACTACCCAACGCTGCGAACGACGCTCGAGGCGCTAGACCGCTTCCAGACCCGGCTGTACCCGAACGCCGTTATCCCGCTCGCCCTTGCACACTCGGCCGCCTCCCTGCCTCTTGGTACTGGCCGGGACGTGCTTACCCTCCTCGCACAGCGTGGGCTGCAACTCGACCGAGACAGCATCGGGTTTGGTCGAACACCGGTGTACTAACCGAGTCGAAGTCGCGTCGTGAGCCCTGAACCCCAGGTGGCAGCTCTAGTCGACCCGCTCGCCCCTGCCATAACCTCGCTCGCGATAGAGGTGTTTGAGAAAGTCGGACTCTGCTGGGGTGGGAGACCGGCTGAGCCAACCATCTTGGCTGATGCGTCGACGCATGGCATGGGCCGCGTGCTCATCAGGAGTTCCGTCGCGGGTAACGACCTCTAGGACAACCCTCGCCGTCGGTTCATCGGGCTCCTCGAGGAGCCGGACTCCCCACGTATCGACCATGCCCAGCTCGATGTAGCCATGCCAGTTCCGCCGTTGCTTTTGAGCTCGTTCCTGTTTCCAACCACGGACCTGGCCTTTCGTCCACACGATTGCGGCAGTTACCGCTGAAAGGCCAGTGGCCATGGTCCCGATGTCGCTGCCATCAGTAAGCCAGCTCACGATGAAGCCTCTCCTTCTTCGACACGCGTGGGCCGCCCTGAACCTTCTGCATCCGAAACCTCAAACGAGGCAGGTGGGCCCCAGGGCGACCAATCCCGCCACCACTTCTCAGGTGCAGTGGCCCGCAAATAGTCGTACGTCGGCTTGGCGTGTTCGGTAGCCAGAAGGGTCTGCCGTACCTTCGATCGTTTGGAGAGGTTCCGTTCGCTGCTGAACGTCAAGAGCTCGGTCAGCGCCGACCGAATGCTCCACTCCAAGCCGTCCACCTCACTCGCAGTGAAGTCTGGGACCTCCTCGCCGTGCACCGCGTTCGACCGCACCTCGTCGTAGAACTCATACAAGCGGTTCGGGCTGGGGAAGCCGCCATTGACGACCTGTCCGAGCAGCGTTCGGTAGTACACGAGCATCGGCGCCTTCAGTCCGGCCGATCTGTCGCCGAGCATGGACTCCAAGGCCGAGAAAAGGAACGCGACCCTGTGGATCGGGTCGGTCGTGAGGCGTGCCGAATCAATCCAGCTCAGAGCAAGTCGCGCTTGCCGGCCAATTTCTGTGGCGTCGTCGTAGCGAATGGGCAGTAGAGCAAAGCCGGCCAGCATCTCGGCGGGCGGTCGGACAAACTCGAGGGTGGCTGCACTGTCGCGGTGACGATGAAACCCGTGCCCTATTCCGTCAATGGCGTACCACTGCGCGAGCTTGAAGCGCAGCTGTACTTCGTTGAAGAGCTCTTGGTTGGCCAGGCTGGTACGGAGTAGCCGCAGGGCATGCAGTACACGCTCCCGCCCACGATCGACCATCCGGTCCATATCCGTGCCGGATACCTCGACGCATGCCAACGAGCCACAAGCGGCATCCAGACGGAAGCGGCGACCAGCGTCGGTGTCCTCTGCTGGCAGCGGCTGGAACGTGACCTCAAAGACTTCGAACTGCTGGTCCACGGTGAGGTGCTCTACGCCAAACCGCACAGTAGCAGTGCCTAGCTCCAGGTGATGCTCCTTGACGAAGGCAGCCACATGATCTTTGCCGCGTTCGACAGCTGCATGGCACACGAAGTCCCACACCGCGGCATCAGCGTCGCCCGAGAGGTGCTCGTAGTGAAGATCCGTGCGCAGGGCGGCGACGACTTCCGCGATTCGGCGGGAAATCTCAGGCCCGACGTGCAGCGCATCGCCGTCGCCAGCGCGTAGGTCGTCCGGGAGCTTCTGGGTCCGGCCATAGGGCAAGCCTGCGTCCGCTGGCTCGGACCGCACTGCAAGTTGAAGCTGCTTAAGGAGCTTTCTGATATCCATCTTGGTAGCCCACGGAGAGTATGTGATCGTTCGAGACAATCCAGAGCGTTATGTATAAATGCCTAGACACGTGTCGCTGCTGCAAAGGTGGGGTGAGGCTCAGCCCCGTCTTTCCTCTCACCCCCAGTCCGCCACTACTTGTTCGGCAGCGCCAGCAGGTTGTCCGTCCACTTGCCGTCGGCGTGGGTGCGCAGGTACTTCGCGCCGAACTGCGGCTTCACAACACCCACAGAGACGCGGTTGCCGTAGCCGTCCTGGACGTAAGCCGAACCCGACTTGTTCTAGATCCAGTCGACAAGCTCAGCTGTCGAGTTGTCGCCGGTGTCATTCGCGGCGTCCACCCACCAGAGGCGGACGATGTGCTCGTGACCGGTACCGCCAGCCAGGCGCTTGTGGGTCATGCGGATTGCCATGGTGATCGCTCTCTATCCGGGCATGGCTGCCCCTAGACTGCGGTAGCGCAGCTCAACCAGCTGCATTACCGTTGTGTTGAGTGACCTTACCGTATTGGTAGGTCCAGCTGTCCAGTTCGGAGACCCCAAATGAGTTCCACCGCCGCAGAAGTTGGCCAGCGGATCCGTGCAGCTCGGGCAAAACGCGGCTTGTCGCAGGCCGAACTTGCAGCCCGGATGACGGGGCAACCGACCCCGACCGCGCTCTCGTACTGGGAGTCAGGGCGGCGGAGCGTCGGCCTCGACGATCTCGTCGAGATCGCACGAGTATTGAGCGTGGCAGTATCGGATCTGCTACCCGACCCGCATCGGCGACGACCAGTTGTGGCGCTCTTGCGTGCAGTGGCAGAAGACATCGATGGTCGGCAGCTGGCCGACGAGATCGAAGCGTTCGCTGCGGCAGCAGAGAAGTTGCCCCGACCCAGGGTTCAATGGGAGGTTGCGCCAGCTTCTCCACGTGACACTGCTGAAGCGCTCCTCATCGCTGCTGGCGTTAAGGATCCACCGGTCTCTGTCCGGAAGCTAGTTTCTGGATGTGGCATTGTGATCCAGGATTGGGACTTCAGTGACGTTGACGGATTGATGGTCGACCTCGAAGCCGGGCCTGTCATTTGGGTTAATGATAGGCATAGCGAAACGCGCCGGCGTTTTACGCTGGCTCACGAGCTCGGCCACAAGCTCTTGCAGCACTTCGATCGCTTCCACGTTGAGTTTGGAAACGACCTTTCACAGCGTGCTACTGGTAACCATCCCGAATACGATTGGCGGGCAGAGCGAGCGGCAAATGATTTTGCTGCTAATTTGCTTATGCCTGCGACTATGGTTCGAGAAGCGTTTGTCCAGACACGGGAAGTGTCGGAGCTGGCTCGGACGTTTAAGGTAAGTCCAGGTGCAATGAAGTTCAGGCTTATTAACCTCCGGCTTACAGGGTCAGCCACTTGAGCACAAGGTAGCGCTTGGCGCTCTTCGATGATTTTTAGGGCGGGTATTGGCCTGGTCTAGGAGTCACCTAACACGAGATCCGCCGGGTTCACATCGAATCCAATGGCTGAAATAGCCTCGCGAAGTTCACGGTCGTGGCGTTCAGTTTTAGCCTCGATTGAGGATCGCAGTTGGTGGACCATCGACAGGTATCGCAAGTTGATGGGCTGAAGCGAGACGTGCACTGGATGCAAAGCCTCGTTGTCCAGGTTTAGAGAGTATTTTAGATCGCGCAGGAAGCGCTCAGCTTGATACAATTCTAGCGCTTCCCGATGCTGCTCGAAGAGTGTCAGATCGAAGTTCGATAGCGCCGGGCTAAAGAGTGCATCACCAACTGCTTGTTCCTCCGCGTTTAGGCTGAGCGAAGCGTCGAATTGCTCGATCAGGGCAGGCACGTCGTGCCCCTTCGGGGTCTTCCCGTCATCGTTGATGAGCGCCGCCTTCAAGTAAACCTCGAGGCTGTGTCCCATGGAGAACAGGCGCGACGTCACGAGCTTGCCTTTCAGCTGATTGTGCGCGCACAACAGGTATTGCAGTAGAAACTCATCGCCGATTTGAAGAAACGTTTGCTGCACGTGATCTTTCTTGCTGCTCACTACTTCGGCTCCTATGGTCTCAACTTGGGTCCATGTCTGATCACACTCTACGCTTACCCTTTGGTTTCGAGACTTCAGTTTCAGCTGTTACGCTTGTAGCTGAAGCTCGTTGCCCAAGTACTCCCGCAAGGGAAACCCGGCGTTCATCGAGTCGACGCTGTTCGGCTTCTATTTCGGCCATAGCTTGGGCTCCAAGGGTCTCGTCTGCAAGCTTGGCTGTGATCCACATGCCGATAGCTTCAACACCGACTTCGTTTACGTTCTGGCCGGTGAGGTTCTGTATTGCCTCTACTTGTTCACGCATGCTGACGGGAATCCGTGGTGCGAAGACCTTTGTGGCTTCTTCAGCTTCGGCGATTGCGGCTGGAGCTTGTGGTTCTGTGCTCGACTGTTGTGCTTCCATACGACCCTCCTGCTGTTTATCCTCCTTATTTAAGAGGAAGTAGGGATGAAGTGCAAGAGGGGATTGACGCGGCCTAGATGTTGTGAGTAAATGCCTCGGACATGGCAAGAGAATCATTAGCTAAACTCAAACCCCTTGACTACCCTGAAGCCCGCAGCCCTCATGGAAGGGATGTGGGAGCAGTACCCAACGTGGCAGGAAGTTATCTTCCTCGGCTCTCTGCGCTGGTCATTCACGGCCAACGACTTCCGAGAGATTTCCCTAGAACTCGACGAACTACTGGCGTACCCAGAACCTGAACTCAAGCGTTGGCTCTCCAAGATCTGTAGCGGCCTACCAAACGGTACGCCAGACCCAAACCTCACCGCCGATGAGTTCGTCCGCCGAACTCGCTCCCTTGTCCTTAACCTTGCTGACCGGTGGATACGGGAGGGGAAACCGAGGCGGCGGTAGGTAGGAACCCCTCTTTGGGCGGCGCGCTGTCGAAAGGAGGCCCCCTTGTAGGTCCGCAGCGTAGAGGCCTCAGGACTCCAGCGTCGGCTCGAAGTCCGGATACTGGATTCGCACTGACGCAACCGCATGCTCCATCACCAGGTCCGGCGAGTCAGGCACCTCGCTGCCTGGCTTCAAGCTATGTGCACGCGTGATCTTGTAGGTCGAGCGCAGTACGTTCTGGGCTGAACCTCGGTCG
Organism: Catenulispora sp. GAS73; assembly: GCF_041262085.1. Classification (NCBI taxonomy): domain Bacteria; kingdom Bacillati; phylum Actinomycetota; class Actinomycetes; order Catenulisporales; family Catenulisporaceae; genus Catenulispora; species Catenulispora sp. GAS73. The sequence continues at coordinate 54,966 of NZ_JBGCCM010000029.1, forward strand.
CCGCGCGGGATGTGGCGAAGTTCCTCGGAGATGATCTCACGTATCTCGTCCGCATTCATGGGACACCTCTTTTTTGTTCAGCGAGTGGATCGAAGATCTAGAATTGAGTAACGATCTTGTTCAAGCGTAGCGAGCGGCACTGACAGTTTTCGGTGATCCACTACCGACTGACTCTACGAGGCTGGAACCATAGGCCGCTGTACGCGTGGAGGCGGGTAGCCTTGGAGGCTCCGCTTCCCATACGCAGGTGGGTCTCTCCATGAAGCAGAACGATGATCTCAGCAGCGCCTCATCTGGCCGCTTCGAGCCGGGTGACCACCTTGCGGTACGTCGTATTGGCTACATGCATCACGGCGTTTACATTTCTGACGACCGTGTGATCCAGTTTGGTGGCCGGATTCTCGACAAACCTAACGCCACGATCGGAGCCGTCACACTGGCCGAGTTCGAGCGTGATGGCACTGCCCGAGTTGTCGAGCATGGCAAGCCAGAGCGTTTCGTACAGCAACTCCCTGAGGCCGCCAGCAGTGAAGCGATCATAGAGGCCGCAGAGTGGCTGCTGGCGAACCACGAGCCGCGGCGCAATCGGTACAACCTCATCGGGAACAACTGCGAGCACATGGCCAACTTTTGCGTCGCTGGCGGATACACCGAGAGCCACCAGGTCCGTTGGTACTTTCGGATCAAGGCTGTGCTCGGAGAGGTCCTGTTGCTGTACATCGGGTACCGCAGCCGGCGAAACAGGCCGCTGACGTGGCCATTGGCTATCTTCGCCGTTGCCTTCACTGCGCTCGGAGTCATCCCTGTATTTATGTATAACTGGCATATCCGCCGGTTCTGGAAACACATGGGTCCGAAATGGCGAGCGTACCAGCAGGCAAGAGCACGTGACGCTCAGACAGGCGAGCCGGAATCGACGTGACGTGCCACAGCCAGGGGCGTGAGAGCGGGTTCAGTCCAGAGCTTCTCCAGCCACAGGCATACCGCTCCGGCCGCCCCTCCGGATCACGACTCCTGCGTCCGCCAACCGCTTCCGGATCGTCTTCTTGGTCGTGCCGAACTCCAGTGCAACCTGCACGAGCGTCCGACCAGATTGGTAGAGCTCAACGGCCTGCTTGAGGTCGCCAGAGCTGAACCGAGTCTCCCGTGTGTCGATCCCCCGACTCTTCAGGTGCCTGCCGACAGTGGAACGGTGGATACCGAACTGAACAGCCAGCTCAGCAACGCTTCTGCCGGCCTCCCACCCACGGACGAGCTCGTCCACTTTGTCGTCTGGAAGCTGCGGAGCTGTGCGGCAAATCCGAACTGCGCGTTGCTCAACGGGTTCAAGACTCTCTGGCCAGGTTGCAGCACGTTCCAGCAGGCGTTTTACCTGTTTTGGGTGGTGTGCAAGGGCCTCGGTGACTCCGACATGACGCGGAAGGCCCGGTGACCTGACGGTCCCGGGCCTTCGCCGTAGTTCTCCGTGTCCCCCATCACCAGTCCCGCGGTCGTGAAACGTCTCGCGCGCGCATTGCCTTCGCCGGACCGAGGCGGTTCGCGGAGGGGGAGCCGCCGTCGTAGAGGGAGCGTTCTCCGCGGTTCTCTGTCTTTGCGTCGCCGCGACCGCGTGGTTTCTGCTGGCCCGGCGCCTGTCCGGGGCCTCGGTCCCGGGTGGTCTGGGCTTCAGGAGGCCTGGCTGGCTTTCCGTCGCCGAGGCGGGCCTGGGTCTGCGTTTGGGCTTGGGCTTGCGCTTGGGCCGGTGATGCCGGTCCTGCTCCCGGTGCCCGGCCCTGAGCTTGCCCCTGTCCCTGTCCTTGTTGTCCCTGCTGTGCCTGCGGCCCCTGTTGTCCCTGATCCCTCGGCGTCGGCGGGGCCGGGACGGCCCGTCGCGCTTCTCCCATACCCGGAGGCGTCCGTGGCGGCGCCGGCTTGGGGCGCGCGGTGGGCAGACCCCTCGTCTCCGGCTGCGGACGTCGGCTGTGGCGCGGTGTCGCGCCGAGGTCTCCGGGCTTGGGGCCGCCCTTGCGGCCGAGGCTCTCAATGGTCATCAGGCTGCCGCCTTCGTCGCGATCGAGTGTCAGTGGGGACGGGTAGTGTCCTTAGGTATGCCCGAAGGTCACGTGATTCACCGTCTTGCCGGCAAACTCGACTCGGTCTTCACCCCCGAACATACCTCTGAATCGCCGTTGTCCGAGGTCAGCAGCCCGCAGGGGCGTTTTGAGGCCGGTGCGCGGCTGGTGGCAGATCTCCCGTATGCCGGCTCCGAGGCGCACGGGAAGCATTTGTTCATCGGCTTCGGCCCCGATCGTTGGATCCACGTCCACCTGGGTTTGTACGGCAAGTTCCACGTCGCGGAGGAACCGCCCGGCCCGGTGGTGGGCCAGGTGCGGCTGCGGATGGTGGGCAAGTCCGGCCACGCCGACCTGCGCGGGGCCTCGGCGTGCGACCTGTACGGCCCCGACGAGCGCACCGCCATGCTGCGCCGCCTGGGCCCGGACCCGCTGCGCGCCGACGCCGACCCGGAGCTGGCCTGGCGCAAGATCTCGGCCAGCTCCCTGACCATCGCCGAGCTGCTGATGGAGCAGCCGGTGCTCTCCGGCGTGGGCAACGTCTATCGTGCCGAGGTGCTGTTCCGCGCCGGACTCGACCCCTACCGCAAGGGCCGCGACCTCACCCGCGAGCAGTGGGACGGGATGTGGGACGATCTGGTGGTCCTGATGGCCGAGGGCGCCCGGATCGGCCGCATCGACACCGTCTGGCCGCAGCACACGCCGGAGGCGATGGGGCGTCCGCCCCGCAAGGACGATCACGGCGGCGAGGTGTACGTCTACCGCCGCAACGGCCAGCCGTGTCTGGTGTGCGGCACGCCGGTGGCGACGGCCGGAGTGCGCGATCGGAATCTCTTCTGGTGTCCCACTTGTCAGAAGGCCGCAGCCTGAGGGCTAAAAGGATCTTCGAACCCGATGATCGACCGCGTACCGTGACGAGTCGGTGTTCGCAGGGTGACGAAGGGGCCGTACTCCCGATATGGTTCGCGCATGACCGCGGACTCGGGGAATGGGCAGTCCGGCAGACGCACGGCCACCAAGCGGCGCCGGCGTTTCGCCGGCGGCCGACTCGCCGAGGGCAGGACCGGTCGCTGGCTGACCGATCACGCCATGGCCTCGGACCTGTACCTGCTGCCCGCGCTCGGGATGGTGGCGGTCGGCTTCGGGATGCTGACCGTGGCGTTCCCCGAGGCCTGGACCCCGGCGATGCTGGCCCTACCGGTGCTGGCCGGCGGCCTGCTGATGAAGCTGCGCGGGCAGTTGCTCCTGCTGGTGATCTGCATCGCGGTCCTGATGGCCGTGTCCTGGCACCGCGAGCGTGCCGGCGTGGCCTTCGGCTCAGCGCTGGCCGTCTTCGCCACCGCCGCTCTGGTGATACTGACGTCCCGCTCACGGCTCCGGCTCGGCGTGCAGGGCACCCGCGGCGAGGCGATGCTGCTGGACCTGCGGGAACGCCTGCGAGCGCAAGGCCTGGTGCCGCGCCTGCCGGCCGACTGGCACGTCGACATGGCGATCCGGTCGGCCGGCGGCCAGTCGTTCGCCGGCGACTTCCTCATCGCCGCGCTCTCGCACCCGGCGTTCCCGGCGCAGCGGCGCCCCGAGCTTGCGGCGACCGCGATCGGGACGAGCAGCATGCCGGGCGCGTCAGGGGCTGCGAGCCAGATCGCCGGTTCCGCACAGACGGCCGTCGCCTCCGATCCCGACCCCGGCTCCCACGCCGCACCGGCTCCTGACTCCGACGAACCCCCCACCCAAGGCCAGACCCTCGAACTCGGCCTCGTCGACGTCAGCGGCAAGGGCCTGGCAGCGGGCACCCGAGCACTCCTGCTCTCGGGAGCCTTCGGCGGCCTCCTGGGCACCGTCCCCTCCCGCGACTTCCTGGCCGCGGCGAACAAGTACCTCCTGCGCCAGGACTGGGACGAAGGCTTCGCCACCGCCGTCCACCTCGTCGTCGAACTGGAAACCGGCCACTACCGCTTCCACAGCGCAGGCCACCCCCCGATCGCCCGCCTGACGGCGAAAACCGGCCGCTGGTCCACCGAAGAAGCCGAAGGCCCCCTCCTGGGCATCCTCGACGACGCAGAATTCCCCGCCACCGAAGGCTGCCTCGACCGAGGCGACGCCCTCCTCCTGTTCACCGACGGCCTCGTAGAACGCCCCGGCCGCGACCTCGACGAAGGCCTGGACCGCCTCCTCGGCGCCGCCGAAACCCGCCTCACCACCGGCTTCACCGGCGGCGCCGACCGCCTCATCAACGAAGTGGCCCCCAACGTCAAGGACGACCGCGCCCTCGTGGTGGTCTGGCGCACGTAGCGGCGACCGACGCGCGCGGGTGCGAGGCCGGGAACGGCGCGGCGCTCACCGCATCGGACCGGGAACCGGGGTGAGAAGGAGGCACGGAGTGTGCCAAGATAGAGGCACGCGCGGCGCTTCGGTGCCGCGGGTGCGGATGTAGCTCAATGGTAGAGTCTCTGCCTTCCAAGCAGATTGTGCCGGTTCGATCCCGGTCATCCGCTCGCTAGCTACCAGCGGAAACGCTGACGACAGAGGGCCGTCCTGATCGGGACGGCCCTTTTGGGTCTCAGTTTGGGTCTCACCCGTCCCACGTCCACTTCGTCGTTCGTCTGCCCCGGCGGCTTCCACAGGAACCCGTCGAACCCGCCGATGGTGTCGGCAACGTTCCGACGCCAGTAATTCGGTCCGAGCTCGCCGACCGTGACCAGCACAAAGGGCCACCCGATCCGGGTGGCCCTTCCGCGTCTCAGCCTTCTTGCGACCGTTGCGCCTCAGCCCGAGGCGCCGGGTAGGGCCGGGAGCACGCCGCTCTTCTCGTAGTCGCTCATCATCTCGATGCGGCGGACGTGGCGCTCCTCGTTTGAGAACGGGGTGCTGACGAAGACCTCGACGAAGCGCGTGGCCTCGTCCTCGGTGTGCATGCGGGCGCCGATGCTGACGACGTTCGCGTTGTTGTGCTCGCGGCCCAGCCGCGCTGTTTCCTCGCTCCAGGCCAGGGCCGCGCGGATGCCGGGGATCTTGTTGGCGGCGATGGCCTCGCCGTTGCCGGAGCCGCCGATGACGATGCCGAGGGCGTCCGGGTCGCCGGCGGCCTTGCTGGCCGCCAGCATCACGTACGGCGGGTAGTCGTCCTGGGCGTCGAAGGCGTGCGGGCCGCAGTCGACGGCTTCGTGCCCGGCGGCCGTCAGCCAGGTCACGAGGTGGTTCTTCAGGTCGTAGCCGGCGTGGTCGCTGCCGAGGTAGATGCGCATATGGAGGATTATCCCATCCGGAGGCCGCCCGGCCGAGCCGGCCACCCGTTCGGCCGATTGAGATGCGTGGTGCGGTGGTGCACTGTTGTTCTGGTAGTCAATCATGATCGTGGAGTGAGCGGAGTGGCACCGGACCGAAATTGACCGAAGGGGGGACAGCCATGGAGCGATTCTCGAGATTCGTGCTCGCCAACCGGCGCGCGATCGCCGCGCTGTGGCTGGTGCTGTTCCTGGCCGGCGGTTGGTCCTCCTCCATCCTGTCCAAGCACCTGAATCAGAGCTTCACCATCGCCGGCACGCCGTCGGTGGCGGCGAGCGACGCGCTGGTGGCGCAGTACCACGTCGGCGGGGGCTTCGATCCGCTGGTGCCGGTGTTCGTTCTGCCGCCGGGGCAGACCCCGGAGGCGGCCCGGCCCGCGCTGGAGCCCGCGCTCGCCGCTGTTCCCGGGCGCGTCGTCGACTACTACAACACCGGTGACCGCGCCTTCCTCGGCGCCGACGGCCGGACCATGTTCGCCCTCGTCTTCACCCCCGCGATCGGGGACCAGGTCAAGGACGCGAAGACGCAGACCGACGCGGCCCGCGTCCTGCCGCACCAGCTCGCCGCCGCGGCTCCGGCCGGGACCCAGGTGCACGTCACCGGCATCACCCCGTTGTCCTCCAACGGCAGCGGCGGCGGCAACGGCGTGCTGACCGAGGCCCTGCTCGGCGGGGCCGGCGCGCTCATCGTGCTGGCCTTCGTGTTCGGGTCCTTCCTCGCGCTGCTCCCGCTGATGATCGCCGCTGTCTCCATCCTGTCCAGCTACCTCGTGGTGCTGCTCCTGACCGAGTTCATGAAGGTGCAGGCCGTGGTGCAGTACATGGTCGGTCTGATCGGGTTGGGCGTGGCGATCGACTACTCGCTGCTGCTGGTTACCCGGTGGCGCGAGGAGGTGGCGCACGGCGCCGACAACGAGGCCGCCGTGCACCGCGCGATGGCCACGGCCGGCCGGGCAGTGCTGGTCAGTGGGCTGACCGTGGCGCTGGGCCTGCTGTCACTGATCGTGGTCCCGATCCAGTTCATGCGCTCCATCGGCATCGGCGGCATGCTGATCCCGGTGGTCAGCGTGGCCGTAACGCTGACCCTGCTGCCGATCGCGCTCACCGGCTTCGGCCGCCGCCTGGACTGGCCGCACCTGCGGCACGAGGACAAACCCAGCCGCGCCTGGACCGCGTGGGCCCGCTGGGTGGTCCGACGACGCTGGGCGGCCGCCGGCCTGGCGCTCGTCGTGCTGGTCACGCTCGCCGTCACCGCGCTCGGCATCCACGAGGGCGACCCGACGACCGACTCCCTCGCCAAGTCCGGCGACGCCCGCCAAGGGCTCGTGGCGCTGCGTGCGGCGGACATCCCGAGCGGCGTGCTCAATCCCTACGTGGTCCTGACCCCGCCGAACACCGAACCCGCGGTGCTGATGCCGGGCAACGGCATCCACGCGGTCGTGCCCGTGACCACGCCGCCACCCGGTACGGAGAAGACCCCCACCACCCGGTGGCCGATGACGGTCGTCCTCCCCAGCGACGAGGCCGCGACCAGCCAGGGCCAGCACGTCGCGAAGCTCACCCGCACCACCCTCGACCACGCGATCCCCGGCACGCTCGTGGCTTCCAGCGCTCTGGCCAACATCGACAACATCCACAAGATGTACGGCCAGTTCCCGCTCCTCCTGGCCGTGCTGGCCGTCCTCACATTCCTTGTCCTGGCCCGCACCTTCCGCTCTCTGCTGCTCCCAGCCAAGGCGGTGCTGGCGAACCTGCTCTCAGTCGCCGCGGCCTACGGCGGCATGGTCCTGATCTGGCAGGACGGCCACGGTTCGCACGCCATCTGGGGCGTCCCGGCGACCGGCGGCATCCCGTTCTGGATCCCGATGATCGTCTTCGCGTTCCTCTACGGCCTGTCGATGGACTACGAGGTCTTCATCCTGTCCCGGATGCGCGAGGAGTTCGACGCCGGAGCCGGTACCGACGAGGCTGTCGTCGTGGGCCTGGGCCGCACCGGCCGCCTGGTCACCAGCGCCGCCCTGATCCTCTTCCTGGCGTTCGCCGCCCTGGCCAGCGCGCCGCCGACGTTCCTGAAGATCTTCGCCACCGGTCTGGGCGTCGGCATCCTGCTGGACGCCACCGTCGTCCGGGCGCTGCTCGTGCCCGCGCTCGTGTCCCTGTTCGGGCGCTGGAACTGGGTGCTGCCCGGGTGGGCCGCTCGCGTGCTGCGGGTGAGGCCGTCGCCATGAAGTCGCCATGAACAGGAGGTCGATATGGATGCTGATACCGGAGCGATCCGTGGGTCCCGTGAGCAACGACACGCCCGGTACCTCCAGGTCCGTCCTTGTGCCGCCATGATCGTGGCGCTAGCGTCCGCAGAAATTCGCACCGCTAGTTTCCCCGGGACGGCCCAATGAGCGTGCTCACTTTCACCGACCAGTACATCGGCGGCAAATGGATCCCCTCGGCCTCCACCGAGACGGTCGACGTGCTGAATCCGGCCACCGAAGAGGTGATCGCCGCGATCCCCGCCGGCGGCGCCGCCGACGTGGACGCCGCGGTGGCCGCGGCCCGGTCCGCGGCGCGCGCCTGGGGCGCCAGCCACAAGGACTACCGGCTGGAGTTCCTGGGCCACCTGGTCGCCAAGCTCGCCGAGGCGCAGCCGGAGATCGTCGAGACCGTGGTCGCCGAGCTCGGCTGCCCGGTCGGCTTCGCCACCGCGGTGCAGGCCGGGCTGCCGTTGGGCGTGGCCGAGAGCTACCTGCGCATCCTGGCCGACTACGAGTTCGAGGAGCAGGTCGGCAACTCGACCGTCTACCACGAGCCGGCCGGCGTCGTCGGGGCGATCACGCCGTGGAACTACCCGCTGCACCAGATCGTCGCCAAGGTGATGCCGGCGCTGGCGGCCGGGTGCGTCGTGGTGCTGAAGCCGGCCGAGGACACGCCGCTGACCGCGCGCCTGTTCGCCCGGCTGATCGACGAGGCCGGATTCCCGCCCGGCGTCTTCAACCTGGTCACCGGGACCGGCGCGGCGGCCGGGGCGGCGCTGGCCGCGCATCCGGACGTCGACATGGTCTCCTTCACCGGCTCCACCGCGGTCGGCCGGCAGGTCGCCGAGCACGCCGGGCGCGGCGTCAAGCGGGTGGCGCTGGAACTCGGCGGCAAGTCGGCGTGTGTGGTGCTGCCCGGCGCGGACCTGGCCAAGGCGGTCAACGTCGCGGTCGCCAACGTTTTCAACAACTCCGGCCAGACCTGCTCGGCCTGGACGCGCCTGCTGGTCCCCGAAGAGCAGTACGCCGAGGCCGTGACCATCGCCGCGGCCGCCGCGGCCAAGTTCGTGCCCGGCGATCCGACCAGCCCGGAGACCCGGGTCGGCCCGGTGGTCAACGCCAAGCAGCGGGACCGGGTCCGCGGCTACCTGAACGACGCCGTGGGCGAGGGTGCGCGGGTTGTGGTCGGCGGCGCGCAGGCTCCGGACGATCTGCCGACCGGCTTCTACGTGCGTCCCACGGTCCTGGCCGACGTCACCACCGATATGGCTGTGGCCCGCGAGGAGATCTTCGGCCCGGTCATCTCCGTGATGTCCTTCCACGACGCCGAGGACGCGCTGCGCATCGCCAACGCCACCGAGTACGGTCTGGCCGGCGCCGTGTGGGCGGCCAACGACAACGAGGCTGTGGCCTTCGCGCGGCGGATGGACACCGGTCAGGTCGACATCAACGGCGGCCGGTTCAACCTCGCGGCACCCTTCGGCGGCTACAAGGGTTCTGGCGTCGGTCGTGAGCTGGGTCGGTTCGGGCTGGAGGAGTATCTGCAGACGAAGTCGCTGCAGTTCCGCGTCGCCTAGGACGACGTAGGGAGCCGCGGATCAGCGGCAGATCACACGAGCCCGAGGAACCCGGGGTCCCCGACGCCGATCTGCTCCGCGAAGTCCGCGGCTATCCCCAGCACGCCGGCCATCGGCACGGTGCGCCGGCTGGTCGTGGCGTCCTCCGTCGGCTTGCTCCACAGGAACGGGAACACACTGATCGCCTGCGTCGGCCCTGCCGCAGCGGTCTCCTCGCGCCATCCGTCCCAGCGCAGCGCGTTGTAGAACCCTTCGAGTCGCTCGGAAAGCAGCCACGCGAGCCACGCCGAATGCCCGATCTCCAACGCCTCCCACGCCAGCGTGTCCGGCGCGAAGTACGTCATCTGCCCCGGCTGCCCGGGCCGTCCCGAGGCGGCCGGGTCCATGCCGTTCAAAGCGAACACGCCTCCGAGCACGTCATGCGCGACGACCAGCCCGGCCGGCGCCTGCCACCCGGGGTCGAAGGTCTCGGGGAAGCCGTTGACCTGGGCCACGCTCGGCAGGCCGCCGTCGTGCCCCGGGCCGCCGCCGTAGACCCGGACCCAGCCGTCGTCGACCAGCAGGCCGCCGCAGTTCAGGGTCAGTCCGCCGAGCATCGACCGCGCCGTGACCTGGAGTTGGTGGAGCCCGCGGGTGCTCTCGCGGGGGTCCGGGGCGAAGACGGTCAGGGGCATCGGGCAGTCCGCGAACAACGTTTGGAGCTCCGGCCACGCCGGATCCTCGACCTCGATCAGCTCGGTGAGTTCTCGCATCCGCCCGATCATGGCAGATCTGCCCGGCGTTGCCGACCCCGCCGCCGCGCACCCCGGCCCGCCACCGTCCCCGGCCGCGCGATGACGGTAGCGGCACTCCAGATCTCAACCCGAGAAGGATGACCGCTACCATCTCGGCCACGGGGCACCGACACCCCCGACGACCTCGAAAACTCCGGGAGGGCCGAGCATGGCCGCGAAGTGGGCCGCGATGTCCAAGGGCGTACGGATACTGCTCGCCGCAGTCCTTCTATACGTTGCGGAATCGATCCTCATAGTCGCGACCGACGCCGACGCCAACAACGGCTATGCCAGTGTCCTGATCGGCGCGGTCACCTCCGCCTTCGGTGCCTTCCTCGCCGCCGCCGCGCTGCGTACCGACTACCTGAGCGCCCTGCGTCTGCGCTGGCGGCTGCGTTCCGGCGCCGAGCGCGCCACCGCGACCGTGGCCGCGGTGGTCTCCTTCCACAACAGTGACTTCACCTATCCGGTCTTCGAGTACGCGACCCCGGACGGCGCCACCCGCCGGCACGCCGACGCTTCCAGCCGCGCCCTGGAGGTCGGCGCGACGGCCGAGGTGCGCTACCTGCCGGCCGAGGCCGACTTCGCGGTTGGGCCGCTGAGCCGTTTCAACATCACGGTGTTCGCGGTGCTGGCGGCCCTGGGTCTGGTGTTGCTGGTGATGATGCCGCTGATGACGGTGCAGGCCCTGTTCAGCTGACCGCGGAGAGCCGCCGTGACGCACGAACCCGAGGTAACACCGAAGACATCTTCCGACGCCACACTGGCGCGGTGAGCGCACCGATCATCACCGTCGCCGAAGTGCCGTGGGAGCACCCGCAGGCGGCCACGCTGCGTGATGCCCAGCGCGCCGAGATCGACGCGATGTACGGCCCGGGCAGCGAGCCCGGCGTCGCGCCTTCGGCCGGCGACATCGCCCTGTTCCTGATCGCGTACGTCGCGGACGAGCCGGTGGGCTGCGGGGCGCTGCGTCCGCTGGAGCCCGGTGCGGCTGAACTCAAGCGCATGTATGTGGTGCCGGACTGGCGCGGCCGGGGCGTTTCCGGAGCGGTCCTGGCGGCGCTGGAGCAGGCGGCGGTAGTGCGCGGCTGGCGCACGCTCCGGTTGGAGACCGGGCCCAAGCAGGCCGCCGCGATCCGCTTCTACGAGCGCTCCGGGTACGTGCCGATCCCGGGTTTCGGGGCGTATGCGGATGAGCCGACGTCTCACTGCTACCAGAGAGAGCTGTAGCGAGTTCGGGGACCGTTTCCTTCAGGGGCGGCACTCCGGGTTACGATGGGGCTTCGTATCCCGTCCACGCGCGACGCCGCGCCATGACTCGAGGCTGCCGGGCCGGCAGCGCCGCAAGGAGACCAGCAGTGAAGAGCGCTGTCGAGACCCTGGACCCGACTCGGGTCCGGCTCACCGTTGAGGTCCCGTTCGAGGAGCTCAAGCCGAGCCTCGACGCGGCCTACAAGAAGATCGCCGAGCAGGTCTCGATCCCGGGCTTCCGCAAGGGCAAGGTCCCGGCCGCGGTCATCGACCAGCGTTTCGGCCGCGGCGCCGCGCTGGAGGAGGCCATCAACTCCTCGCTGCCGCAGTTCTACGGCCAGGCCGTCGAGGAGAACAAGATCGAGGTCGTCGGCCAGCCCGACGTGGACCTGGCCGAGTTCGAGCCGGGCCAGGACCTGAAGTTCACCGCCGAGGTGGACGTGCGCCCCGAGTTCGACGTGCCGGCCTACGACGACATCGAGGTCGAGGTCGAGGACGCGACGGTGGCCGACGAGGCCGTGGACGAGCGCATCGAGGACATCCGCAAGCGCTTCGGCTCGCTCAAGGAGGTCGAGCGGGAGGTCGCCGACGGCGACTTCGTCACGCTGGACCTGGCCGCCTCGATCGACGGCGAGGTGCTGGAGGACGGCACCGCCAAGGGCATGAGCTACGAGGTCGGCTCCACCCAGCTCATCGAGGGCACCGACGAGGCGATCATCGGCAAGAAGGCCGGCGAGACCGCCACCTTCACCTCCAAGCTGCTCGGCGGCTCGCACGCCGGCGAGGACGCGACCATCGAGGTCACCGTCACCGCGGTCAAGGAGCGCGAGCTGCCCGAGCTCGACGACGAGTTCGCCCAGCTGGCCAGCGAGTTCGACACCATGGAGGAGTTCCGCGCCAACGTCCGCGAGACGTTGGAGCGCTCCGAGCAGTTCGAGCAGGTCGCCTCGGCCCGGGACAAGGTGCTGGAGGTCCTGCTGGAGCGCGTGGACATCCCGCTGCCGAAGTCGGTCGTGGACGCCGAGCTGGCCTGGCGCAACGAGGCCCTGGACCGCCAGATCGCGATGGGCGGCATGACCCGCGAGGGCTTCTTCAAGCTGCAGGAGAAGACCGAGGACGAGTACAACGCCGAGCTCGCCGACGAGGTGCGCGACGGGGTCAAGGCCCAGTTCATCCTGGACAAGCTGGCCAACGCCGAGGAGATCTCGGTGAACGAGGGCGAGCTGACCAACCACCTCATCCAGCGCGCGTCCCAGGCCGGCATGCGCCCGGACGAGTTCGCCCAGCAGATCTCCTCGGCCGGGCAGATCCCGGCCCTGGTCGGCGAGGTGCGCCGGGGCAAGGCGCTGAACCTGGTGCTGGAGGCCGCGAAGGTCAAGGACGCCGCCGGCAACGAGGTCGACGTCAAGAAGATCAACGCCCCCGACGTCGAGGACACCGACGGCGAGAACCCGGACAGCCACGGCCGCGCGCCCGAGGACGAGCACTACGGCCACAAGCACGACTGATCGAACAGCCGGGTGTCGAACACCCGGTACGACGAAAGCCCCGCTCCTGCGCAGGACGCGGGGCTTTCGCGTATGCCGTCAGCGAACAAGGGCCGGGCCGCCGACGCCGTGGGGGACCGGGGCGTTAGGGTCGTCCTAGGACCGGCGGCGATCACGAGTCGAGGGTGTCACAGGGCTCGACGGTGCTCGTTGTACCGGTCCGCGCATTCCGCTTCCGACGAACCAGGCAGGGTGAACCTATGACGACGCCGCTGACCCCGATGGCCCGTGCGGGCGTTGACAGCCCGCTCGGCCTGAGCGACCAGGTCTACAACCGGCTGCTGCGCAACCGGATCATCTTCCTGGGCACCCAGGTCGACGACGACATCGCCAACTCGCTGTGTGCCCAGTTGCTGTTGCTGACCGCCGAGGACAGCGACAAGGAGATCTACTTCTACATCAACAGCCCCGGCGGCTCGGTCTCGGCCGGCCTGGCGATCTACGACACGATGATGTACATCCCCAACGACATCGTGACCGTGGGCATGGGCATGGCGGCCTCGATGGGCCAGTTCCTGCTCACCGCCGGCACCCCCGGCAAGCGCTTCGCGCTGCCGAACACCGAGATCCTGCTGCACCAGGGCTCCGCGGGCATCGGGGGCTCCGCGGCGGACATCCGGATCCAGGCCGAGCGCCTGCTGCGCAGCAAGAAGCGGATGGCCGAGCTCACCGCCCAGCACACCGGCCAGCCGCTGGACAAGATCGAGCTGGACTCCGACCGGGACACCTGGTTCAGCGCCGTGGAGGCCAAGGAGTACGGCCTCATCGACGACATCATGACGCACGCCAACGACGTCCCCGGCGGCGGCGGCACCGCTTCTGAATTGCAGGCCTGAGGCTCCTCGCAGCTCCGCCTGACCCCTACCCGGCCGCCTTCTCCCGGAGGACCCCTTCCATGAACGACATGATCTACCGCGGGCCCGAGCACGACGCCCGTTACATCGTCCCCAAGTTCAGCGAGCGCACCAGCTACGGCTTCCGCGAGTGGGACCCGTACTCGAAGCTGTTCGACGAGCGGATCATCTTCCTCGGCGTGCAGATCGACGACGCCTCGGCCAACGACGTGATGGCCCAGCTGATCACGCTGGAGTCGATGGACCCCGACCGGGACATCTCCATCTACATCAACAGCCCCGGCGGCTCCTTCACCGCGCTCACCGCCATCTACGACACGATGCAGTGGGTCAAGCCCGACATCCAGACGGTGTGCATGGGCCAGGCCGCCTCCGCGGCCGCGGTGCTGCTGGCCGCCGGCACCCCGGGCAAGCGCCTGGCGCTGCCCAACGCCCGGATCCTGATCCACCAGCCCTGGAGCGAGGGCGGCCGCGGCGACCTGTCCGACCTGGAGATCCAGGCGAACGAGATCCTGCGGATGCGCACCGTCATGGAGCAGATGCTGGCCAAGCACAGCGGCCGCGACGCGGACCAGGTGCACAAGGACATCGACCGCGACAAGATCCTCTCGGCCGAGGAGGCCAAGGACTACGGGATCATCGACCAGGTCCTGACCTCCCGTACGGACTCCCTGAACATTCGATGACCGGTTGCGGACACTGATATATCGGCGGAGTGACCCGCCACGGGCCGTGGCATCGGATTATCATTCGATGCCACGGCCGATGCGCTCGCGATTGTCGAGCGCTCACGCCTCGCCGGGGGTATGAGCGGTACCGTCTTGGGGGACAGACTACGAAGCGCCTACCGGCGCCCAGGAGTGGGTCCAGCACCGGGATCTTCACAAAGGAGAAGCTCCACCGTGGCACGCATCGACAACGCCGACCTGCTGAAGTGCTCTTTCTGCGGCAAGAGTCAGAAGCAGGTCAAGAAGCTCATCGCGGGCCCCGGCGTGTACATCTGCGACGAGTGCATCGATCTGTGCAACGAGATCATCGAGGAGGAGCCCGGCGAGCCGGCCGCGGCCCGGGGCTTGGCGGAGCTGCCCAAGCCCAAGGAGATCTACGACTTCCTCGACGAGTACGTCATCGGCCAGGAGAACGCCAAGAAGAGCCTGTCGGTGGCGGTCTACAACCACTACAAGCGGGTGCAGGCCGGGGACTACCAGCGCGAGCGCGGCGGACGCCGCGGCGAGCAGATCGAGCTGGCCAAGTCCAACATCCTGCTCCTGGGCCCCACCGGCTGCGGCAAGACCTACCTGGCGCAGACCCTGGCCCGGATGCTCAACGTGCCGTTCGCCATCGCGGACGCCACGGCGCTGACCGAGGCCGGGTACGTCGGCGAGGACGTCGAGAACATCCTGCTCAAGCTGATCCAGGCGGCGGACTACGACATCAAGAAGGCCGAGAGCGGGATCATCTACATCGATGAGATCGACAAGATCGCCCGCAAGGCCGAGAACCCGTCGATCACCCGCGACGTCTCCGGCGAGGGTGTACAGCAGGCGCTGCTGAAGATCCTCGAAGGCACGGTCTCCTCGGTGCCGCCGCAGGGCGGGCGCAAGCACCCGCACCAGGAGTTCCTGCAGATCGACACCACCAACGTGCTGTTCATCGTCGCCGGGGCCTTCGAGGGCCTGGACAAGATCGTGGACTCCCGGGTGAACAAGCGCGGCATGGGCTTCACCGCCCAACTCCGCTCCCGCTACGACGTCGACACCACCGACGTGTTCGCCGACGTGCTGCCCGAGGACCTGCTGAAGTACGGCATGATCCCGGAGTTCGTCGGGCGCCTGCCCGTGGTCACCTCGGTCCACAAGCTGGACCGCGCGGCCCTGGTCCGGATCCTGGTCGAGCCGCGCAACGCGCTGATCAAGCAGTACCAGCGGCTGATGGAGCTCGACGGGGTGGAGCTGGTCTTCGAGGACGACGCCGTCGAGGCCATCGCCGACCAGGCGATCCTGCGCGGCACCGGCGCCCGCGGACTGCGCGCGATCATGGAGGAGGTGCTGATGTCGGTGATGTACGAGGTCCCCAGCCACTCCGACGTCGGCACCGTGGTCATCACCGGCGAGGTGGTGCGCGAGCACGTGCTGCCCACGCTGGTGCCGCGGGACCAGCGCGCTCTGAACGAGCACGGCCGGCGGACCGGGACGCAGCAGAACCTGAACGAGCGGCGGGACCGGTCGGCTTAGGTTCGGCGCACCTGTCTTGTAAGCAGGCGGTTGGCGGTTCGCTTCGGCGAGCCGCCAATTTCGTTCTGCGGTAGGAATCGATTCCTACCGGGGTAGGATAGGGGTATGGCGACCAAGTTGAGCATCTCCCTGCCGGACGACGATGTGGCGTTCCTGGACGAGCTGAACGCCGCGTCCCGCTCCGCGGCTGTCCACAAGGCCATCGACCTGGCCCGCTCCCTGCGCCTGGTCGACGACTACGCCGCCGCGTACGACGAATGGGTCGGCTCTGGGGACGCCGAGCTGTGGGACACCGTGCTCGGTGACGGGCTCACAGACGTTGAGTAGTTCCGTGCCCGCCATGCGCCGCGGCGACGTGTTCTGGGTCGATCTGGACCCGGCGCGCGGCAGCGAGGCCCCCAAGAGCCGCCCGGCCGTCATCGTCTCCAACGACGGCGCGAACACCGCCACGCACCGCCACGGCCGGGGCGTCGTCACGGTCGTCCCCGTCACCTCGAACACCGCGCGCGTCTACCCGTTCCAGGTCCTCATCAAGGCCGCCGACCACCCGGGACTGCGCGCCGACTCCAAGGCCCAGGCCGAGCAGGTCCGCACCGTCGACGTCTCCCGCATCGGCCGGCGGATCACAGCCCTGAATCCGGAGACCGTGAAGCGTCTCGACGCCGCGCTGCGTCTGCACCTCGCGCTGTAGTCCGATACTCGGCGGAAACGCCTCCTGGGCACCGATAAGCTTGTCTGCGTGAATGAAACCACCACTCCAGCCGCCCAGGGCGCTGCTGACAGCGCCGCCACCACTCTGCCGACCGCGTACGCGCCGGTAGAGGTAGAGGGCGAGCTGTACGAGCGGTGGGTAAAGAACGGCTACTTCACGGCCGACGCGGCCTCCGACAAGGAGCCGTTCACCATCGTCATCCCGCCGCCGAACGTGACCGGGTCGCTGCACGTGGGCCACGCGCTCAACCAGTCGATCCAGGACGCGATCATCCGGCGCAAGCGGATGCAGGGCTACGAGGCCCTGTACCTGCCCGGGATGGACCACGCCGGCATCGCCACCCAGAACGCGGTGGAGCGCGAGCTGGCCAAGGACGGCCTGTCCCGGCACGATCTGGGCCGCGAGGCCTTCGTGAAGAAGGTCTGGGAGTGGAAGGCCGAGTACGGCGGCAAGATCCTGGGCCAGCAGCGCCGGCTCGGTATCTCCCTGGACTGGTCGCGCGAGCGCTTCACCATGGACGAGGGCCTGTCGCGGGCCGTGCAGACCATCTTCAAGAAGATGTACGACGACGGTCTGATCTACCGCGCCGAGCGCATCATCAACTGGTGCCCGCGCTGTCTGACTGCGCTGTCCGACATCGAGGTGGACCACCACGACGAGCCGGGCGAGCTGGTGTCGATCCGCTACGGCGACGGCGAGGACTCCATCGTGGTGGCGACCTCGCGCGCCGAGACGATGCTCGGCGACACCGCGGTGGCCGTGCACCCCGACGACGAGCGCTACCAGCACCTGATCGGCAAGGAAGTGGCGCTGCCGCTGACCGACCGCCGGATTCCGATCGTGGCCGACGAGCACGTGGACCCGGCCTTCGGCACCGGCGCGGTGAAGGTGACCCCGGCGCACGACCCGAACGACTTCGAGATCGGCCGCCGGCACAACCTGCCGATGCCCACGATCCTGGACGAGCACGCGAACATCACCGTGCACGGCCCGTTCCTGGGCATGGACCGCTTCGAGGCCCGCCCGGCCGTGGTCCGCGCGCTGCGCGAGGACGGCCGCATCGTCGGCCAGAAGCAGCTCCTGCGCCCCGTGGGCCACTGCTCGCGCTGCGACACCGTGGTGGAGCCGCGGCTCTCGCTCCAGTGGTGGGTGAAGGTGGAGACGCTGGCCAAGGCGGCCGGCGACGCGGTGCGCGACGGCCGGGTGCAGATCCACCCCAAGGAGATGGAGCCGCGCTACTTCGCCTGGGTCGACAACATGCATGACTGGACGATCTCCCGCCAGCTGTGGTGGGGCCACCGGATCCCGATCTGGTACGGCCCGAACGGCGAGGTCGTGTGCGTGGGCCCGGACGAGGAGCCGCCGTCGGAGCCGGGCTGGTATCAGGACTCGGACGTGCTCGACACCTGGTTCTCCTCCGGCCTGTGGCCGTTCTCCACGCTCGGCTGGCCGGGGCAGACCGCCGATCTGGCGAAGTTCTACCCGACCTCGGTGCTGCACACCGGCTACGACATCATCTTCTTCTGGGTGGCCCGGATGATGATGTTCGGCCTGTACGCGATGGACGGCGTGCAGCCGTTCCAGAAGGTGGTGCTCTCCGGCCTGGTCCGCGACCAGTTCGGGAAGAAGATGTCGAAGTCCAAGGGCAACGGTGTCGACCCGCTGCTGTGGATGGACAAGTTCGGGTCCGACGCGGTGCGCTTCGGCCTGCTGCGCGGCGCCAACCCCGGCGCGGACCAGGCGGTGGCCGAGGACTGGATCGCCGGCGCGCGCAACTTCGCGAACAAGATCTGGAACGCCACCCGGTTCGCGATGATGAACGGCGCGTACGTGCCGGCCGAGCTGCCGTCGGCCGACCGCCTCACGGTCGAGGACCGCTGGATCCTGTCCCGCCTCAACGAGGTGGTGGCCGAGGTGGACGGCCTCTACGAGGACTTCCAGTTCGCCAAGGCCATGGAAGCCCTCTACCACTTCGCGTGGGACGAGGTCTGCGACTGGTACATCGAGCTGGCCAAGCTCCGCCTGCCGATCGGCGCGGCCGCGGACGACCCCGACGCACAGACCACGCGCGCCGTGCTCGGACACGTCCTCGACGTGATGCTGCGCCTGCTGCACCCGGCCGTGCCGTACGTGACCGAGACGCTGTGGACGGCGCTGACCGGCCGCGAGTCGATCGTGATCGCCGAGTGGCCGACCGCCGACCTGACGCGGGTCGACCCGGACGCCGAGGCGGTGATCGAGGCGGTGCAGGAGGTCGTGACCGAGGTGCGGCGCTTCCGGACCGACCAGGGCGTGAAGGACGCGCAGCGGGTGGCCGCCCGGCTGACGCTGACCGATCCGAAGCTGGCCGGGCAGGAGCCGGCGATCCGGCTGCTGAGCCGGCTCACTGCTCCGGCGGAGGGCTTCAGCGCCACCGCGACCCTCGCCGCGACCGGCGGCAAGGTGGAGCTGGACACGTCCGGCACCATCGACGTCGCCGCCGAGCGCAAGCGGCTGGACAAGGGTCTGGCCGCCGCGCGCAAGGAGGTCGAGCAGGCGAACGCGAAGCTCGGCAACGCCGAGTTCCTGGCCAAGGCGCCCGACGCCGTGGTGGACAAGATCCGCAAGCGCCTGGCCGACGCCGAGAGCGACATCGCCCGCCTGGGCGCCCAGCTCGACGCGCTGCCCGCCGCCTGATCGGTTTCAGCGACAGCGATAAGGAACCATCGAGTTCATGGCGAACAATGTCGACCCGGAGCTTCAGGAGCAGTTCGAGGAAGTCGAACACGAGCTCCTGGAGCGCTGGCCGGAGACCAAGATGGACCCCACCCTGGCACGGGTGCGGGCCCTGACCGAGCTGCTGGGCGACCCGCAGAAGGCGTACCCGGTGGTCCACATCACGGGGACCAACGGCAAGACGTCCACCGCGCGGATGATCGAGACCCTGCTGCGCGAGCTCAACCTGCGCACCGGCCGGTTCACCTCGCCGCACCTGGAGTCGATGAACGAGCGCATCACCCTGGACGGGGCGCCGATCCCGCTGCGGCGCTTCGTCGAGGTCTACGAGGACATCCGGCCCTACGTGGACATCGTGGACGCCTCGCAGGAGTTCCCGATGTCCTTCTTCGAGGTGATCACCGGGATGGCGTTCGCGGCCTTCGCCGACGCCCCGGTGGACGCCGCGGTGCTGGAGGTGGGCCTGGGCGGCACCTGGGACTGCACCAACGTCGCCGACGGCCAGGTCGCGGTGATCACCCCGATCGACGTCGACCACGCGCACATCCTCGGCGACACCCCGGCGAAGATCGCCTCCGAGAAGGCCGGGATCATCAAGGAGGACGCGGTCGTCGTGATGGCCCAGCAGCCGCTGGAGGCGGCTGAGGTCATCCTGCGCCGGGCCTCCGAGGTGCACGCCACCGTGGCCCGCGAGGGCATCGAGTACGGGGTCGTGGAGCGCCAGCAGGCGCTCGGCGGCCAGCAGATCACGATCAAGGGCCTGGCCGGCGAGTACACCGACGTCTACCTGCCGCTCTACGGCGAGCACATGGCGCACAACGCGGCCACCGCGCTGGCCGCCGTCGAGGCCTTCCTCGGCGCCGGCCGGGCCCGCACCCCGCTGGACCCGGACGTGGTCCGCGAGGCGTTCGCCAAGGTCACCTCGCCGGGCCGGCTGGAAGTGGTCCGCCGCGGCCCCACGGTCATCCTGGACGCCACGCACAACCCGGCCGGCGCCCGCGCCACCGCGCAGGCCCTGGCCGACGACTTCACCTTCGACCACCTGGTCGGCGTGGTCGGCGCGATGCGCGACAAGGACGTCGCCGGGATCCTGGAGGCGCTGGAGCCGGTTCTGAACGAGATCGTGGTCACCCAGAACACCACCGAGCGCGCGATGCCCGTCGGTGTGCTCGCCGAACTGGCCGGCGAGATCTTCGGCGCCGAGCGGGTCCACGAGGCGCCCCGCCTGGACGACGCCATCGACCTGGCCATGGGCCTGGCCGAGGAGGCGATCCCGGCCGGCACCTCCGCCGGTGCGGGCGTCATCGTGACCGGGTCGGTGGTCACCGCGGGGCAGGCGCGTACCCTGCTGGTGCGGGACCGCGCCGAGCGCGTCGAGGACCGGCACACCTTCGAGGACGTCCAGTTCGAGGACGCCGAGAAGGAGGACTTCGACGACCGCGACCTGGACTTGCTCGGGGAGCGGCGGGGCGGCGAGCGCGACGACGAGTTGTCCGACGCTGGGTTGGATTCTGAAGACGAGTACGGCGGTGACGACCGATGATGGTCCGGCGGATGGCAGCCTCCGTGCTGTGCTTCGAGGTGTTGGTGATCCTCTTCTTCGCCCTGGTGGCGATGAAGCTCTCCGACCTGAGCTCGGGCACGGTCTGGGCGATCTGCGGACCCGGCATGGTGGTGGCCGCGCTGCTGTGCGGGATGCTGCGCAAGCCGTGGGCGTACTCGCTCGGCTGGGTGCTTCAGGGCGCGCTGATCCTCGCAGGCTTCGTGATCACGGACATGTTCTTCGTCGGGGCCTGCTTCGCGCTGCTCTGGTACTGGGCGCTCAAGGCCGGTCGGCAGATCGACACGGAGAAGGCGGCCGCTTACGCCGCCTATGAGGCGGCTCAGGCAGCACAGGCGGCCGAAGAGGCAGAAGCAGAAGCGCCGGCGGCGCAGGCGCCGGCCGCGAGTTCCTGAGCCGCCGCTCGCAGAGCTCGCAGAACGCGGGCGTTGCCGGCTGTTACCCGAGCCCGGCGCCGAATGCCACCACCACGCTGGCGAAGCGCTGACCGCTTCACCAATTCGGGCTAATCAGGCCATTTGCGCCATCCGTCCGGGTATTCCCTCCACATGCTCTACCCCGAGGCCCTGGCCGTGGACCGCCACACGGCGACCGTCGGCTCGCGACGTGATCTGCGCAACCGCCTGGTGGCCGGGGCGGTGGTCGCGGTCGCCGGCGTGTTCGTGGTCTACCTGCTCGCCGTGCGGACCCGGTGGGGGCAGGACTTCGAGAACGCGGCGCTGGCCGGCGCGCGGCAGCACCGCAGCGGGAGCTGGTACGAGGACGCCGATCGCTGGCTGAACCGGCTCACGGCGGAGAGCTTCGGGGCCTCGCTGGTCGTGATCGCGGCGGTCGGGCTGCTGCGGCGGCGGTTTCTGCTGGCGCTGTGCGGGGTGCTGACGGCCGGCGGCGCGGTGCTCGCGGCGCGGTTCATGAAGGGGGCGCTGCCGAGCCGGCCGGTGTTCGGGGCGGATGCGCTCGGCGCGATTCACGCGGCGGGCGGCGCGGCCGGTGCCGGTCACGCGGTCAACGCCGCCACCGCCGCGAGCGCGGCGAGCGCGGTCGCCGCACCGAACGCGGCGGCGCACGACGCCGTCGCCTCGGTCGCCGCCACCATGGCCCACGTCGCCCTCGCCCAAGCCACCTACCAGCCCCCGAACACGCTCCCCTCAGGCCACGCCGCGGCGGCGATGGGGTTGTTCTTCGCGGCCCTCATCGTGATCAGCCGCCGCTGGTACGTCCCGGTGACCCTGCTCGTGCTGCCCGGCGCGGCGCTGGCCGGCGTGGCGACCGTGGCGGCCGACTGGCACCGGCTCTCCGACACCGTCGCCGCCGACCTGCTCGCGCTGGCCGTCGGACTGCTCGGCCTGGCCGTCGTGGCGCAGATCGGCCTGGTGCGTCCGGAGCCGTCACTCGGTCGGAGCAGCCTGGGCCAGCGCCTGCTCTACGCCGCGCTGCTCAGCATCGCGACCGTCTCGCTGGCCGTCGGCCTCGCCTTCTTCGCGCGCTACCACAGCGCGACCTCGGCCCTGGGCCGCGAGGACGCCGCGTACTGGTCCGCGCAGGCGCTCGCCCTCGGCGCGGCGGTCACCGCGGCCGGGATGATGCTCGCGGTGTGCCGGAACCTGGAGTCGGTGGGGACGCGCCCGCCGCCCAGATTGACGATCCAGGCACCCTGATCACCCGTGTGGCGCGCGCCCCGCGCAATGCCGCACTCTGGCCGTCCAGGACCCTGACATAAGCATTCTCACCCGTTCGGGCGTACCGCTTCGGGGTGAATCGGATGCTCCGGGATCTATCGGGCATAACGCTGGTTAGGATCGGTCGCGGGCGCCGCACGTCGCGCCTGTCGCCGACTCGTAGGGCAACGCGCAACACAAGCGACGGCAAGACTTCTGCAACATCCGAGCGACGGAAGATGGGGATCGCGCATGGGCTCCGGGATGGCGGTCATCGGTCGGGACATCGCGGTGGACCTCGGGACCGCGAACACCCTGGTGTACGTACGCGGTCGAGGCATCGTGCTGAACGAGCCCTCGGTGGTCGCGGTGGACACCACGACCGGCGCGGTGCTCGCGGTCGGCGCCGAGGCGAAGAAGATGATCGGCCGCACGCCCGGCAACATCGTGGCGATCCGGCCGCTCAAGGACGGGGTCATCGCCGACTTCGAAGTCGCCGAGCGGATGCTGCGGTACTTCATCCGCAAGGCGCACAAACGCCGGTGGCTGGCGCAGCCCCGGGTCATCGTCTGCGTCCCCTCCGGCATCACCGGGGTGGAGAAGCGCGCGGTCGAGGACGCGGCCAGCGCCGCCGGGGCGCGCAGCGTGCACCTCATCGAGGAGCCGATGGCCGCGGCGATCGGCGCGGGCCTGCCGGTGCAGGAGGCGACCGGCAACATGGTCGTGGACATCGGCGGCGGCACCACCGAGGTCGCGGTGATCTCCTACGGCGGCATCGTCACCGCGCTCAGCGTGCGGGTCGCCGGCGACGAGCTGGACAACGCGATCATCCAGTACACGAAGAAGGAGTACTCGCTGCTGCTCGGCGACCGTACCGCCGAGGAGATCAAGGTGACGGTCGGCTCGGCCTGGAACGTCGGGGAGGAGACCCGCGCCGAGGTCCGCGGCCGCGACCTCGTCAGCGGCCTGCCGAAGGTGATCCTGCTGTCCAGCACCGAGGTGCGCAAGGCGATCGAGGAGCCGGTGACGGCGATCGTCGACGCGGTGCGCGACACGCTGGACAAGTGCCCGCCGGAGCTGGCCGGCGACATCATGGACCGCGGCATCGTGCTCACCGGCGGCGGCGCCATGCTGCACGGCCTGGACGAGCGGATCCGCGAGGAGACCGGCATGCCGGTGCACATCGCGGAGAACCCGCTGGACTCCGTGGTCCTGGGCTCCGGCCGGTGCCTGGAGGAGTTCGAGGCGCTGGCCCCGGTGCTGGGCTCGCTGAACAACCGTCGCCGTCCCGGGCGGAGGTAGTGCGCGAGCGTGCGTGACGACAAGCGGACGAGGCTGCTGCTGGCGGTACTGCTGGCGGCGGCCTTCGCCATGATCACCGTGGACGCCCGGGGCGGGTCCCGCTCGCCGCTGCAGCCGCTGCGCTCCGGCGGCGAGGCGGTGCTCGGCCCGATGACGCGCTCGGTCGCGGCGGTCGAGCGGCCGGTGGGCGACTTCGTGCACGGACTCGGCCACAGCGAGCAGGACCGGAAGCAGATCGCGCTGCTCAAGACGCAGAACGCGGCCCTGCGCGAACAGGCCGAGACCGCCGCCGACGCCCGTGCCCGGGCCGCCGAGCTCGACAAGCTGCTGCACGTCGCCTCGGTCGGCGGCTACCGCACCATCCCGGCCCGGGTGCTGTCCTTCGCCCCGCAGCAGCAGGGCACCTGGTCGGCGACCATCGACACCGGGACCCTGGACGGGGTCAAGCCGGGCATGACCGTGCTCGACGGCGACGGCCTGGTCGGCCGCACCGTGGCGGTCGGTCGCGAGACCGCGACCGTGCTGCTGGCCGACGACCCGCGCTTCACGGTGGGTGTGCGGACCCCGGGCACCGGCGGCGCCGGGGGCGGCCAGGTCGGCCTGGCCACCGGCGGCGGGGCCGGGGCGTTCAGCGTGCAGTTCTTCGACCCGCAGGCCGACATCCCGCTGGGCACCCCGGTGCTGACCTTCGGCTCGGCCGGCGGCACGCCCTTCGTGCCCGGCGTGCCGCTGGGCACCGTGACCTCCGTACAGCCCACGCCGGGGGCGATGACCCGGACCGCGATCGTGAAGCCCTACGTGGCCTACGACGGCCTGCAGACCGTCGGCGTCGTGGTGGAGCCGCCGCGCACCGATCCCCGCGACGCGCTGGTGGCGCACTGACCGCCGCCACCAGGCTGCCTCGCGGCTGCCCCGGACCGACCCCGAAAGAGTGTGACCCTTGAGACTCACCGGCTTCCTGGCCTTGATGTGTGGCCTGGCCCTGGTCCTGGCGCTGCAGGACGCGCTGTTGTCTGCGGCGCGCCTGCCGCTGGCCGCGCCCGACCTGTTGCTGGCGGTGATCGCCGCCATCGGCTTCGCCCGCGGCCCGCGCACCGGCCTGGTCGCCGGCTTCCTGCTCGGCCTGGCCGCGGACGTCTCGCCGCCGGCCGCGCACGCGATCGGCAGCCAGGCGTTCGTGCTCTGCCTGTGCGGCTACCTCGCCGGCCGCGCCGCCGGGGCGGTGCAGGGCACGGTCCTGCGACCGATCCTGGTGGTCGCGTGCCTGGCCGCGCTCAGCCCGTTCCTGTACGCGGGGCTGGACTTCGCGGTCGGCACCGCGCAGTTCCACGGCGTCGCGGCCGCCGCCGCGGCGTCCGCGCTGTACACCGGCGTGCTCGCGCCGTTCGTCATCCCGGTGGTCGGCTTCGTGCTCGGCCGCGGCGAGACCCGCGGCCTGCCCACCCAGCGCTCGCACAGCCGCCTGCCGGGCGTCAAGACTCTGAATCGCCGCGCCTCGGCCGGCAGTACGCAGGTGTTGTAGATGACTTCCGACGGCAGCCGGCTGGCCGACCGGCGGCGCGCGCGGCTGATGGTGCTGCGCGTGCTGGTCCTCGCGCTGCTCGGGACGCTGGTCGCCCGGCTGTGGTACCTGCAGGTCCGCACCGGCCAGACCTTCCGCGACGCGGCCGCCGCGAACGACGTGCGCACCGTGATCACCCCGGCGGTGCGCGGCGACATCCTGGACGACCTGGGCCGCCCGCTGGTCGACAACAAGTCGGCGCTGACGCTGTCCGTCGACCGCAACACCCTGATGGGCACCAAGGACCACGGCGTCTCCACGCTGGCCCGCCTGGCCTCGGTGCTGGGCACCACGCCCCAGGCCATCTCCGACCAGATCCGGCCCTGCACCGCGAAGGTCTCCAAGCCCTGCTGGAACGGCTCGCTGCTGCAGCCGGTCCCGATCGCCCGCAACGTCTCGGTGCAGCAGGCGCTGACGGTCTCCGAGGAGCACGAGCTCTACCCCGGCGTGACCGCGGGCCCGGACACCGTCCGCCGCTTCCCGGCGCCCTACAGTCTGAACGCCGCGCACATCCTGGGCTACATGTCGCCGGTCACCGAGAGCGAACTCGCCGCCGCGACCGCCAAGGGCGAGGTGATGCAGCGCTCGGACCTGGTCGGACGGTCCGGGCTGGAGGAGACCTACGACTCCTACCTGCGCGGCCAGGAAGGCGAGACGCAGGTCTCGGTCGACATCCTCGGGCACGCGCAGTCCACCCTGGCCACCCTCCCACCGGTGAACGGCGACCACCTGGTGACCTCGATCGACGCCCGGATCCAGGCCGTCGCCGAGCGCGAGCTGAACAACGCGGTGAAGCGGGCCCGCTCGCAGACCTCGCCGACCAACGGCAGGCCCTACGTCGCGGACTCGGCGGCCACCGTGGTGCTGGACGCGCGCACCGGCCGCGTGGTGGCCATGGCCAGCACCCCGACCTACGACCCCAACGTCTTCACCGGCGGCATCTCGCAGTCCGACTACGGCGCGCTGACCGACGCCTCGGCCGGCACCCCGCTGCTGTCCCGGGCCTTCCAGGGCCAGTTCGCGCCGGGCTCCACGTTCAAGGCCGTGACCACCGCCGCGATGCTCCAGGACGGCTTCGGCGCCGGCACCTACGACTGCTCGCCGGCCTTCAGGATCGGCAGCCAGAGCTTCACCAACTTCGAGGGCGAGGCCTTCGGGCCGATCTCGCTCAAGCGTGCCATCGAAGTGTCCTGTGACACGGTCTTCTACGGAGTCGCCTACCAGATGTGGCTGCGCGACGGCGGCCTGAAGCCGGTCGCGCACCCGCTGGAGCCCATCGCCACCATGGCGCACGCCTTCGGGCTCGGCGCGAAGACCGGCATCGACCTGCCGGGCGAGGCCAAGGGCGACATCCAGACCCGGGCCGAGAAGCAGGTCACCTGGAACAACATGCACAACATCTGGTGCAAGCGCGCCAAGGACGGCTACCCCGAGCTGCTGGGCTCGGACCCGACGCGGGCGGCGTACCTGCAGTCGATCGCCAAGCAGAACTGCACCGACGGCTACAAGTTCCAGCCCGGCGACGCCGTCATCTCGGCCATCGGCCAGGGCGGCGACCTGGTGACCCCGTTGCAGCTGGCCCGCGTGTACGCGGCCGTGGCCAACGGCGGCACCCTGTACCAGCCGCAGATCGGCCGCGCGCTGATCGCCCCGGACGGCAAAGTCGTCAAGGACCTGACGCCGATCGTGACCCGGAAGGTGCCGGTGTCCGGCTCGACGCTGTCGTTCCTGGAGGACGCGCTGCACGGCACCTCGATCGAGGGCACCGCGGGTCCGGCGTTCGCGGCCTGGCCGGAGAACGTGATCCCGACCTACGCCAAGACGGGAACCGCGGAGGTCTACGGAAAGCAGACCACGTCCTGCTTCGTCGCCTACGCCGGCACCGAGAGCGGGCCGCGCTACGTCGTGGCGATGATGGTCTCC
Source organism: Catenulispora sp. GAS73 (assembly GCF_041262085.1). NCBI lineage: Bacteria > Bacillati > Actinomycetota > Actinomycetes > Catenulisporales > Catenulisporaceae > Catenulispora > Catenulispora sp. GAS73. The sequence continues at coordinate 82,218 of NZ_JBGCCM010000029.1, forward strand.
CAGGGTGGCACCGGTGTCGGGACGTCGGGGCCGTCGGTGGAGGCGATCCTGGCCGCGCTGTTCGGCGTGGACATGGGCCACCCGGATCCGAACGGCACGCTGCCGACCGCGCTGCCGGTGGTGCGTCCCGACGGCCTGCTGCCGGCCCTCCCGCCGGCCACCACCCTGCCGACGCCTCCGCCGCCGTCGGCGTCGCCCACCACGAAGCAGTGAGAGCGCCGTGACCCTGAACCCCGCGATCTACAAGGGCCCGGCGGCGATGCCGGTGGCCGAGAGCCGGCGCCGCGCCAGCCGGCTGCGCCGCTTCGACTGGACGCTGCTGGCCGCCGCGCTGGCGCTGTCGGTCTACGGCGCGATCCTGGTGTGGTCGGCGACCCGCGGGCGCACCAGCCTGACCGGCGGCGACCCGCAGTTCTTCCTGAAGCGGCACCTGATGAACCTGGCGATCGGCCTGGTCCTCATGGCACTGACATCGCTGCTGTCCTACGCGTGGGTGCGTGCGGTCACGCCGGTGTTCTACGTGCTGGCGCTGCTCGGGCTGATCGCGGTGCTCAGCCCCCTGGGCTCGACGGTCAACGGCGCGAAGTCCTGGATCGAGCTCGGCGGCGGCTTCTCCATCCAGCCCGCCGAGTACACCAAGGTCGCGGTGGTCCTGGGGCTGGCGGTGGTGCTGACGCTTAAGCCGACCAAGGGCGTGCTGTCCGGCATGTCGGAGCGGGACGACGCGGTCACCCCGCGCCGTATCGCGGCCGCCGGGCTGGTCGCCGGCCTGCCGACCGGCATCATCATGCTGCTGCCGGACCTGGGCTCGGCCATGGTGATCCTGGTCGCCACCGCCGGGCTCCTGGTCTTCGCCGGCACCAGCGGCCGCTGGCTGGTCGCGCTCGGCGCCGGCGCGGCGGTCGCCGCCGTGGCCGCCACCCAGCTGCACCTGCTGGCCCAGCACCAGGTCAACCGGTTCGCGGCGTTCGCCGACCCGCACCTGGACCCGCAGGGCGTCGGCTACAACACGGCGCAGGCGCGCTTGGCCATCGGCTCCGGCGGCGTGCTGGGGAAGGGACTGTTCAACGGCACACAGACCAACGGCCGCTACGTCCCCGAGCAGCAGACGGACTTCGTCTTCACCGTCGCCGGGGAGGAGTTGGGCTTCGTCGGCGGCGTGGTCCTCATCGCGCTGTTCGCGGTCCTGCTGCTGCGTGGCATCGCCGCCGCGCGCCAGTGTGACGACCTGTTCGGCATGCTGGTCTGCGCCGGCGTGGTGAGCTGGTTCGCCTTCGAGACCTTCGAGAACATCGGGATGACCTTGGGGATCATGCCGGTCGCGGGCATCCCGCTGCCGTTCGTCTCCTACGGCGGCTCGTCGATGTTCGCCAGCTTCATCGCCGTCGGGCTGGTGGAGAATGTGCGGTTGCGGTCGACCAGGCCGGCCATCACGGTGCAGTGAAGCGGGGGAGCGTCCCCCGGGCACGCGTTAGGCTGGATCAGCGGCGCCGTCAGCCCGCCACAATCTCCCCGCAAGCCCAAGGACGAGTAATCCGATGCCAGTCGAATCCGTGTTCCCGCAGCTCGAAGCGGTCCTGCCGGGTGTGCAGAAGCCGATCCAGTACATCGGCGGCGAGCTGAACTCGACCGTCAAGGACTGGGACGCGTGCGACGTCCGCTGGGCCCTGATGTATCCCGACGCTTATGAGGTCGGGCTGCCCAACCAGGGCGTCATGATCCTTTACGAAGTGCTCAACGAGCGCGAGGGCGTGCTGGCCGAGCGCACCTACTCGGTGTGGCCCGACATGGAGAAGGTGATGCGGGAGCAGAAGATCCCGCAGTTCACCGTGGACGCGCACCGGCCGGTGAAGGACTTCGACGTGTTCGGCCTGTCCTTCTCCACCGAGCTCGGCTACACGAACATGCTGAACGCCCTGGACCTGGCCGGGATCCCGCTGGAGGCGAAGGACCGGACCGGCGAGCACCCGATCGTGCTGGCCGGCGGGCACGCCGCGTTCAACCCGGAGCCGATCGCCGACTTCCTGGACGCCGCGGTGGTCGGCGACGGCGAGGGCGCGGTGCTGGCGATCACCGACCTCATCCGCGCCTGGAAGAACGAGGGCCGCCCCGGCGGGCGCGAGGAACTGCTGTTCCGCCTGGCCAAGACCGGGAACGTCTACGTGCCGCGGTTCTACGACGTCGACTACCTGCCCGACGGCCGCATCCGGCGGGTCGCGCCGAACCGGCCGGGCGTGCCGTTCCGCGTGGCCAAGCACACCGTCATGGACCTGGACGAGTGGCCCTACCCGAAGCAGCCGCTGGTCCCGCTGGCCGAGACCGTGCACGAGCGCATGTCGGTGGAGATCTTCCGCGGCTGCACCCGTGGCTGCCGCTTCTGCCAGGCCGGGATGATCACCCGGCCGGTCCGCGAGCGCTCCATCACCGGCATCGGCGAGATGGTCGAGGCGGGCCTGGCGGCCACCGGCTACGAGGAGGTCGGCCTGCTCTCGCTGTCCAGCGCCGACCACACCGAGATCGCCGAAGTGGCCAAGGGCCTGGCCGACCGCTACGAGGGCACCAACACCTCGCTGTCGCTGCCCTCCACCCGGGTCGACGCCTTCAACATCGACCTGGCCAACGAGCTCTCGCGCAACGGCCGCCGCAGTGGTCTGACCTTCGCCCCCGAGGGCGGCAGCGAGCGCATGCGCAAGGTCATCAACAAGATGGTGACCGAGGAGGACCTGATCCGTACCGTCACCGCCGCCTACAGTGCCGGCTGGCGGCAGGTGAAGCTGTACTTCATGTGCGGGCTGCCCACCGAGACCGACGAGGACGTCCTGCAGATCGCCGAGCTCGCGCGCAAGGTCATCAAGGCCGGCCGCGAGGCCTCCGGCACCCGCGACATCCGCTGCACGGTGTCCATCGGCGGGTTCGTGCCCAAGCCGCACACCCCCTTCCAGTGGGCCGCGCAGCTCGACGCCGAGGGCACCGACGCCCGCCTGGTGAAGCTGCGCGACGCCATCCGCGCCGACAAGAACTACGGCAAGGCCATCGGCTTCCGCTACCACGACGGCAAGCCCGGCGTCATCGAGGGCCTGCTCTCGCGCGGCGACCGGCGGGTCGGCAAGGTGATCCGCGAGGTCTGGGAGCGCGGCGGCCGCTTCGACGGCTGGAGCGAGCACTTCTCCTACCAGCGCTGGGCCGAGGCCACCGAGGCCGCCCTGGCCGAGACTCCGGTCGACCTGGCCTGGTACACCACGCGCGAGCGCGAGTACAACGAGGTCCTGCCCTGGGACCACATCGACTCCGGCCTGGACCGGGACTGGCTGTGGGAGGACTGGCAGGACGCGCTGGAGGCGGCCGAGGGCGGCGGGAACGAAGTCGAGGACTGCCGCTGGACGCCCTGTTACGACTGTGGCGTGTGCCCGCAGATGGGGACCGAGATCCAGGTGGGGCCGACGGGGGTGAAGCTGCTTCCGCTGACGGTCGTCTGATGTCTCGTCCGCCCCGGGAGAGGACGTGCTTGTCGGGGCGATGATCTCACCGCTACTCTGACCTCACCAGATCCGAACAGAATCAAACGGATCACAACAGTCGGGATGAGGGTGGCGGTGAGCCTCGACATGGGATCGGTCGCATCGGTCGTGGACGACGCACGGCAGGAAGTTGAGCGGAGTTTCGTCGAGCGGTTCGGCGGCCGTCCCTCCGGTGTGTGGGCCGCGCCGGGCCGGGTGAACGTCATCGGCGAGCACACCGACTACAACGACGGCTTCGTGCTGCCGATGGCCATCGACCGCGCCTGCTACGCGGCCGCCGCCCCGCGCGAGGACCGGATCCTGCGGGTCCACGCCGCCCAACTCGGCGAGACCGTCGAGCTCTCCCTCGACGCCCTCGTCGGCCCCGGCTCCGCCGCCGACACCCGCGACGCGGCGAACCCCGATATGACGCCGCTGGCCGAACCCGCCGTCACCGGCTGGGCCGGCTACCCGGTCGGCGTCGCCTGGATCCTGCAGCAGGCCGGCTTCCCGGTCCGCGGCGCCGACGTGTACCTGACGAGCACGGTGCCGGTCGGCTCCGGCCTGTCCTCCTCTGCCGCCCTGGAGTGCGCGACGGCGCTGGCGCTCGCCGGCGTCTCAGAATTCGAACTCACCACCGCCGAGCTCGCTCTGCACACGCAGCGGGCGGAGAACATCTACGCCGGGGTGCCCTGCGGTCCGTTGGACCAGATGTCCTCGGCGTTCGGCCAGGACGGCTCGGTGCTGTTCATCGACACCCGCAGCGGCGAGGTCAAGCCGCAGCCCTTCGATCTGGCCGCGGAGAACGCGCTTCTGCTCGTCATCGACACCCGCGTGTCGCACGCGCACGGCGAGAACGGCTACGCCGACCGCCGCTCCGCCTGCGAGCGCTCGGCGGAGTTCCTGGGTGTCAGGGCTCTGCGTGACATCTCGCTGTCCGAGCTTCCCGAGGCGTTCGCGAAGGTCTCCGTCGGCCTCGGCGAGACGTTCGCGCGCCGGGTGCGGCACGTCGTCACCGAGGACGCCCGGGTCGAGCAGTTTGTCGAGATCCTGCATCAGGAGCCTGTCTCGCTGCCCCGCCTCGGGCATCGCATGATGCAGTCGCACGCCTCCCTGCGCGACGACTACGAAGTCAGCGCCCCCGAACTCGACCTCGCCGTGGCCACCGCCGTCGCGGCCGGCGCGCACGGCGCGCGGATGACCGGCGGCGGCTTCGGCGGCAGCGCCATCGCGCTGGTGGACCGCGACATCCTGCAGGACGTGCAGGACGCCGTGCTGGCCGCCTTCGCAGAACACGGATACACCGAACCGCAGTTCTTCCCCGCCGTCGCCTCGGCCGGCGCGCACCGAATCGCCTGACGGAGACCTCGACCATGGACCTCGATCTGACCAGGACCGTCACCAAGCTCTCGGACGGCAGGGAGCTGATCTACTACGACGAGACCCCCGGCCAGGACCGCTCCGCCGCCGACGAGCGCGATCTGCCGACCGTGTCGACCACCAGCGAGCTGCGGCGCGACCCGCTCACCGGGGAGATCACGGCGGTCGCCGGGCACCGCCAGGACCGCACCTTCCTGCCGGCCGCCGACCAGTGCCCGCTGGACCCCTCGCGCCCCGGGCACCTCAGCGAGATCCCGGCCGCCGACTACGACGTGGCGGTGTTCGAGAACCGGTTCCCGTCGCTGGCCGGCGACACGGGGCGGTGCGAGGTGGTGGTGTTCAGCGCCGAGCACTCGGCGTCGTTCGGTGCGCTGCCGGTCTCGCGGATCCGGCACATCGTCGACGTGTGGGCCGACCGGACGACCGAGCTGGCTTCTCGGGCGGGCGTTGAGTACGTGTACTGCTTTGAGAACCGCGGCGTGGAGGTCGGCGTCACGCTGCACCATCCGCACGGGCAGATCTACGCTTTCACTTTCATCCCGCCGCGGATGCAGAAGATGCTCGACGTGGCCACCGCGTATCACGAGAGCACCGGCGGCTGCGTGGCGTGCGACTCGTTGGCGGAGGAGAAGGCCGACGGCGCGCGGATCATCACCGCGGGCGAGTACTTCACCGCGTACGTGCCCTACGCGGGGCGGTGGCCGTTCCAGGTGGACATAGTCCCGAACCGGCATGTCCCGGACATTCCGGCGCTGACCTCTGTCGAGCGTGATGAGCTGGCGGCCATCGGCAAGGACTGCGTTCAGCGGCTCGACGCGCTGTTCGACGGGCCGATGCCGTACATAGGCTCGTGGTATCAGGCTCCTGTCAGTACCGGTCGTGCCGAGTCGCACCTGCGGTGGCAGCTCGCGGCTTTGCGGCGGGCGCCGGGGAAGCTGAAGTACTTGGCGGGGACGGAGTCGGGCGCGGGCGCGTTCATGAACGACATACGGCCGGAGCGGGCTGCGGCGATGTTGCGGGGCGAGGACGCTTAGTCCTTGGGTGCTCAGTTCTTGGGCGGTTTCGGCGTGCGAATCAGCAGACTGGCATAGACGTCTTCGTCGCCGATCGCGCGGTAGGTGTGGGGTACGTCCGCGATCCATGACGCGTGGCCGCCGGCTGGGATGGTCAGCGGTGCGTCGGGTCGGCCTACGCACGCTGTTCCGGTGAAGACGGTGAGGTATTCGACGGTTCCGGGTGGATGCGCGGGGGACAGCTGCTCGTAGTTGGGGCGGATGTGGAGACGGAAGAGTTCGGTGTCCGTGTCCGCGTCGGAGAAGGTCTCCAGCAGGGTGGCCGAGACTGCCGTTCCGTGAATCGTCTCCAGCGTTTTGTCGCCTTCGCGCGGGGGATCGGGGAGCAACGCGCCGATCGGGACGCCGAGACGGCCGGCGATCGCATACAGAGTCTCGACGGTGGGGTTGCCGCGCGAGCCGTCTTCCAGGCCCGAGAGTGTCGCTTTGCCGACGCCGGCGTCGCGGGCCAGGGCCGACAGGCTGACGTCGCGGTCTTGGCGCAGGCGTCGGATGCGTGCGCCGATCTGGGTCGCGAAGTCCGCGGTCGTGCCGTCTCCCACGTTCGCAACTTACACCGTTCTGCCAGCTGGTAGCTTGTTCCGTGTACGGAACAGGGAGGTTTCGCCTTGACTGTCGAGCAGGTCGGGGAGGCTGTTGCCGGTGGCGGTGTCTCCAGCGATGAATCCGCCGGGCTCGGTCCGACGTTCGGCGCCGGGGTCGTCACCGCGCTGGTCGGTTTCACGAGCTCTTTCGCCGTGGTCATCGCCGGGTTGCGCGCGATCGGCGCCACCGAGCGCCAGGCGGCGTCCGGGCTGTTGGTGCTCAGCGTTTCGATGGGCGTCGCGGGCATCGTCTTCAGCGTTCGCCACCGGATGCCGATCAGCATCGCGTGGTCCACTCCCGGCGCCGCGCTGTTGGTGAGCGTCGGTGCGGGGCGCGCGCACTCCGGGCATGGAGGCGCGACCGGCTATCGCGAAGCCCTCGGCGCGTTCGCGGTGGCAGGGCTGCTGACTCTCATCACCGGTTTCTCCCGCACCCTCACCCGCTGGATCGCGACCATTCCCGCGCCGATCTCGGCCGCGATGCTGGCCGGCGTGATCGCCCCGATCTGCCTGGAGTCGGCGCAGGCGGCGGTTCGCTTGCCCCGGCTTGCCCTTCCCGCGCTCGCGGTCTGGGTCGTCCTCGGCCGCTTCGCCAAGCGCTGGGCCGTCCCCGCGAGCCTCGCCACCGCCTTCATCGGCCTCGCGCTCGACCCGTCCACCCGCGGCCACCTGACCGGCGGCCTGCTCCCGACCCTGACGGCCACCGCCCCGCGCTTCGATATCGGAACCCTGATAAGCCTCGCGCTGCCGCTGTACCTGGTGACGATGGCCTCGCAGAACCTCGCCGGCATAGCCGTGATGCGCGGCTACGGCTACGAACCACCCATCCGCGAAGTCCTGATGGGCACCGGTGCCGCCACCACCCTCGGCGCCCCCTTCGGCGGCCTCGCCATCAACTTCGCCGCCATCACCGCCGCCCTCGCCGCCAGCCCCGACGCACACCGCGACCCCCGCCGCCGCTGGATCGCCGCCACCACCGCCGGCGCACTGTACGTCGTCCTCGGTCTCGGCGCCGCGGCAGCCACGGCCCTGCTGATAGCGGCACCACCACTGCTCATCGAAGGCGTCGCCGGCCTGGCCCTCCTCCCAGCCCTCGGCGGAGCCCTGACCACCGCCCTCACCGACACCCGCTACCGCGAACCGGCGGCAGCAGCCTTCGTCACCACCGCCTCAGGCATCACCGTAGCGGGCATCGGAGCCGCCTTCTGGGGCCTGCTCGTAGGCCTGGCGCTCCTGGCAACATCCCAGTTCCGAAGCCATCAAGTGAACAACACGTGACCGATGGCAACCACCAGCTAGCGCAGGGTGGACCCCAAGACGCCGGATGGATAAGCTGGCACGTCGGATCTCAGCACCCAGATCTACCAACCAGATCTACCAAGGGGAGAAGCAAGGTGTCCGCAAAGAAGCTCACGGCAGCCGCCGCGACAGCCCTCGCCGCAGCCACTTCTTTGGCGGTACCGGCTCACGCGAACGTCACGCCGGCCACGTTCCCTGGGCTGAACGGGAAGCTGACCGTCTCGACCGGCGACAACCAGCTGCACATCGCCAGTGGTACGAGCAGCAGCACTCAGGCGATGCCTTCGTTTAAAGTCTCTGACGCAGAGTGGTCGCCGGACGGAAGCCGTGTCGCCTACGTCGACGGGTGGGGCTCCCTGATCACAGCCCGCTACGACGGCACCGATCCCATATCCGTCGCGTCGGGCCTGAGTGCTGATTCGCACCCGACGTGGATGAACGGCGGCAGCCAGCTCGTCTACGCCCGGGGCGGAAACCTCTATCAGGTTCCGAGCCTGGGCGGAACGCCGCAGATTCTGTCCGCCGGACACCAGCAAGGCGATCAGGACTCGGTTCCGCAGGGTGGGGCAAACGGTGTTCTGGTCTTCCAGCGTATCAGCGGTGTGAGCCACGCCCCGTCGGTCTGGATCTACAACGGCTACACCGGCAATGCGCAGTTGGTGCGGAACACCGGCGGCGGTACGCAGCCCTCGCTCTCGCCCGACGCCAGGACGATTGTCTTCGTCGCCTACGACAAGCAGTCGCCGACACCGGTCCGGCAGATCTGGACTGTCGGTGCTGATGGCTCGAACCTGACTCAGTTGACGTTCGACACTGGTCCGTCCATCGACAATGATCGCCCGGCATGGTCGCCTGATGGCTCGACTATTGCCTTCAACGCTGAGAACGCCGGTGAGATCCGGACCATTGCTCCGACCTCGAATGCGTCGGAGCACTCCGCCGGTCCGTTCCTGGGCCGGATTTCCTGGCAGGCCGACGGCGACACCTCGAAGGCGCCCTCCGCCTCCAACCCCGTCAACCTCGTCGAGCGCCTCGACGGTCCGGACCGCATCGGTACCGCGAACCAGGTCTCGGGCTGGTCCTACGGGAACCAGCAGGCGAACGTCGTCGTGCTGGCCCGCCAGGACATCTTCGCCGACGCGCTGGCCGGGTCCGCGCTCGCCGCGCGGTTCCACGGGCCGCTGTTGCTGACGCCGACCGGGAACCTCGACGCCCGGACGCTGGGCGAGCTCAAGCGGGTCCTGAAGCCGGGCTCGTTCGTGTACGTGCTGGGGCAGACGAAGGCGATCTCGGCGAACACGTTCAACCAGGTCGCCGCGGCCGGGTTCCGGCCGACGCGGATCGGCGGGCAGGACCGGTTCGAGACCGCGGTGGACATCGCTGAGACGATCGTCCCCGACTACACGCACAATCCCGTCACCATCCTCGCCGCGACCGGGCTCAACTTCCCCGACGCGCTCGCGGCCGGTGCGGTGGCGGGTTCGCGGCCGAACACCGTCGTCGTGCTCACCTCCGACACGAAGATGCCGTCGGAGACCCAGGCGTTCCTGAACGCGGTGCCGCAGCGGACCGTGTACGGCGTCGGCGGCCAGGCCGTCAGCGCGCTGAGCTCCGTGCGGATGGCGGCGGCGCAGGTCTACGGTGCGAACCGGTTCGTGACCGCCTCGATCGTGGCGCACACGTTCTTCGGCGGGCCGCAGGTGGTCGGGATCGCGACCGGCTTCAACTTCCCCGACGCGCTGGCCGGTGGCGCGCTCGCCGGCAGTGTCGGTGGCCCGCTGCTGCTGACCGGCCCCACCGGGCTGCCCAGCGAGACGGAGGACTACCTGCGCAACGCCTCGGGCTCGGTCTCGGACGCCATCCTGTTCGGCGGCCCCGCGGTCATCACCGCGGACCAGGAGAGCCAGGTCGGCGAGCTCATCAGCCAGCCCGGCCAGTGGGAGTTCGCGGAGAACAACCCCTCCGCCCACACCGGCCCCCGCTAGGCCTTGCAGCACGTTCCTCCAGAGGGCGACGACGCCACCCGGCGTCGTCGCCCTCTGGGCGTCCCCGCTGACTACCCACAGTGACCGCCGCCCCGAACCGGCTATCCTGAACAGTCAGCAAAGCCCGCACCCCCGAGGAGACCCAACCCCCGTGGCCCGCATGCCCGACGGTCCTCCGCCGCCGCCGACCGTTCAGAAGCTTCGGATCCGCTACGCCAAGCGTGGGCGGCTTCGCTTCACCAGTCACCGTGACATTCAGCGTGCCTTTGAGCGGGCGTTGCGGCGGGCTCGGGTGCCGATGGCCTACTCGGCGGGGTTCACGCCGCATCCGAAGGTGTCGTGGGCCGGGGCCGCGCCGACCGGGGTGGCCAGTGAGGCCGAGTACGTCGAGATCGGGGTCACGCGGGCTTTGGTGCCGGCGGAGCTGGCCGCCGCTTTGGACGGCTCGCTGCCTGCTGACCTGGACATTCTGGAGATCGTGGAGGCCGCCACTCCGAACCTCATGGAGCGGCTGGAGGCTTCCGTGTGGGAGATCCGGCTGCCCGGGGTCGAGCCGGCGGCGGCGGTCGCTGCGGTCGCCGCCTTCGTCACCGCGGACGAGGTGCTGGTCGAGCGGATGACCAAGAACGGCGTGCGCACGTTCGACGCGCGGGCCGCCGTGACCGGGATCGAAGCCGCCGCGGCGACTTTTGTTTCCGCAGGTGAGAGCGGTGTCGGCGAGGGTGACGGGCACGGGGATCGACCCTGTGCGATACTGCGACTAGTCGTGCGGCACCTGACACCCGCCGTGCGGCCCGACGACGTCCTTACCGGACTCGCTCGTGTGGCAGGCCTGGTGCCGCCCGTCCCTCCCCAGGTGACGAGGCTGGCGCAGGGGCCGCTGCGGGACGGGTCCGACGCGACGCCGACCAGTGTGAGCGTGGAGGCGCTGTCCGATCCCCTGGATCCGGACCGGGTCGCCGCGGGGTCGGCGGGCGACCGGTGAGAAGGCCGGTGACGTCCAGAGCTCGACCCAACCAGACTTCTCGTCAGGTCGGCGGCCGGCCGGCGACAACGCCGGTCGGACCGACTGGACGAGGCGAAGACCACAACAGCCACCTGTGTGGCGCCGCAGAGCACCCGGATCTGTCAGGGATTCGCCGGGGAGTGCCCATCGCCCGCTGATCAGCGGGGACGATGTGGGGCACCGCTTCGCGTGCGCCCGGGGGCATGACGGGAGAACCGCCCGGATGCTCGACAACGAGCCCACCGGCGTCCCCGGCGAACAGCCGGACCAGACGTCAGACGCGCAGGACGCGGCCACCACGGCCGCCACGAACGAAGGCGAGGCGCCCCAGCGCCAGCGCCGGAGGGCGGCCAGCCGCCCGGCCGGCCCGCCGGTGCCCCCGGAGGCGGGCTCCGAGGCCGCGGCCTCGGGCGATGCCGCCGAGCCGGAGAGCAAGCCCAAGCGGGCTCGCAAGACGGCGGCCAAGAAGGTCGCCGCCCCGGAGCCGGCAGCAGAGGCGGCCGAGGCCGCAGACTCTGCCGACGCCCCCGCTGCCAAGAAGGCGACGCGTACTCGTACGCGCAAGAAGGCTGCCGAGGCCGAGCCCGTGGAAACGGGCCAGGCGCAGGACGCAGGCGCCGGTGCTGAGCTGGCCGCCGCCGCCGAGGAATCCGGCGCGACCGCGAAGACCACGCCGACGCGTACCCGGCGGCGTGCCACGTCGGCCGGTACCGCTGTCGAGCAGGCGGCCGCTGCCGAGACCGGTGAGACGAGCGCCGCGAGTGAGGCCTCAAGCGGCCCGGTCGCGTCCGCCGAGCAGGCCGACACCCCGACCACCGCAACTACCGCGCCCCGCACCCGCACCCGACGCCGCGCGACCTCCGCCGGCACCAGTGCCGAGCAGGCGACCGCCGAGGCGCCCGCCGCCGCGCACGAGCCCGAGACCGCCGGTGAGCAGTCGGCCGGCGGCCAGACCGCCGCCGAGACCGCCTCCCGCCCCGGCCTCACCTCACCCTTCGCGAACCCCTTCGCGGCCCCGCAGCTCCCGGCCACGGGCGCCAAGGTGGCCAAGAAGACCGCCCCGGCCCAGGAAACCCCGGCCGAGCAGCCCGCGAAGGCCGACAGCACGCCGGCCACCAAGGCTGCCAACGCTGCCAACGCCGCCCAGGCCGACACCGCCGCGCAGTCCGAGCCCGAGCAGGACTCCGACACCAAGCCCAAGCGCACCCGCCGCCGCGCCGCGTCCGCCCCAGCGGGCCCGCCGCGTGCGCAGGAAGCCGCGGAGTCGCAGCACGACGAGCCGGACGAGCAGCCGGTGGAGCAGGACAGGCCAGCCAAGCAGGACCGCCCGGACGGCCGTACCCGCCAGGGCCGGCAGTCCCGCCAGTCCAGGCAGGACCGCCAGGACAAGGACCGGGGCGACCGGGGCCAGCAGTCCCAGCCCGCCGCCGCCCAGGACACCGCGTCGGCCACCGCGCCGGCCACCACCCCCGCCGCCGAGCCCGTCGACCTCGACAGCCTCTCCCCGGCCGAGCGCGCCCGCGCCATCATCGCCGCCCGCGCCGCCGCGCCGGCCGCCGGCGTCCTGTTCCAGGCGCCCGACCTGGCCATCGTCGCCGCGCAGCAGGCCGCCGCCAAGGCGGCGAAGGCCGAGGCGACCGACGCCGAAGCCGAGGAGGAGCCCGAGGCGGAAGCCGAGGAGGAGCCGGCCCCGACGCGCCGCACCCGGACGCGCAACCGCAACCGCAATCGCGCCGAGCAGGCCGAGGCGCCCGCCGAGAGCGCCGAGGCGGAGGTCGAGGACGACGGCGACGAGGACGACGAGGGCACCGGCTCCTCCAGCCGTCGCCGCCGTCGGCGGCGCCGCCGGGCCGGTGGCGAGTCCATCGAGCCGGGTCCGGACGACCCGCCGAACACCGTGGTCAAGGTCCGCGAGTCCCGCGTCCGCAGCCGGGACCGCAAGGGCGGCCTGGTCTCCGACGACGACGTGCAGGGCGTGCGCGGCTCGACCCGCCTGGAGGCCAAGAAGCAGCGCCGCCGCGAGGGCCGGGACACCGGCCGCCGCCGTGCGCCGCTGATCACCGAGGCCGAGTTCCTCGCCCGGCGCGAAAGCGTCGAGCGGGTCATGGTCGTGCGCCAGAGCGGCGACCGGACCCAGATCGGGGTGCTGGAGGACGGCGTCCTCGTCGAGCACTACGTCAACCGCGCGCAGTCCGCGTCCTACGTCGGCAACGTGTACCTGGGCAAGGTGCAGAACGTGCTGCCGTCGATGGAGGCGGCGTTCGTCGACATCGGCAAGGGCCGCAACGCCGTGCTGTACGCCGGCGAGGTCAACTTCGACGCGGCCGGCATCACCGGCCAGGCCAAGCGCATCGAGAGCGTCCTGAAGAGCGGCCAGGCGGTCCTGACCCAGGTCACCAAGGACCCGATCGGCCACAAGGGTGCCCGGCTGACCAGCCAGATCTCGCTGCCCGGCCGCTACCTGGTCTACGTGCCCGAGGGCACCATGACCGGGATCAGCCGCAAGCTGCCGGAGAACGAGCGCAACCGCCTCAAGGCGATCCTGAAGGCGGTCGTCCCGGAGAACGCTGGGGTCATCGTCCGCACCGCCGCCGAGGGCGCGACCGAGGACGAGCTGCGCCGCGACGTGGAGCGGCTGTCCGCGCAGTGGGAGGAGATCCAGCGCAAGGCGGCCTCCTCGGCCAGCTCGGCTCCGACGCTGCTGTACGGCGAGCCGGACCTGACCGTGCGCGTGGTGCGCGACATCTTCAACGAGGACTTCAGCAAGCTGATCGTCTCCGGCGACCAGGCCTGGGACACCATCCGCGAGTACGTCGGCGGGGTCGCCCCGGACCTGGCGCCGCGGCTGGAGCGCTGGACCTCCGAGCAGGACATCTTCGCCGTGCACCGGGTGGACGAGCAGCTGGCCAAGGCGCTGGACCGCAAGGTCTGGCTGCCCTCCGGCGGCTCGCTGGTCATCGACCGCACCGAGGCGATGGTCGTGATCGACGTCAACACCGGCAAGTTCACCGGCTCCGGGGGCAACCTGGAGGAGACGGTCACCCGCAACAACATCGAGGCGGCCGAGGAGATCGTCCGCCAGCTGCGGCTGCGCGACCTCGGCGGCATCATCGTCATCGACTTCATCGACATGGTCCTGGAGTCCAACCGCGACCTGGTGATGCGCCGCCTGCTGGAGTGCCTGGGCCGGGACCGGACCAAGCACCAGGTGGCCGAGGTCACCTCGCTGGGCCTGATCCAGATGACCCGCAAGCGGGTCGGCCAGGGCCTGCTGGAGGCCTTCTCAGAGACCTGCGACAAGTGCAACGGCCGCGGGGTGCTGGTGCACATGGAGCCGGTGCCGGTCGGCCACGGCCACTCGCCGGAGGACGCCGAGCGCGACGGCCGGGGTCCGCAGGGCCGCGGCGGCCGCCAGGGCGAGCAGGGCCGCTCCGAGGGCCAGAACGGCGCCGAGGACGAGCACGAGGGCGGCCGCGGCCGGCGCAAGCGCCGCAAGTCGCACGGCCACGCCGACCGCCAGCAGCACTTCGACCCGCAGTACGACCTGGACGGCGTGCCGGAGGAGTTCCAGGACTTCGCCGACGGCGAGCACGCGGACGCCGGTCCCGTCACCGTGACCAAGGTGGCCCGGGTCGCCGCGGTCGACGCCGACCACGACGACGCGGCCCAGGACGACGCGGCCCAGGACGAGGCCGCCGAGCTGTCCGAGCACAGCGACGTGGAGCACATCCCGAGCCACGAGCACGTGGTGGCCCCGGTGGTGACCCCCGCCGACGTGGTCGCCGCCGAGGAGGCCGACGTCACCGAGCGGCTGGCCGCCGGCGACGCCCAGGCGCACACCGTCTACGTCCCGCACGCCGGCGGCGATGTCAGCGTGGCCGAGGCGGACCGCGAGGAGACGGAAGCCGAGGCCGCCGAGCCGGTCGCGGTGGCCGTGGCCGCCGCGACAGCCGCCGAGGCCGGCGAGTCGGCCGAGGACGCGCCCAAGCGGCGCGGCCTGCGGGTCCGGCGCGCGGCCAAGCGTCCCGCCGGTCCGCCGGCGGCGCACAGCTGAGAGCACGGCTGACAGTGCGGTCCGCACCGGGCACCACGAAGCCCGGTGCGGACCGCACGGCCCAGCAGCACCAGCTGCCGGGCCGGCTCGGATCGGCACCGGCGGTGCCGACTGGGTCTCGGTTTGACCCTGAGGCGTGGACTTCCGTACCCTTGAGCTTCGGCATGCGATACGTGTGCCCGGCATCCGTAGGGCCCCTGCGCAAGCAGCGGCGGCCCGGATGATGATCGGCTCGATGGGTCGTCAGTCCGTATACCTCGCAAGAAGTGGCGGACGCTCGTGACCAGCGACTGAGTTGGTCAAGAAGAGTGGACAGCAGACCTGATCGACCCACAGTCGACGAGAAGAGAGTGAGTTTCGCGGTGTACGCGATCGTCAAGAGCGGCGGACGGCAGCACAAGGTGGCTGTCGGCGACGTCGTCGAGGTGGACCGCCTCCCGGGCGCCCCGGCCGGCCAGGAAGTGGAGCTGTCCGCGATCCTGCTCGTCGACGGCGACGCCGTCACCTCCGACCCGTGGGTCCTGGAGGGCGTGAAGGTCAAGGCCGAGGTGGTCGAGGAGACCAAGGGTCCGAAGATCCACATCCTCAAGTACCGCAACAAGACCGGCTACCGCGTGCGTCAGGGCCACCGCCAGAAGCACACCCAGATCAGGATCACCGCCATCGACGGCGGCAAGAAGTAAGGGCGGGCTGACACATGGCACACAAGAAGGGCGCATCGTCCTCCAAGAACGGCCGCGACTCCAACGCCCAACGCCTCGGCGTGAAGCGCTTCGGCGGCCAGAAGGTCAACGCCGGCGAGATCATCATCCGCCAGCGCGGGACCCACTTCCACCCCGGTCTGAACATGGGCCGCGGCAAGGACGACACCCTGTTCGCGCTGGCCGCGGGCAAGGTGGAGTTCGGCACGCTGCGCGGTCGGCGCGTCATCTCGATCGTCCCGGTGGCCGAGTAACCGCCACCGGCGACACACTGCTTCGAGGAGCGGGCCGGGGAATTCCCCGGCCCGCTCCTTTGCGTTGTAGTACCTATACGGAAAGCAAGGAGGCGCTGACCATGGCGACTTTCGTCGACCGCGTGAAGCTGCATGTCACGGCCGGGAACGGCGGCCACGGCTGCGCCTCGGTCAGGCGCGAGAAGTTCAAGCCGCTGGGCGGCCCGGACGGCGCCAACGGCGGCCGCGGCGGGGACATCGTGCTGGTGGTGGACTCGAACACCAACTCGCTGCTGGACTACCACTTCTCGCCGCACCGCAAGGCCGGCAACGGCAAGCCCGGCGGCGGTGACTTCCAGACCGGCTCCAACGGCGCCGACCTGGTGCTCCCGGTGCCCTCCGGCACCATGGTCAAGGACGCCTCCGGCGAGGTGGTCGCGGACCTGGTCGGCGGCGGCACCCGGTTCGTGGTGGCGCACGGCGGCGTCGGCGGCCTGGGCAACGCGGCGCTGGCCACCTCCAAGCGCAAGGCCCCCGGCTTCGCGCTGCTCGGCGAGCCCGGCGAGGAGGGGGAGTTCACGCTGGAGCTGAAGTCGGTCGCGGACGTCGCGCTGGTCGGCTACCCCAGCGCCGGCAAGTCCTCGCTGATCGCCGCGATGTCCGCGGCCAAGCCGAAGATCGCCGACTACCCGTTCACCACCCTGGTCCCGAACCTGGGCGTGGTCAGCGCCGGCGAGTCCGTCTACACCATCGCCGACGTGCCCGGCCTGATCCCCGGCGCCTCCGACGGCAAGGGCCTGGGCCACGAGTTCCTGCGGCACATCGAGCGCTGCGCGGTGCTGGTGCACGTCCTGGACTGCGCCACGCTGGAGACCGACCGCGACCCGATCTCCGATCTGGACGTCATCGAGGCCGAACTGCGCGCCTACGAGGACTCCCGCGACGAGAGCGAGTGGGGCGTGTACGGCCGGCTCTCCGAGCGCCCGCGCCTGGTCGTGCTGAACAAGACCGACATCCCCGAGGGCAAGGACCTGGCCGACATCGTGCGGCCGGAGCTCCAGGCCCGGGGGCTGGACGTGTTCGAGGTCTCCGCGGTGTCCCGCGCGGGGCTGCGCGAGCTGTCCTTCGCGCTCGCGAAGATCGTGGACACCGCCCGCGAGTCCCGGGTCGAGCCGGAGCCCGAGCGCATCGTCATCCGCCCCAGGGCGGTCGACGAGGTCGGCTTCACCATCTCCTACGACGAGGCCGAGGACGCCTACTTCGTGCGCGGCACCAAGCCCGAGCGCTGGGTGCGCCAGACCGACTTCAACAACGAGGAGGCGGTGGGCTACCTGGCCGACCGGCTCAACAAGCTCGGGGTCGAGGTCGAGCTGGTCAAGATGGGCGCGAACGAGGGCGACACGGTGGTCATCGGCGACGGCCCGCGCGCCGTGGTCTTCGACTGGCAGCCCTCGATCCCCACCGGCGCGCTAGGCGTCACCGCCACCGGCGGCCGCCGCGGCGAGGACCCCCGCCTGCACCTGCACGAGGAGCGGCCCACATCGCGAGACGCCGAGTATCGCAAGGCGCACCGGCGCCGTGCGAATGGGACAATCGATGTGTTCGCCCCCGAGGACGACGAGTAACCCGCCACCTGCGCGGGCAGCCGACTGGAAGCCACGGGGAAGCCCACGAGAAGCTGAAAGTAAGGGTTCTGAGCAACCGTGTCCGGCCAGCTGCGTGAAGAAGTATCCGCCGCCCGGCGGATCGTGGTGAAGGTCGGCTCCTCGTCGCTGACCACCGCCGTCGGCGGTCTGTCCGGCGAGCGGGTCGACGCGCTGGTCGACGCCATCGCCTCGCGCCTGGAGGTGCCGGGCACGCAGCTGGTGCTGGTGTCCTCCGGCGCCATCGCCGCCGGCCTTGCGCCGCTGGGCCTGCGCAAGCGTCCCAAGGACCTGCCCACCCAGCAGGCCGCCGCCTCGGTCGGGCAGGGCCTGCTGGTCGGCCGGTACACGGCCTCCTTCGCGCGCTACGGCCGCACCGTCGGCCAGGTGCTGCTCACGGTCGACGACACGACGCGGCGCTCGCACTACCGCAACGCGCACCAGACGATGGCGCGGCTGCTGGACATGAACGTCCTGCCGATCGTGAACGAGAACGACACGGTCGCCACCCACGAGATCCGCTTCGGCGACAACGACCGGCTGGCCGCCCTGGTGGCGCACCTGGTGCACGCCGACCTGCTGGTGCTGCTCTCGGACGTGGACGCGCTCTACGACGGCGACCCCGCCAAGCCCGGCACGTCGCAGGTCGCCGACGTCCGCGGCCCCGCGGACCTGGCCGGCATCTCCATCGGGGGAGCGGGCCGGGCCGGGGTCGGCACCGGCGGCATGGCCACCAAGGTCGAGGCCGCCCGGATCGCCACCGAGGCCGGCATCCCGGTGGTGCTGACCTCCGCCGCGCACGCGGCCCGTGCACTGCGCGGCGAGGTGGTCGGCACACTGTTCCACCGGACCGGTTCCCGCACGCCGACCCGCTTGCTGTGGCTGGCACACGCCGCCGACACCCGCGGCTCGCTGCGGCTGGACGCCGGTGCGGTGAAGGCGATCGTCGAGCGCCGGCTGTCGCTGCTGCCGGCCGGCGTGACCGGCGTCGAAGGGTCCTTCAACGCCGGGGACCCGGTGGACCTGGTGGACGACGCCGGGGTCGCGGTCGCGCGCGGCCTGGTGAACTACGACGCGAGCGAGCTGCCGGAGCTGCTCGGGCGCTCGACGCGAGAGCTCGCGGCGGCGCTGGGTCCGCAGTACGAGCGGGAGCTGGTGCACCGGGACGACTTGGTCGTCCTGCGCTGACGGTGCCCTCTGTCAGCTCCCGACCCGGAACACCGGCCAGCACACCTCGGTACGCCACCGCGCCATATCCGGGGTGTCCCGCTGCCCGACGAGGTAGTACTCGCGGATCGGCCCCTGGACGGCCAAGGCATGCCGCTCGACATAGCTCGCCAGGGCGCCGTAAGCCCGGTCGGACTCGATCGGCGGCCCGGTGTGCTCGATGATCGCCAGCTCGGCCGCCGGCACCGTCGCGGGCCGGACCCGGCCCATGGCACGGACCGGAACTTCGCAGGGGACGAAGATGGTCACCTCGCCCTGGTGGTCGGTGAACACCGCGTCGGTGAACAGGCCGCCGGCCGGTCCGGACGGGGTCAGACCCTGGCCGCCGACCGTCGCGTACAGCTCGCCCAAAGCCCCGAGCATCCACGCGGCGCCGTCTTCCATCGCCACGGTCTCGGTGATCGCTGCCGCCTGCACGGCCGGCGTCTCGCGCAGCGTGATGTCCGGGACGGCGTCGGATTCGCCGGGCGCCAGCAGGTCCCGCAGCGAGGACACGGCGCGCTGCGTCCGCCCCAGCTCCGCCTCCAGCCGGTTCAGGTGCGCGGCGATGTGCCGGTTCCGGGTGTCCACATCGGGGGCCTTCATCACCGTCCGGATCTCCTCCAGGGGCATCCCCAACTCCCGGAACCGCCGGATCACCTGCGCGGCGGGGATCTGCGCGGTGGAGTAGCGCCGGTAGCCGGTGCCGGGATCGATCTCGGCCGGCTCCAGCAGTCCGACGTCGTGGTAGTGCCGAAGCGTCTTGACGGTCAGGTGGGTGGCGCGCGAGAAGTCGCCGATGGACAGGAACAGGGACATGGTCCGATTGTGAGGCCTCCCCCTACCGGAGAGTCTTGCCGGTTCGCGGCGCTTGACCCTCCGGCGACCGGCGGTCCGAGAGTCATGGCCATGACGAACTCCACCAAGAACACCACCGGAAACCTCACCACCGAACTCCAGACCGTCGTCGACCGCTACCTCGCCGTCTGGTCCGTCGGCGATCCGGCAGACCGCGCGAAGGCCGTCGCGGACCTGTGGTCGGACCGCGGCATCGAATACGTCGAGGGCCAGCAGTACATCGGCCACGCCGCGCTCGTCGAGCGGGTCGCCGAGGCCTACGAGGCCTTCGTCGCGAACGCCGCCTACACCGCCGTCGGCGGCGAGGACGCGGCGGTTCACGGCGACGTCGTCACCTTCACCATCCGGCTGGACCACGCGCAGGGCCCGGACCGCGGCGAGACCGCCTGGTCGGCCCGGGTGTTCCTGGTGCTGGACGAGGACGGCCAGATCCGTGAGGACTACCAGCTGACGGTCCAGCCGCTGGCGGCGTGACCGGGGCCGACGGGGGCCGGCCGGGGCGTCTCGACAGGCGAAATCCTCTCGGGGACGCCCCCGCTCGGCCTACGCTGGACCCATGACGGACCTGCAGACCGAAGTCCTGGACACCGCCCGCCGGGCCAAGAAGGCCGCTGCCGACCTGGCCCAGCGACCGCGGGGCCAGAAGGACGCGGCCCTGCACGCCATGGCCGACGCGCTGGTCGCCCGCACCGCCGAGATCGTCGAGGCCAACGGCCGCGACACCGAGCGCGCGCGGGAGGGGGGCTCGGCGGCCGGGTACATCGACCGGCTCACCCTCACCGGCGCGCGCGTCGCGGCCATCGCCGACGCGCTGCGCCAGCTCGCCTCGCTGCCCGACCCGGTCGGCGAGAGCGTGCGCGGCGGTGTGCTGCCCAACGGCATCGAGCTGCGGCAGGTGCGGGTGCCGCTCGGCGTGGTCGGCATCATCTACGAGGCGCGGCCCAACGTCACCGTGGACGCCGCCGGCATCTGCCTGAAGTCCGGCAACGCCGCGCTGCTGCGCGGGTCCAGCTCCGCCAAGGACTCCAACACCGTGCTGGTCGCCGTGATGCGGGACGCGCTGGTCGCCGCCGGCTTCCCGGCCGACGCCGTGCAACTGGTGCCCGGCGACTCGCACGAGGCCGTGAGGCACCTGATGAACGCGCGCGGTCTGGTCGACGTGCTCATCCCGCGCGGCGGCGCCTCGCTGATCCGGTCCGTGGTGGACAACGCGCGGGTGCCGGTGATCGAGACCGGGACCGGCAACTGCCACGTCTACGTCGACGCCTCCGCCGACCTCGACCAGGCGCTGAGCATCCTGGTCAACGCCAAGACCCAGCGGTACAGCGTCTGCAACGCCGCCGAGTCGCTGCTCGTGCACACCGACGTCGCCGAGGCGTTCCTGCCGAAGGCGCTCGCCGCGCTGGCGGAGAAGGGCGTCACGGTGCACGGGGACAAGCGGGTCGCGGCCTTCTCCGCGGCCGTCGTGCCGGCCACCGACGAGGACTTCGCCGCCGAGTACGAGTCGCTGGACTTGTCGGCGGCGGTGGTGGACTCGCTGGATGCCGCGATCGACCACGTCAACGCCTACAACACCGGCCACACCGACGTGATCGTCACCCGCGACCTGAACGCGGCCCGCGCCTTCCAGCTGCGGGTGGACGCCGCCGCGGTCGGGGTGAACGTCTCCACGCGCTTCACCGACGGCGGCGAGTTCGGCTTCGGCGCGGAGATCGGCATCTCCACGCAGAAGACCCACGCGCGCGGCCCGATGGGGCTGCCGGAGCTCACCTCCACGAAGTACCTCATGGTCGGCGACGGCCAGATCCGGGAGTGATCCGGGCGGGCGGGCACTGAACCAGGTGTGCAACGGAGCCGGATCAAGTAGCCTTTCGCCCATCATGTCCGTGTCGCGGTCCGGGGGAAGTGGGCCGTGCCTGAGCTGGGTTGGGGAAGGCCGTCCGTGGCCGAGGACAAGAACCAGAACCGCGACGACCCTGGCGAAGCGCCGATACTCTCCGAGCAGGAGTGGGCTGAGTTCGAGCGCTCCTTCACCAAGGAGTCGACGAAGACCGCGACCTACAAGGAGCCTTCGGCCCGCCAGCGCGAGCTGAGCGAGAAGTGGCGCAGACAGCGCCCGCACGACGGCGGCTGGCGCACCGACGGGACGCCGACCGACCTCGGCGAGGTCCCGGCGCCCGTCCGCGACAAGAGCGCCCCGATCGACTACGGCACCAGCCGCCGCCGGCGCTGGCGCCGGAACGTGGCCTGGGTGGTCCTGGCCGCGCTGGTCACCTCGGCGATCATCGGCGTACCGCGGCTGTTCTCCTCCTCCAAGGGCGGGAACGACCGGAACCCGAACGTCCCGCCGGCCTCCGGGACCCCGGGCGGCTCGGGAACCGGCGGCGGCAGCAGCGCGAGCGCGTCGGTGTCGGCGTCCGGGCAGGACGCGGTGCGCTTCTCGGTGTCGGGACGGGACTACCAGCTGGTGATGCTCGCGCCGGAGGGCGGGAAAGGCGTCTGACGCTGGAGGTGGAACGGCGGCGGCGCCTTGAGTGCCGCCGGGTGCCGCCGAACGTGCTGTTCTGGGCGCCTGTTTAAGGCGCCTGTTCTAGGCGCGGTCCGGTGTCGGTGGCGCGTGCTACACCTGTTTACAAGGGGCGAAAAAGTCCTAACAAAATGCCCGGCCGGCATCCCCAACTTTTCGCTACGCACGCTCCGCCGACCGCCGACCGCCGCAGCGAAACGGCCCCGATTCCCATCAGGAACCGGGGCCGCTCGCGTCGTCGCTCAGGTCAGCGCATCAGACCTCAGTCCTCAGCACCCTCATCCGGCGCACCGGCGCCCTCACCGCGCGACGGACCCCACTTGCGGTACATGGTCTCGCCGATCCGGCTCCCGACCCCGGCCACCTCGTCGGCGAACCCGCGCACCTTCGTCAGCAGCGGGTCGGTCGTCTTCTCGAAGTTCTCCTTGTACTGGTTCGCCGCCGCCTTGGCCTCCTCGCGCACGCTGGCCTGCGGGTCGTCCTCGCGGCGCGGGTAGTCGCCGGACATGACGCGCTGGTAGTCGCCGGACTCGACCCAGCGGGTCAGCTCCAGGGCGCGGATCGAGGTGTAGGGGTGCGTGCGCTCGCGCAGGCTCATGATCTTCAGGATCGACTCGCGCAGGCCGCCGCCGCCCTCGTGTTCGCGGGCCTGCTCCAGGAACGCGACGGGGTTCATCTCCGCCAGGTGGGAACCGCCGGCCAGCTTCATCAGGGAGCGCATGGCGGCGTCCAGGTCCTGCTCGACCAGGAGGCCGGCGCGGTCGCAGGAGAGTTCGGCCTTGCGGAACCACTCCAGCAGGGCGTTGATGAACATGTCGATGCCCCACTTGCCGATGGGCATCCAGGACAGCTTCGTGGCGAAGTTGGTCAGCCAGAACAGCATCGTGCGGTAGACCGCGTGGCCGGACAGGACGTGGCCGGCCTCGTGGCCGACGATGAAGCGCATCTCCTCTTCGTCCATCAGCTCGTACAAGCCGGTGGTCAGGACGATCGTCGGGCGGTCCATGCCGATGGTGAAAGCGTTCGGGACCGGGTTCTGGACGACATACATCTCCGGCATGAAGCCGATGTCCAGGACGTCGACCGCGTCCTCCAGCAGCGCCTGCAGGCGCTGGAACTGCAGGTCGCCGACCTTGACGCCGTCGGCCAGCAGGGACAGCCGGATCTTGCGCTCGTCGATGAAGCCGGACAGCTTGCGCAGCAGCATGTCGAAGCCGTCGATCTTGCGCAGCGCGACCAGCGCCGTGCGGTCGGCGGGATGTTCGTAGGCCCGGGAGCTGATGCCCGGGAAGCGCTTCCGGCTCCGGTCCGGCGTGTTCTCAGAACCTTCGCGATCCGGCATCGGGAACCCCCTCGTAGACGTCTCTATAGCTCACAGTAGACCCGGCACAGCCCTCGCGGGGCGTTCCCGTGACCGCCGGTGGAGCTCTCAAGATAGGGACGTCCGGACCTGCTGGGAGGTTCCCCGGGGCCCCGGCGTAGTGTGGACGCCATGCGCGTCCTTCACTCGATCTATCTGGCGGACCCCAGCCCGTTCCCCCAGAACACGGCGCCCCACACCGCGGGCTGGCTGCGGTGGTTCGTGCTGGGCGCGGTGATCACCGTCGTCCTGCTCGCCTGGGCGTGCCTGCGCGGCTATCGGAACCACGACTCCGAGGGTGAGTAGCCGGGGGGTCGGCCCGGGGGAGTAGCCCGCGCGGCTGACGGCGCCCGCTCAAGCGGGCACCCTGCCGGGATTCCGATCGGCCGGACCCCCTATGCTGACGTCCATGTCCGCACTCTCCACCGCCACGCAGGCCGCGCACGCCCTCCTCGCCGAGGGTACGACGGCGCCCGAGCCGACGCACCACGGCATCAACCCGCCGCTGAACGGCGCGATCGTCCTCGGCGTCCTGCTGATCCTGCTGTTCGTCACCACGCGTCTTAACAAGGATCGCTAGTCCCACCACCCCGGTCCGACCGGGTAGGGTGACGCGCCATGACCTCTCATCCGACGCCTGAGCCGCAGGCCGCCGGGGCGACCCGACGGCGCCGGACGCGGCTGGGTGTCATGGGCGGCACCTTCGACCCCGTCCACCACGGCCACCTGGTCGCGGCCAGCGAGGTCGCGAGCCTGTTCGGGCTCGACGAGGTGGTGTTCGTCCCGACCGGTGAACCCTGGCAGAAGTCCGAGCGCCGGGTGTCCGCGGCCGAGGACCGCTATCTGATGACGGTGATCGCCACTGCCTCGAACCCCCGGTTCTCGGTGAGCCGGGTGGACATCGACCGCGGCGGGCCCACCTTCACCACCGACACCCTGCGGGAGCTGTCGGCCGAGCGCGGCCCGGACACCGACCTGTTCTTCATCACCGGCGCCGACGCCCTGGAGCAGATCTTCTCCTGGCGCGACCCCGAGGAGCTGTTCGACCTCGCCCACTTCATCGGCGTCACCCGGCCGGGTCACCGGCTGGCCGACCCGGGGCTGCCGCCGGGGAAGGCCTCGTTGGTGGAGGTGCCGGCCATGGCGATCTCCTCCACAGGCTGCCGTGAACGCGTCCGGCACGGGGAACCGGTCTGGTACCTGGTCCCCGACGGAATCGTCCAGTACATCAACAAGCGGGGGCTCTACCGGGACACCCCTGGGACAGGGACGACATGAGCTGGCCGGGGGAGAACGATCCGCCGACGAGCGGGGGCTCGGGAGGGCGCGGCCGACGGCGCCGCGCCGACAGCCCCCCGGAGGACCCTTATGTGGCCCCGCAGAGCCCCGGCACCGGGCGGCGCGGATCGGGGGAGTACGAGCGGCCGGCGGAGTACGTGGAGCGGGCCGAGCAGGAGGCCGCAGCGTACGACCAGTACTCCGGGTACACGAACCCCTCCTACTACCAGGGCGGCGCGTATCAGGGCTACGCGCAGGGGGAGCAGTACCAGGAGCAGTACCAAACGGATCAATACCAGCAAGATCCGTATCAACAGGGCGGGTATCAGCAGTACCAGGCGCAGGATCCTTACCAGGCGCAGCCGTATGGATACGGGAACGCCGGTTATCCCGAGGCGCCGGCCCAGTACCAGAATCTCGACTCTTCGGGTTTCTACCAGCCCACACAGCCTCCGCAGCAGCCTTCCTACGAGTACGACCCCTACGGCCAGGCCCAGCAAGCGCCGTCCTACCAGCCGTACCCCCAGCAGCCCTCCTATGAGGAGCCTGCCGCTGCGCGCGTGTCGGCGTTCCCGACGATGCCGGAACCTGTCGCGGGCTTCGTGCCGGACCCCGAGCCGATGCCGGCGCGCGTCGTCGCCACCGAGACCGCGGCTGAAGCCGCCTCGGACGCCGACAACACCGGCGATTCCGGCGACTCCGAGGGCGAACTGACCAACTGGCTCCACTTCGTCGGCAACGACGACCGCGCCGAGCGGGCCCGGCGCCGCCGTGTCCAGCTGCTGTCGCTGGCCGCAGTCCTCGTGCTGCTGGTCGTCGGCGGCGGGGCGTGGTTCCTGCTCAACGGCGGCGGCGGCGTGAAGGCCACTCAGACCACGGTGCTGCTCCAGGTGAAGGACAGCAACGGCGACGCGGTCGGCAACGTGGTCCTGGTCGCGGACAAGAACGAGGTGGCCGGCAAGACCGATCCGGCCGGCCGGGGCGCGGCGCTGCTGATCCCCGCCGAGCTGAGCGTGGAGTCCGCCGCCCTGGACAGCCAGCCGTTCGGCGGCTCGATGCCGAGCGCCGCGCCGGCCGGCAAGGACGCGCTGACCACGCTGCTCGGCGTGAACGTGGACGGCGTCTGGTCGATGGACGAGCTGACGTTCGGCGCGCTGCTGAACAACCTGGTCGGCGTGAGCGTCAACGTGGACCCGGCCTCCGCCGCCGCGGTCCTCGACCAGAACGGCAAGCCGCTCTTCCAGGCCGGCACCCAGGACATGACCGGCGACAAGGCCGCCTACTACGCGGTCTACCACCCGAAGGGCGAGTCGCCGGACAAGCAGCTGGCCCGGTTCGGCCAGGTGGTGCAGGGCATGCTGGCCAAGATCCCGCACGAGGCCGGCACCACCACGGCGGTGCTCAACAGCCTGGCCGCGGTCCCGGACCCGGCGCTGCCCAACAACAAGCTGGCCGGGATCCTGACCGCGCTCGGCGCCGAGGAGCAGGGCAGCCGGTTCTCCGAGCAGACGCTGCCGCTGCGGTCCGACGGGACCGGGGTGATGGACCTGGACAAGGCCTCCGGCGTGGTCAAGGCCCTGCTGAACGGCGCGTCCAAGGCCAAGGACAACGGCGGGCTGACCCGGGTCTCGGTGGCCGACGCCACCGGCCGCGCGGACACCGTCTCCAGCCGCGCGATGGCCGAGTCGAAGCTGGTCGGCGGCGGCTACACGCCGGTGGACCAGGGCGTGGTGCAGCAGGCGGCGAACACGTACGTGACCGTGCCGAACCAGGACGCGATGTCGCTCGGCAGGCAGATCGCGCTGGCGCTCGGGCTGCCGGACAGCGCGGTGCGGGTCACGCCGTTCGACACCACGCTCACCGACGCCCGGGTGGTGCTGGGGGCGGACTGGACGCAGATCGGGCAGGTGCCGGCCGACCAGCCGACGACGCCGAGCGCGCCGAGCGGGTCCGGGACGGCGACCGGAACCGGCACCGGGACCGACTCGGCGACCGGCGGCGGCCCGACGGACGGGACGAAGTCCAGCAACGGCCGGGCCTCGCACCGGCCGACGGCGACGAACTCGTCCACCGGCTGAGGCCACCGGTCGCGCCTGCCGGCGGGCTGGGCCGTCGGCGGGCCGAAGCCGCCGGCGGCCTAAACCCGACGGACCGGCCGGCTGAGCATGAGATCCTGGTAGTCGCCCAGAAAGCGTCCACGAACGGAAGACTTCATGACCGCAACCGACCGCGCCCGGGAGCTCGCCATCGCGGCGGCCCAGGCGGCGTCCGACAAAGTGGCCGACGACATCGTCGCGTACGACGTGAGCGACGTCTTCGTGATCACCGACGCCTTCGTCCTGGCCTCCGCCAACAGCGACCGCCAGGTGCGCGCGATCGTCGACGGCATCGAGGAGCGGCTGCTGGAGATCGGCGCCAAGCCCGCCCGGCGCGAGGGTGAGCAGGAGGGCCGCTGGGTCCTGCTGGACTACATCGACATCGTGGTGCACGTGCAGCACGCCGAGGAGCGGACGTACTACTCGCTTGAGCGGCTGTGGAAGGACTGCCCGCTGATCGAGCTGCCGGAGTCGGTGACGAACGGCCGGAGCGAGCGGCCCGCCGGGTCCGTGGCGACGGTCGGGGCCGAGGCCGAGGATGTCGCCGACGAGTTCGCCGACGACGCCGACGACGAGTTCGCCGACGACGCCGAGGTCGCGGAGGACGACCGACCAGCCGCCGGGTTGGGCGCGTGAGCACGAACCAGGACGGCATAGGGGCTGGCGCTGCGGCGCCGGCCCCGGCTGCCGCTTCGGGCGCTGGGGTCGCGGCTGCGGTCGCTGCCCCGGTTGCCAACGCCGGCACCGCCGGTACCGCCCCGATGATCGCCACCGCCAGCACCGCCGCGCTCGCCGCCGCCACCTCCGCGGCGGCCCAAGCGGCCCAGGCAGCCATCTCGGCGTCGGCCGCGCGCGACCACGAGCCGACCGAGACCGCGCCGTCCGGCATGGACCGCGCCGCGAGCGTGAACGGCGCCCGGCAGATCGTCCTGTGGCGCCACGGCCGCACCGCCTGGAACCTGGAGCGCCGCTTCCAGGGCCAGACCGACATCCCCCTGGACGAGGTGGGCCTGGCCCAGGCCGAGCGCGCCGCCCGCGTCCTGGCCGGCCTCGGGCCCAACGTGATCGTCGCCTCCGACCTGATCCGGGCGACCCGCACCGCCGAGGCCCTGGCGCACCTCACCGACCTCCCGGTCAGCCTCGACGAAGGCCTCCGCGAAACCTACGCGGGCACCTGGCAGGGTCTCAACGACGACGAGATCATCGCCCGCTACCCCGAGGAGTTCGAGTCGTTCCGCCGCGGCGAGCCGATCCGCCGGGGCGGTGGCGAACTGGAGACCGAGGTCGCCGACCGCGTGGTGCCGGCCATCCTCCGCGGCCTGGAGAAGGTCCCGCCGGGCGGCACCCTGGTCGTCGCCACCCACGGCGGCGCGGCCCGCGTGGCCCTCGGCCGCATGCTCGGCCTGCCCCCGGAGCTGTGGGGCGCCCTCGGCGGCCTGTCGAACTGCTGCTGGTCGGTCCTCGGCGAGGCCCGCCGCGGCTGGCGCCTGCTGGAACACAACGCCGGCACGCTGCTGGAGCCGGTGATCGGCGACGACGAGTAGACGGGGCGCCGGCGGCGGAGCGTGGCCGGTGGTGCGCTTGTCTCGGCTGGGCCCGGTGGCTGGGCGCGGCCAGCGGTGTGCTTGTCCCGGCGGTGCGCTGGCGGCGGAGTGTGGCCGGTGGTGCGCTTGTTTCGGCTGGGCCCGGTGGCCGGGCACGGTCGGCGGTGCGCTTGTCTCGGCGGTGCGCCGACGGCCGGCGTGGTCGGCGGTGCGCCGGCGGCGGGGTGCTGGTGCGGCCGGAGTTGGGTGTGCTTCGCGCGCAGCAGCGAGGCGCTCGGATCTGGTGCGGTTGGGTGCTGGTGCGGCCGGACCTCGGTGTGCTTCGAGCACGGCGGTGAGGCGCTCGGACCTGGTGCATCTGATGGCTTGGCGCTGGTGCAGCCGGAGTTCGGTGCGCTGGCCGGCTGTCCCGCATCGCGAGCGGCGGCGGCCACATCCGTCCGCGCGGTTCTAGCCTCGTGGCCATGCCGGCTCCCGAACTCCGCCCCGCCACCGTCGCAGACCTCGACACCGTCCTGGCCTTCTGGCAGCTCGCCGCCGAGGACGCGCACCGTCCCGCCGACAGCGCCGCCGCGGTCTCGGCGCTGGTCGCTCGCGATCCCGAGGCCCTGATCCTCGCCGTCGACGCGGCCACCGGCGAGCTGGTCGGCACCGTCATCGCCGGGTGGGACGGCTGGCGCTGCCACCTCTACCGCCTCGCCGTGCACCCCGGCCGCCGCCGCGCCGGGATCGGCCGCCTGCTGGTCGACGCCGCCGAAGCCCGCTTCCGCACGCTCGGCGGCACCCGCGCCGACGCCATGGTGCTCGACGAGAACGACCTCGCCCACCACGCCTGGCGCTCCGGCGGCTACGCGCCGCAGGCCGAGTGGTCTCGCTGGGTCAAGCCGTTGTGAGCTGATCCCGGCTACCTCGGCTACCTCGGCGATCCCGGCCATCCCTGCCATCCCTGCCATCCCGGCCAGATCCCCGATGTCGCCGACTCACCTCCCCGGCCCTTTCCCGCGCCCCGCCGGTGCGGCACGCTGGAACGGTGACGGCCGAGATCTTCCACCCCCAGACCTACACCGCCGCCGTCCCCTACGCCCGCTTCGCCGAGCTGCGCCGCACCACCCCGGTCTGCTGGATCGAGGAGTCGGCCGTCGGCGCCTGGCCCGCCGGCCCCGGCTACTGGGGCGTGTTCGCACACGCCGACGTCAAGCGCGTCCTGCGCGATCCGCAGACCTTCTCCTCCCACCTCGGCGGCACCCAGATCCGCGATCCGGAGACCGCCGACGACCTGGCCTTCGTGCGTGCCATGATGCTCAACCAGGATCCGCCGGCGCTGTCCCGGCTGCGGCGCATCGTCGCGGCGGCGTTCACCCCGCGGGCCGTCCGAGCGCTGGAGGAGACGATCGCCGAGCGGGCCCGCGTCCTCATCGACGCCGTATTGCCCGCCGGCCACGCCGACTTCGTCGAGGTCGCCGCCGACCTCCCGGTGTGGACGCTCGCGCGCGTCATGGGCGTCCCGGACGAGGACCGCCGCCTGCTCTACGACTGGGCCAACCGAGTGATCGGCTATCAGGACACCGACTACGCCGGCCTGACCACCGCCGACGCCGCGGCCCTCAGCCCCCTCGGCCGCGCGGCGCTCGCAGAACGCCCCGCCATGATGACCCGCCCCGACGGACGCCCGCTCAACCCGCGCTCACGGGCAGGACTGGCGGACATGTACGCGTACGCGCACGGCCTCGCCGCGGCGAGTACAGATACTGACGCTGCTCCTGACGCCGCTGCCGCGACCCTCGCCGCCGCCCGCACCGCCGCCCCGGCCCCCGCAGCCCCGACCGGCATCGTCGCCCGACTCCTCGCCGAAGGCCTCACCGACGCCGAGTTCGAAAACATGTTCTTCCTCTTCGCGGTAGCCGGCAACGAAACCCTCCGCAACGGCATCCCCGGCGCCCTCCTGACCCTCCTCCAGCACCCCGACCAGCTCGCCGACCTCCGCCGCGACCCCGAGGCCCGCCTCGACGCCGCCGTCGACGAACTGCTCCGCTACTGGCCTCCGGTCATGCAGTTCCGCCGCACCGCGACCTGCGACGTCACCCTCGGCGGCCGCGCCATCCGGGCCGGCGACAAGGTCGTCGTCTACCACGCCTCCGCGAACCGCGACGAGACCGTCTTCCGCGACCCCGACCGCCTCGACCTCACCCGCAACCCGAACGACCACGTCAGCTTCGGCTTCGGCCCGCACTACTGCCTCGGCGCGCACCTGGCCAAGACCCAGATGCGCGCGATGCTCGGCCAGGTCCTGACCCGGATGCCGCGGATCCGTCCCGACGGCGACCCGGTCCGCCTGACCTCCAACTTCCAGAACGGCCTCAAGCACCTGCCGGTCCGCTGGGACTAGCCGGCGGGGACCAGCGGCGGTAACCGCCGGTCGAAACAGCTCAGCGCCCTGAGTTCTCCGCGAGCCACGCCACCAGCCGATCGACGAAAGCAGCCTGCGCGCTGTTGACCTTCTCCCGCGCGGCCTCCACCCCGAACCACTCTCCGCGATCCACCTCCGGGTACTCCCGCCGCACCCCCGACCGCGGCGGCCATTCGAGCTCGAACAGGTTGCTCACCAGCGTCGTCACGTCGAAGTCGGCCTCGACGCCCCACGCCGTGACCACCTTCCCGCTCTTCTGCCGCACCGACCCGAGCTCCACCAAGCGGTCCCGCGCCGCGTCGACCTCCGCGCCGGTCTCCTCGCGCAGCTCGCGCACGGCCGCCGCCAGCGCGTCCTCGTCGTCGGTGTACTCGCCCTTGGGAATCGACCACCATCCCGCGTCCCGCTTCGTGAACAGCGGCCCGCCGGGATGCACGAGCAGCACCCGCAGCTCGCCGTCCTCGATCTTGTACAGCAGGATGCCCGCGCTCTGCTTCACCGCGCCACCTCGATGACGAACCTTCCGACTCCGACGCCGGTCTCAGTCGAGACAGAACTCATTGCCCTCAACGTCCTGCATCACCATGCACGACTCGTTCTCCTCGTCGGCGGGCAGCAGCCGCACCTTCGACGCTCCGAGCGCGATCAGCCGCGCGCACTCGGCTTCGAGCACGGCGAGCCGTTCCGCGCCCACGAGGCCGGTGACGGTCCGCACGTCGAGGTGCACCCGGTTCTTCACGACCTTGCCCTCCGGCACGCGCTGGAAGTACAGGCGCGGGCCCTCGCCCGAGGGGTCGACGCAGGCGGCCCACGTCCCCCGTTCCTCCGGCGGCAGGGTGAGCTCGTACTCGGCCAACGTGGCGAAGCCCTCCGGCGCCGGCGGGAGGACGTACCCCAGCACCTCGCACCAGAACTGCGCGACGCGCTGCGGGTCCGCGCAGTCGAAGGTCACTTGGAAATGCTTGATCGACGGCATCGGGCCAGCATTTCACACGGAGTGAACCACCGTGGCGATCAGAGCGATCCGCGACGCTTATAGGCTGCGCGCCATGTGGGATCGGAACGCCGCCGCGGCGGCCCTGACCAAGGTGCGCGCAGCCCATCGCGGTGACGTGTCCGTCGGGCCCGCCGACGCGGATCCGGACCTGGTCGTCGAGGTCGGCGACCCGATGGACTGGTCGTTCTTCGACGGCATGACCACTCCCGCCGGCGGGCTGTGGCCCCGTTGGATCACCTACGTCGGGGACGACACCTCGGTGTTCGCCTGGGCCCGGGAGCGACACGTCGAGGGGTTGAAGTTCCGGCCCGTCACCTCGGGCCTGGTCCTCGACGTCTCCGCCGCGCACATCGACGAGCTGGTCATCGACCACGGCGACCTCCCGGTCACCGTCGAGGGCGTTACCGGGGGCCACATCAGGACCCTGACCTTCGTCGGCGAGCCGTCAGCGCTGACCGTGCTCGCGACGCCGGGACAGCCGCCGGAACCGTTGCCACGCATCACCCTCCGGCTGCCCCACGCCCCGACCCCGAACGGCGTCCCCGCTCCCGCCGACGGCTCGGCGGGATCCCGCGCCCTGCCGCCGATCCCCGGGCTCGGCGACGTCGAATCGCTGGAGATCGCCACCGCGCCCCTGGACGTCCCGCTCGATCTTCGCTCCCTGACACAGTTCCGCCGCTTGCGGAAGCTGAGCCTGAGGGGCGCGATCGCGCGCCCGGAAGCGCTCGCGGACCTGGCGCTCACGGAGCTGAACCTGCGCATGGCCCCGGACCTGACCGGGCTCCCGCCGCTGGCCACCTGGCCGGAGCTGGCCTCGTTCCTGACCTGGAACATCGACGCGGTAACCGGCAGGCAGCTTCGCGCCGATCTGAAGAAGCGCGGTCTGACGGCCCAGTGGGAGACCACCGACGACGGCGCCACATCGGCCGCGCAGGTCTGGAGCGTCAGCCAGCTGCGCACCGCCTCCTGGTTCGTGACCGAGTCCGGCCTGCCGTTCGCGGCGTGGTCGCGGAAGCAGTCCAAGCCGGCGGTGGCCGCGTTCAAGACCGCCGCCCGGCAGCTCGACGCAGCAGCAACCGCGACCGCGACCGACCGGCTTGCGGTCGCGCGGGACGCGATCGAGGGTTTCACCCGCGCCCTCAACGAGATCGGCGACCTGGAGACGCCGGAGCGCGAGGACGCCGCGACCGCGGTGCTCCAGCTCGCCCGGCTGGCCGTCCCGCCGGTGCCCGACGCCGAGGCGCTGGCCTGGTTCGACGAACTGCGGGACTTCTAAGGGGTAGGGACTCGGAGGACCGCGAGCACAATCCGCACACGACGACGGGATGACCGCGATGCCTCTTGAAGGTGAGTACGAGCCGAGTCCGGCGCAGTGGGTGCGCGAACAGGTCGAGCTGTATGAGAGCTCAGACGGCACACAGGGAGGGACGCTCTGGGACACAGGCCTGCCCATCGTCGTCCTCACGACGCGCGGTGCCAAGACCGGCAAGATCCGCAAGATCCCGCTGATGCGCGTGGAACACGAAGGGTGCTACGCGGCCGTGGCCTCGAAGGGCGGCTTCCCGCAGCACCCGGTGTGGTACTTCAACGTCGTCTCCGACCCGCGCGTGGAGCTCCAGGACGGCGCCGCGCGCCGGGAGATGACGGCCCGTGAAGTCACCGGCGAGGAGAAGGCCGAGTGGTGGGAGCGCGCGGTCGCCGCGTATCCGGCGTACGCCGAATACCAGGAGAAAACCGATCGTGTGATCCCTGTCTTCGTTCTGGAGCCGCGTCCGGCCGGCTCTTGATACGAAAGTTTGTTCGAGTAGGATCCCGGTCGTGGAACCGCTCATCCCCTTAGCCCGTGCCGTGGCCTCCGAGGTCGACCGCCTCGGAGGCTTTCCCGCCGCCGTACACATCGACGGCCGACGCTCCGTCGTCGTCATCGAGGGCCTGTCCGGCCCGGAGACAGCCGCCCGCATCCAGCTCGCGCTGGGGCGCGTGCGGTTGCGCGTGGAGGCCGACGGCGCCGGCCGGCTGCGCGTCTACCCGAGTTGAGCGGCGTCCCCGCGGGCCCCTGGCGCGACGCCCGGCGCCTCCCGCGCCCGCCCCGCGACGCCCGCCGCGTCGAGCCGCGCGAGAGCACGATCTGGGTTCGCGTCGACGGTCGCTGGCTGCCCGGCCACATCCAGTGCTGGTTCACCCACCGCGGCCGCTGGGCCTGCTGGCTGTCCTACCAAGCCGACCCGGCGCACCCGACGGTCGCGGCGATGTGGGGCCTGTTCGCCTACGAGCCGATGGCCATCCTCAGCCGCGCTGCCCACCCGACGCCGCCGGAGCCGCCGGAGCCTGCGCGAGAGCCCGGGCCCGGCGCGCGCAGAGCTCAGCAGAAGCGGTGAGCCGCCTCGGCCGCGAGAGCTACGCGGCCCCGGCCGCGAAAACACGCGGCCCCGGCACGGAATCCGTGCCGGGGCCGCGCGAGTCCTGTCTAACCGCTACGGAATAGTCCACTTCTGAGCGTTGGTGCCGTTGCAGTCGTAGATCTGAACCTGCGTACCCGATTGCGTGGTCGCACCGGGGACGTCCAGACACTTGTTGGACTGCGGGTTGTACAGCGATCCGTTCGACTGCGGCTCAAACACCTGCGCTCCGGTGCCGTTGCAGTCGTAGAGATCGACCTTCGTCCCGTTCGTCGTCCCGGCCGCGTAGATGTCCAGGCACTTGCCCAGAACATGCAGCGTGCTCCCGGCCTGCACCACGGACCACTGCTGCGCCGCAGTGCCGTTGCAGGTGTAGATCTGCACGGGGTTGTAGTTCGCGGTGCTCGAACTCTGGTCGTCCAGGCAGATGTTGGAGCCGACGCCGGAGTAGATCGGGCCGCTGCCCGGCGGGGGCGGCGGCGGGCCGCCACTGCCGCCGTTGGTCGTGTACGCCGCGACGTAGTCGACCTGCATCGTGCCGCCGGAGGCGGTCGAGCCGGTCGGTGTCGTGCAGTTGCAGACCCCGTTCGGGAAGCCGCCGCCCATCGCCAGGTCGAGGATGATCGACAGGTTGTGGTCGTAGGCCTGCTGCCAGGTCGAGGCGCCGACCTGTCCCTCGCTCACCGAGAAGTACTGGTTGCCGTCGAGGTAGAAGGTGATCGACTCGTTCGAGGTGTTGGTGCGGTCCAGCACCATGGAGTAGGTGTGGAAGCCGCTCTGACAGCCGCCGCAGGCCCGCAGCCCGCTGCCGATGCCGTTGCCCTCGTTGCAGACGCCGCCGGGGTAGGTGCCGCAGTGGATGGTGCCCGCGACCTCCGACAGGGCGTTGACGTCCTCCATGATGTCGATCTCGCCGTTCTCCGGCCACTGGCCCGGCCCGAGCATCCAGAACGCGGGCCAGTACCCCAGGCCCCCGGTCGGCTGCTGGATCGAGGCGCTCACCATCAGCTTGCCGCCGGCCGGCGCCCCGACGTTGGCCGAGGTGGTCTGCACCCGGCCCGAGGTCCAGTTGCTCCCGCCGCCCAGCGCGGTGATGTCGAGGTTGCCGTTGCCGTCCAGATGCACGTTGCTGGTCGAGTTCGTCATCGTCTCGATCTCGCCGGTGCCGAAGTTCGAGCCCGGACCGGTGTCGTACATCCACTGACCGTCGATGCCGCTGCCGGCCGCACCGTTGAAGTCGTCGAGGAAGACCTGGTTCCAGCCCGACGGCGGTGGGGGCGCCGAGGCCTGGGCCACGCCGTCGGGCGCCGAGGCCCAGGCCAGAAGCGCCACGGCGAGCGGCGCGGCCACGGCGGCCAGGCGCCGGAAGCGTTTGCGGGCGGTGCGGGGTGGTGATTGCTGTGGGGTTGCGGACATGGGGGTTCTCCAGGGTTGACGCACCACGAGGACTCGCGGACCAGGTCCGGCCGGCCGTGTCGGGCACAGCCGGTTCTGGGTGTCCGCGAGGTCTATACCATTGCGCGCGCAAGCTTCATGAAAGCGCTCTCACCGAACGCTGTCCACACCAGGGGACGAAGAATCTTGAACTTGTTCCGGGGTGGGCCTTACCGCGAGGCTCGGGGCTGCGCCGGAAGCCGGGCGCCGCCAGGACTTCGTCAGATGCCTGAGACGGGACGGTTCAGGGGTACTCAACCTGTTTTGAGAGTTCCCGACCTCGCTCGTTTGTACCGGAACTGTCACGAAGCCATGATCGGCCGATTTCCGCAGCAACCTCAGCGCACCATGTGACGTCTAGGTGGATGTATGGAATCCTGGAAGGCTTGGCGTGCGGTTTCGCACGGAAAACGCCGGTCTGGTGGTGTTCCGTACCCGGAAGAAGTCAACCGCTTTATACGTGGTCAGAAACCTGTCCACTCCAAGGAGGACTCGTGGCACGTGAGCACGGCCGGGGTGGTTCTGCGGGGGTCGCCGCCGGCGCCCGCCGCGTCACCGTCCGGCCCGCGTGGCGCCGCGCCGCCCAGCTGACCGCGGTCGCCGCCGCGGCCACGCTGCTGGCGGCCGGCTGCGGCAGTTCGTCGGGCTCCAAGCCGTCGGCGATGAACCCGGTCGCCAACGGGAGTTCCGCGCCGGCCGGCGCGGCAGGCGGCTCCAGCACGCCGGGGGGTGCGACGACGTCCTCGTCGCCCGCGACGCCCCTCGTGCTCAGCGCCAAGCCGGCCGACGGCACCTCGAACGCCGACCCCTCCGCGGGCATCCAGATCAGCGCCGCCGGCGGGAAGATCGAGTCGGTGACGGCCCAGGACGCCAAGGGCGACAAGGTGGCCGGCACGCTGGCCGCCGACGGCTCGGCCTGGACGTCCACCGGGACGCTGTACATATCCAGCAGCTACACCGTGACCGGCAAGGCGCTGGACTCCAGCGGTGCCGAGAAGACGATCTCGGCGAAGTTCACGACCCTGACGCCGCAGAAGCGGCTCGGGCTGCAGAGCTACTTCCCGGACGACGGGGAGACGGTCGGCGTCGGCCAGCCGATCTCGGTGAACTTCACCAACCCGCCGAACTCCAAGGACCGCGCCAACGTCGAGAAGGCGATGACGGTCACCACCACGCCGCACGTCGACGGCGCGTGGAGCTGGATCACCTCGACCCAGGTCGACTGGCGCCCGCAGAGCTACTGGGCGTCGGGCACCAAGGTCTCGGTGGCGATGAACCTCAACGGCGTGAAGGCCGGCGACGTCACCTACGGGTCGTACAACAAGAACTTCAGCTTCACCA
Organism: Catenulispora sp. GAS73; assembly: GCF_041262085.1. Classification (NCBI taxonomy): domain Bacteria; kingdom Bacillati; phylum Actinomycetota; class Actinomycetes; order Catenulisporales; family Catenulisporaceae; genus Catenulispora; species Catenulispora sp. GAS73. The sequence goes on from NZ_JBGCCM010000029.1 coordinate 119,120, forward strand.
TCGGCCGCGACCAGCGGGCCGTGGTGGACACGAAGAACTACACCATGCACGTCTACCAGGACGGCAAGGACGTCAAGGAGATCCCCACCGACACGGGGATGGCCGGGTACAGCACCTGGGGCGGCACCATGGTGGTGCTCGACAAGGAACCGATGATCGAGATGAAGTCCTGCTCGGTGCCGGGCTTCAGCTGCACGCCGGGGGTCGGCAACTACTACGACCTCAAGGTCTACAACGACGTGCACCTGACCGACTCGGGGACGTACATCCACCAGGCGGAGTGGGACAGCCACATCGGCACGGACAACACCTCGCACGGCTGCATCCACCTGAGGCCGGCGGACGCGACGTGGTTCTACAACTTCATCAACATCGGCGACCCGGTCACCGTCAACGGGGAGCCGGACCAGGTCCACAACGGCAACGGATACACCGACTGGAACGAGAGCTGGCAGACCTGGCTCTCCGGTTCCGCGGCCGGGGTTTCGACCGCCGGGCAGTGAACAGGGTCGAGCATTGGCTGAGTGCTAAGCCGAGTGCTTAGCTGAGTACGACGAAGCTGGCCGTTCGCGCAGGTGCGCGGACGGCCAGCTTCGTCGTTGCTCGACCTGATCCGGGGCGCGGCGCGCGAGGGCCGGTGGGACGCGGCCCTGGTGAACTCTTTCGGGTTCGGCGGGCACAACGTGATGGTCGCTTTCACGCAGGTGTGAGCTGCGCCCGCATGCAGCGCCGCCCGCCCACAGATACTCGCCGCAGCGCCGCGCCGTCTGCCTGCCCGCGCCTGCTCGCCTGCTGCGCCGTCTGCCTGCCCGCGCCTGCTCGCCTGCTGCGCCGCCTGGCTGCCCGCCCCTGCCTGCCCGCTGCGCCGCCTGGCTGCCCGCCCCTGCCTGCCCGCTGCGCCGCCTGGCTGCCCGCCCGCGTCCGCTCGCTGCGCAGCCTGGCCGCCTGCGCCGGCTTGCCCGCAGCGCCAGCTGGCCGCCTGTCCGCCCGCCTTTCGTGGCTGCCGGGCTGTGCGACTGCGGGCTGCCGACCGCGGCGATGCGAGGCACACGGGCATGCGGGATTGCGTGAGCCACGCGGCGTGCGGGGCGCGCTGGCGTGCGTGAGCTGAGCTGCGCCGCCTGCGAGCGTGTAAGGCTCCTGCCATCCAAGGCTGCGGCTCCCGAGCCCGCCGCAGCCCCGCCGCCGACCGGCGCCCTACTCGAAGTCCACCTCCACCAGCAGGTCCGCCGTCCGCTCCGGCTCGGCGAGCATCGCCGACACCAGGTGCCGCTGGTCCCAGCGGCCGGCGGCCCAGGCCAGGCCGCGGGCCAGGCCGTCGAAGGTGGAGGTGTGCACCACGCCGTCGGCGACGCGCCAGTCGACCTCTGTGCCGTCGGCGAGGATCAGGTCGTCGTGCTCGACGTATGTGCTCGGTGCGTCGGGGAGCAGGGCTCTGACCGCGTCGGGGACGTCGCGGGTCTCGCCGGGTTCGTCGACTCCTGCGTCTATCGCCTCCGAGGCCAGGTCCAGGTCCAGGAGGTCGGCCAGGGCGGTGGCGTGGCGGAGGGGGATCGGGAGGTAGGGCCGTCCGGCCAGCAGTGGCAGCAGGTCCGGGGCGTCCACGACCACCACGTCGTCCGCGTCGGCGACCACCAGCTCGCCGTCCAGCGTGGCACGCAGGTGGTCCGGCGGGGACACCCGGTCGGTGGGGATCTCGGCCAGCGTGCAGTACAGGTCCGTGAGCTGGCTCCTGGTCACCGTCCGGTCCGGGTCGGCGAGGCGGTCCAGCAGTTCGTCCGGACCGCCGGCGGCGGCCAGGAGTTCCAGCGCCGTGGTCTTGACGCCCAGTGCCGTCAGGAACTCCGGGTCGTTGGCGAGGGCGCCGGCGTCGGCGGGGTCCAGCGGATCGTAGAGTCCGGCCAGGGCGGTGTCGTCGCCGGCGACCAGATCGGCCGGGCACTTGTCCGCCAGCACCGGCATGCGGCCCAGCCACCACGCGGTCGGCGAGGGCACCGTCAGCTTGCCGCCGTCGGCCAGGGACAGCCGCGCCGGCCGGAGCACCGCCTGACGCAGTGCCGGCGTGCGCGCCAGCAGCTCCAGCGCCCGCGGCCACGCCTCCGGCCGCACCGTCTCCAGCCCGGTGACGGCCGCCAGCTCGGCGAGCACCACCGGCGCGGAGTCCGGCGGACACACCGACTCCACGTGCTCGGCCCAGTCTTCGAACCCCTCCAACTCCGCCAGCTCGTCGTCGAGCGTGTCGGGGTCGAGCAGCACGTCGGTGTCCCGCAGCACCGGGAACCCGTCGGGCACGCCGGCCGCGTGCAGGACGGTCGAGCCCCAGCGCGCGACCCACTCGCCGTCCACGAACCCGTACAGCTCGGGGTCGACGATCCCCGCCAGCGCCGAGTCGGGTACCAGCAGCTCCCCGGCCGGGGTCAGGCTGCCGTCGGCCTCGGGCAGCAGCAGCCGGCCCAGGCCGAACCGCTCGCCGGGACGCGGATCGGCGGCCCGCACCAGTGCCAGCACCGCCTCGGCCACGGACACCGGATCGGACGACGCGTCGTCGCCGAGCGGTACCGGGTCGTACGCGCCCTCCACCGCCTCCTGCACCGCCGGATCGGCCAGCATCACCCGGGGCTCGGCAGGCTGCGCGCCCAGCCGCTCCAGCAGCCGCGCACCGTCGCCGAGCGCGTGCGGGTGGATGACCCGCAGCCCGAGCGGAGTGAGCGCGGCGAGCGTGGCGTCGTCCAGCCCCGTGGCCGGACGCAGCGTGCCCCGCGGCCCGCGCACCGTACGGCCGTCGGCCAGCGGGACCGGCAGCGCCGACAACGCGTCGAACGCCAGCGGATCGTCGCCGGAGACCGCGTCCAGCGCCGTGTACAACGCGGCCCACCACTCCGGCCGCCGGTCGAGCCCGGAGACGGCCTCGACCACGTCCCCGAGCCCGATGCCGCGCACGCCGAGCGTCGAAAGCGCCGCCTGGTCCCGCTCGTACCCGGCCGGCAGCAGCCCCGGGATCACGTCTTCGAGCGCTGCGACCAGAGCCTCGGAGTTCGGGCTGAGGAACACGGCGTCGCGCGGGACGAGAAGCTCGGGGCCGCCATCGACAGCTACAGCGTCGCCGATCTCAGGGTCCGCTTCCGGAACAGCCGCCGCCGGCAGGAAGGCCGTCTGCCCCAGCAGCGTGACGATCCGCCGCCGCAGCTCGGCATCGACCGGGCCGTCCGCGATCGGCCCCGGAACGAGCCGCAGCAGCCCCGGCGTCTTCGCCGGCCAGTCCCGCACCAGCGCCGCATAGGCGTCCGCGGCCCGGTCCAACAAGAACTCCGTCAACGCCCCCGGCGCCAGCCGCCGCCGCGTCGGATCCAGCGGCAGCGTCGCGATCAACAGCGCCGGCAGCCCCAACGGCTCGTCCGTCGGCGTCGGGCCGTGGAACACCGGAAGCGTCGCCGGCCGGCGCGGCTCCTCGGCGGCGTCGCACGGCACCGCCCACATCAGCGCCCAGCTCGGCCGCGCACGCTCCTCGGTCGGCCGGTCCGCCAGCAGCTCCGGCGTTATCCGCCCGCTGGCCGTGACGGTCCGCCACCGCGACTCCTTCGAGCCGTCGGCGACGGTACACACGCCGTCCGCGTCGCGGGCCGCGGTCAGCCGGCGCACGTCCCCGTCGATGTCCACAACGATCTCCGACAGCGACGGCAACGCCAGCAGCAGCGCGTCATCGAGGCCGGCCAACAGGTTCGCGACCAGCTTGCGGGCCGCGTCGTCGCGCAGGGGGAGCACGACGGCGGTGTCAAAGCCCTGCGGCGGCTGCTCGTCGATCGGGAACGGCAGCCGCAACACCGGAGTCCGGCCGCCGCGCCGCGCCAGTTCGGCCTGGAGCCCCGCGCTCTTCTCGGCGGCACGCTCCACTTCCCGGCGCGCGTCGGCGGCCGAGAATCGGACGCTGCCGTCGCGGGACAGCATCGACGGCGCGTCGCAGACCGCGAGCACCGCGGCGAAGCCGACGCCGAAGCGCCCGACCGGGGAAGCCGCCGCGGTCGCCGCAGCCGCTGCCGCCGCAGAACCCTCAGCCGCAGAACCCTCAGCCGAAGAACCGTCAGCCACAGCCCCCGCATCCCCGACCTTGCCCGAGGCCCGCAGCGTGGAAAGCCCGGTCACCCCGTCCGCGTCCAGCGGCGCCCCGACGTTGGCCGCGGTCAGCGTCTGCCCGGCCAGCGTCAACCGCAGCCGGCCGGGCACGCCGGCCCGCAGAGCGGCGTCGGCCGCGTTCTGCGCCAACTCCACGACGACGCGGTCCCGGTACCCGCCGAGGACCAGGTCCTCTTCCAGGTTGGCGTCCTCGCGGAAGCGCACGGGCGAGGCCACCCACGCCTCCAGCACCCGGGCCCGGATCGCTGCTGTCTCAAAGGGATCGTTCACGCGCGGATTCTAGGTCCCAGCGAGGACACCCCGCAGGCGTCACGCCGCCTGGCTCCCCGCCTCCGCGACGTACCCGGTCAAGCACTGGTGGCAGATGATGTCGACCATCCGCTCGACGGAGTAGTCCCGCCACCGCGTCACCGGCTCCACCAGCATGCGGTTGCACAACGTGTGCAGATGCGGCGGGTCGTCGGCGTCGTCGATGCGCACGACGTGCCAGAACTGGTCTTCGGTGCTGTCCGTGTCGAGCTCCCGATCACGGGCGAGTTCGTACGTGTAGCGGCTCACAGTCGGCACTATCCGCCGGTTCGCACGTGGCGGCACCCCGGGGGCACCGTTCGGGTGGCGAAGATATGAAGGCCAGACTTGTAACCCCGCGACACGGCCAACCGCCTCCGCATCGCCATCGGGGCCTTCAAGCGCCGCGCGCAGGGGGCCGCCGCGCAGGGGGAGCTGAGCAACCCGCAGCTCACCGCGCTGTCCCGGCTCGACCGGCTCGGTCCGATGACCACCACCGGCCTGGCCCGGCGCGAGCAGATCACGCCGCAGGCGATGGGCGCGACGGTCTCCAGCCTGGAGAAGCTCGCCCTGGTCGCGCGCAGCGCGGACGCCAGCGACGCGCGCCAGTCGATCCTGAGCCTGACCCCGGAAGGCCTGGCCGCCGCGCACTCGGGGCGCAACGCCGTGTCCGACAAGGTCACCGCGATCCTGGAGGAGTCGTTCACCGACGCGGAAGTCGAGATCCTCTCCGTCGCCGCCCCGCTGATCGAGCGTCTCGCGGAGCTGCTCTGACGCGCTCCCCGTCATCGCCGCCGGGGCCGCCTGCCTGATCGGCGTCGCCGGCACCCTGTTCCCGGTCTCAGTCCTCGATCGTGCTCTCTCTGGGAAGACCGTGGTCTAGCGTTTCCAACGGCATCTCGAACCACACGACTTTGCCGTTCGCCGTCCGACTCACGCCCCACCGCAACGCCAGCTGGCTGACCAGGAACAGCCCGCGCCCGCCCTCGTCGAGGTCTCCGGCCTCCAGCAGGATCGGCAGGAAGTGGTCGTCATCCCGTACCTCGCACAGCAGCGTGCGCGTCCGCAGCAGCCGCAGCTCGATCGGGCCGTGCGCGTAGCGGACGGCGTTCGTCACCAGCTCGGTGGCGAGCAGTTCGGTGGTCTCCCGGACGCCGTCGGGCAGGTCCCACTCGGCCATCGCCTGCCGCACCAGCCGGCGGGCCTTCGGCACCGTCGGCGGCAGCGGCGACAACAGCCAGTTGGCTATGTTCTCCGCCGGGATCCCCTTCAGGCGCGCCGCCAGCAGCGCGACGTCGTCCTCGTGCTTGTCCCGGTCGAGCATCGTCAGCAGGGTGTCGCACAGCGTCTCGGGATCGGCCGACGGCCGGGCGGCCAGCTCCAGGCACTCGCCGAGGGCCGCGATCCGGTCCTCGATGTCGTCGCCCCGGGCCTCGACCAGGCCGTCGGTGTAGAGCACCAGGACGTCGCCGTCGCGGATCGGGATCTCGGCGGTGTCGAACGCCACGCCGCCGACGCCGATCGGCGCGCCGCTGGGCACCTCGACCCGCTCCACCGTGCCGTCGGCCCGCACCAGCATCGGCGCCAGGTGCCCGGCGTTGGCGATGACGCAGCAGGAGGCGATCGGGTCGTAGACCGCGTACAGGCAGGTCGCCAGATGGTCGTCGCCGAGTTGCAGGGCCAGGCTGTCGAGCTGGCGCAGCAGCTGTCCGGGCGGCAGGTCCAGCGCGGCCAGCGTCTGCACCGCGATCCGCAGATGCCCCATGACCGCCGCCGAGCGCACGCCGTGCCCCATCACGTCGCCGATCACTATCGCCACCCGGCTGCCGGGCAGCGCGATGGTGTCGAACCAGTCGCCGCCGACCTCGACCGCCGGATTGGCCGGCAGGTACCGGTGCGCGACCTCGATGCCGGCCGGCGTCGGCGGGGTGGTCGGCAGCACCCCGCGCCGGAACTCCGCCGCCGTGGCGACCTGGCCGCGGAACAGCCGGGCGTTGTCCACGCCCAGCGCTGCCTGCGCCGCCAGCTGCCCGACGGTGAGCACGTCGACCTGGTCGAACTCGGCCCGCTCCGGTCGCCGGGTGAGCGCCACGCACCCGAGCACCCGGCCGCGCACCACGAGCGGCACGGCCAGATAGGCGCGGTCGGCCACCAGCGGATACAGGTCACCGGGGGAGTGGGACAGGGCCATCGCCTCGGCCCGGTCCGGGGTGACGCGGTCCAGCCACACCGGGACCCCGGTGGCCATCGCCTCGTGGCACGGGCTGGTGTCGTGCATGATCTGCACCGCGCCCTCGGGCACCAGGGACAGCCAGCGCTCCGGCGGCTCGTCGTGCGCCACCGCCACCCGGCGCACCAGGCTCGACGCCGTCGCCCCGGGCGCCGGCGGGGCCGGGGCGCCGTCCACGAACAGCGCGTCCAGCAGGTGCACGGACGCGAAGTCGGCGAGCCGCGGCACCAGCGCCGCGGCGAACTGGCCCGCGATCGCGACCATGTCCGTGCCGGCTCCGATCCGCTCGGTCGCCTCGTTCAAAAATGACAGGTGATCGCGCAGATCCACCGGCCCACATCCCAGCTCGTGGGTGTCGCGGCCCACGTCCCGTCCCCGTCGGTCCCCTTCGTACGTCAGCACCCTGCTGTGCCCGTGCTCAGATTCGTGCACTGATCTGTTGCTCTCGCTCCGCCCGATTACTGGTGTGCGGAGTCTAGGACCGCGAGTCCAGTTTGCGGCAGAGGAAGAACATCTGGATCTCCGGCCGGGCCGAAGACGTCTCCGGCGAGTAGGAGAGTACCTGCTCTTGTTCAATGGTGAATCCGGACTCTGCCAACACCGCCCGCAAATCATCGCGCAGATATCCAGTCACCCGGAACCGGCTCTCCAGGAACGCGATCGGGACGTCGTCCACGTCCCCCTCGACCATCCCCAGCGCGAACCAGCCGTCCGGGACGAGGACGTCACCGATCTGGCCCAATGCGGTACGCACCTTTTCACGCGGTAGGTTGAGCAGGACGAAGAACGCGGTCACCGCCTCGAACCGGGGCTCTGACGAGAGTTCCATCACATCCCCGAGGACGAACTCCGCCTCCGGCACGTTCTTCCGGGCCATCTCGATCATCCGCGGGGAGATGTCGAGCCCTGTGACGTGGCACCCGGCGTCGGCCAGCTGCCGCGCGGTCGGCAGCCCGGTGCCCGAGCCCACGTCCAGCACCCGCGCCCCGGGCGCGAGCCGCTCCAGCAACGTCGAGACGACCGCGAGCTGACCCTCCTTGTGCGGGAAGGCCTCGTCGTACCGCGTGCTGATGGCGTCGAAGGCGCGGGCCTGCGCCTGCTCCCGCTCGATCCACGCCTGATCCGGCCCCCCGGACGAGCCCGGCTTCCCGATGACCATGTGACCCCTCGACTCACAGCACTCGACTCGCGACACGCGGACCCTTGGCGGACCGGTCGCACATGACCACCGGCCTCCGTATTATCAGGGGTCTTCATTTCCGTGGGAAAGGGTGGGACTGATGCGCGATGACGCGCAGCACAGCCGTCGCTCGTTCATCCGCGCCGCGAGTACCGGGATCGGAGCGCTGGCCGTCGGCTTCGACGCCACGTCCCGGGCCTGGGCGGCGGAGGCTCCGGCAGGCACGCCTGGCGCCGCGGGCACCGCAGGCGCCGGATCGGACTTCCGGCACGTGCCGCACCTGGACGGCCGCCTCCTGATCGACCCGGCGGACCTGAAGCCCTACGAGGACGACTACGGGCACCTGGTCCACCGCACGCCGCGGGCGGCGCTGCTGCCCGGCTCGGTCCGCGACGTCGCGGCGATGATCGCCTTCTGCGGCCCGCTCGGCATCCCGGTGGCCCCGCGCGGCCAGGGCCACCAGGCCTACGGCCAGGCGCAGGTCGAGGGCGGCCTGATCATCGACCTGGGGCCGCTGGACACCATCGCGATCGACACGCGGGCGAACACCGCGACGGTCGGCGCCGGCGCGGTCTGGAGCGCGGTCCTGGCCGCGAGCCTCGCCCACGGCCTCACCCCGCCGGTGTTCACGGACTACATCGAGCTCTCGATCGGCGGCACCCTGTCCGCCGGCGGCCTCGGCGGCGCCTCGCAGCAGCACGGAGCGCAGGTCGACAACGTGCTGGAGCTGCAGGTCGTCACCGGTACCGGCGAGATCCGGACCTGCTCCCGGACCCGCGAGGCCGACCTGTTCCACGCGGCGCTGTCCGGCCTCGGCCAGGTCGGCGTCATCACCCGCGCGGTGATCGAGCTGGTGGCCGCGCCGACGTCGGTGCGCAGCTACTCGCTGGTGTACCCGACGGTCGCGGCGCTCACGGCAGCGCAGCGCGTGGCGGTCGGCGACGGCCGCTTCGACTGGTTGGAGGGCACGATCCTGCCGGACGGCAGCGGCGGCTGGCTGTACATCCTGGGGGGCTCCGCGTTCTACGACGCGACCCCGCCGGACGACAACGCCCTGATCGGCGACCTCGGCTATGTCGGCCCGGCGCAGATCCAGGACTCGCCGTACCAGGCGTTCGTCGACGACCTGGCGCCGACCGTGGCCGCCCTGAAGGCGAGCGGGGAGTGGTACGACCCGCACCCGTGGTTCAACGGATTCCTGCCCGACGCCGCGACCGACGCCCTGGTCGCCGCCACCCTGGCCGCCACCACCCCGGCCGACCTCGGCGCGAGCGGCCTGGTGCTGCTGTACCCGGTGCCGGCCGCGAAGCTGACCACGCCGCTGCTGTCGGTCCCGGACAGCGACCTGGTGTTCCTGCTCGCGGTGCTGCGGACGGCGGCGCCCGACGGCGGCGCGCTCCCGGCCCCGGCGCTGCTGCAGGCCAACCGCGACCTGTATCTCCAGTTTCAGGCCGTCGGCGGCACGCAGTACCCGGTCGGCGCGATCCCGATGACGGCGGCCGACTGGCGGAAGCAGTACGGCGCACGGTGGGAGACGTTCCGCGCGGCGAAGCAGCGCTTCGACCCGTTCGGGATCCTCGCTCCGGGGCAGGGCATCTTCGCGCCCGCGCACTGAACACCAGCCTTTCAGTCGTCGTGGACGGCTGCGAGTCACAAGGAGTACCGCCAACTTTCGTCTGTCATTTCCGTTGTCCGCAAGGCGAGTGAAACTATCCTTCACAGGGCCCTGATGGAGTGCTATTGAAATCAGTGCGCCATCTCGAATCCCCACTCCCTGTGGAGGCACTCAGTGCTGACCAGCTACCACGCGCGCGGATCGTCGATCCGCCGCGGCCTGCTCACGGTGACGGCCGCGGTCACCGCGCTCGTCACGCTCCTGGCCACCAACGCCTCGGCGACCGCCGCCGACCACTACGTCGCCCTCGGCGACTCCTACTCCTCGGGCGTCGGCGCCGGCAGCTACATCTCGGCCAGCGGCGGCTGCGACCGGAGCACCAACGCCTACTCGCAGCTGTGGGCGAACAGCCGGCATCCGGCCAGCTATGTCTCCGTGGCCTGTTCCGGCGCCACCACGCAGGACGTGCTCAACAGCCAGATATCCGCACTGAGCAGCAGCACGACGCTGGTCAGCATCACCATCGGCGGCAACGACGTCGGCTTCTCCTCGGTGATGAAGACCTGCGTGCTGGACTCCGACAGCGCCTGCCTGAGCGCCATCAACACCGCCACGAACCAGGCCAGGACCATCCTGCCGGGCCGCCTGGCGACCACCTTCGCGGCGATCCGGCAGGCCGCGCCCTCCGCGCACGTCGTGGTCCTGGGCTACCCCGAGCTCTACGACCTGAGCCACTCCTGGTACTGCCCCGGCCTGTCCGGGACCGACCGCAGCGCCCTGAACAGCGCCGCCGACCTGATCGACACCCAGATCTCGACCGCGGCCCACAACGCCGGCGACACCTTCGCCGACGTCCGCGGCAATTTCCACGGCCACGAGCTGTGCGACTTCTTCAACGAGTGGCTGCACTCGGTGGACGTCACCGACGTCAGCGACTCCTACCACCCGACCGCCTCCGGCCAGAGCGGCGGCTACTACGCGGCGTTCAGCGCCGTCGCGCCGTAGTACCGCGAACTGAGGTCTGATTCTCGGCGGCCGCGGCGATCATCCCAACGATCGCCGCGGCCGTGCCGTCTCCCGCCTCACAGGCCTCTGCCGGCCCGGCCCGCGGTAGTCCCTCAGACCGAAGGCGTCGAGCTTCCCGCCTCGCCCGCGTCGATCCCCGCCGCGACGCCGGCATGGTGGGCCAGCTGCTCCTGCAGCTGCTCGCCCTCGATGTCCGGGTCCGGCACGTACCGCGCGAACCACTGCGGGTGGTACCAGAACCCCGACTTCGCCAGCGCCATCACCGCCGGCACCAGCGTGAGCCGTACGACGAACGCGTCCAGGAACACGCCGGCCGCGAAGCTGAAGCCGATCGCCTTGATGGTCGGCGTCGGGGACACGATGAACGCCACGAAGATCGAGAACATGATCAGCGCCGCCGCCGTCACCACCCGCGAGGCCGTCCCGGCGCCGCGCCGGACCGCCTCGACCGCGTTCCCGTTCTTCGTGAAGTCCTCCTTGATGCGGCTGACGACGAAGACCTCGTAGTCGCTGGACAGTCCGAAGATGATCGCGATCATGATGATCGGCAGGAAGCTGATGGTCTCCGACTTCGTGATGTTGAAGATCTTCTCGCCCCAGCCCCACTGGAACAGCGCGACCTGCGCGCCGAACGCCGCGCCGACCGACAGCAGGAAGCCGATGATCGACTTGATCGGCACCCAGATGGTGCGGAAGGCGAAGGTCAGCAGGATGAACGCCAGCCCCACCACGACGATCAGGAACACCGGCAGCGCCGAGGACAGCTTGGAGGACACGTCGATGTTCGAGGCCGTGACGCCGCCGATCAGGACGTTCGCCCCGCTGCCGGCCGCGATCGCCGTGCGGTTGTCCCGCAGGTGGTGCACCAGGTCGGCGGTCGCCGGGTCGCTCGGCCCGGTGGTCGGCACGACGCGGACCACCGCGGTGGTCCCGTTCAGCGCCAGCGGCGTGGACGCCGCGACCCCCGGCTGCTTGGCCAGCCCGGCCGCGATCTGGTTCACCTGCTGCTGCGACTGCACCCCGTCGGCCACGACCAGCAGCGGGCCGTTGAACCCGGGCCCGAAGTTCGCGGTGGTGATGTCGTAGGCCTTGCGCGAGGTGTCGCCCTTGGGGTTCGACGACGCACCGGGCAGGCCGAGCTGCACCCGCGTGGCCGGCGCGGCCAGCAGCAACAACAGCGCGACGCCGCACAGCAGCACCGGGATCCGGTGGTGCACGACGAACCGCGCCCAGCGCCAGCCGTGTGCCTTCTCCGGGTCCTCCACGGACTGCCGCGCAATCTGCTCGGAGTGCGCCTTGCCGAACGGGAAGCGCGAGAAGTTCTTCAGCTTGTCGCCGGCGAACCCGAGCATCGCCGGGACCAGCGTCAGCGAGATGATCATGGCCAGCAGCACCGCGCCGGCGGCGGCCACACCCATGATCGTGAGGAACGGGATGCCGACGACGGCCAGCCCGCACAGCGCGATGATGACCGTGCCGGCGGCGAACACCACCGAACCGCCCGCGGTCCCGGCGGCCAGCCCGACCGCCTGGTCCGGCGGCATCCCGCGCAGCAGGCCGTCCCGGTGCCGGGCGATGATGAACAGCCCGTAGTCGATGCCGCAGGACAGCCCCAGCATGATCGCGACGGTCGTCGAGGTCGAGGCGATGGTCATCACCGCGGCCAGCGCGGTGACCGTCATGACCGTGGTCAGCACGCCGATCACGGCTGTCATGATCGGCAGCCCGGCCGCCACCAGCGACCCGAACGTGATCACCAGGATGATGAAGGCGATGATCAGGCCGACGAGCTCGGGCAGCTCCGAGGGCACGACCCGCCACCCGGGATACACGCTGCCGTTGTACTCGACCTGCACCCCCGCCGCCTGTGCCGGGGCCACGGCCTTCTTCACCAGGTCGAGCGTGGAGTCCTTGATGTCCGGCGGCTGCGCGCTCCACTGCAGGTTCCCCAGCGCCACCTGGCCGTTCTGCGAGATCGGCCCGCCCTGGAACGGGTCCGCCGACTGCACGACCCCCGGGACCTTCCCTAGGTTCGCCACGGCCTGCTCGATCCCGGCCTTGGGCCCGGCGTCCGTGACGTGCGTATCGCCCGGGACGGCGAACACGACCGTGGTCTGCGCGCCGCTGAGCGCGGGCAGCTTCACCTTCAGCAGGTCCGTGACGCGCTGCGACTCGGTACCCGGGATGGTGAACTCGTCGTTGGTCTTGCCGCCGCTGGCCCCGGCCACGACGATCATGCCCACGACCAGGATCAGCCAGATCGCCAGCACCAGCCGTCGGCGGAAGAAGGCCCAGCGTGCGACGCGGAACAGGTAGGTGGACACACACGCAGCATCCGGTGCGGCCGGGGTGTGCGCAGTCCGGGATGAGCCATCCGGGAGCTTCTCGGGGCTGGTTCGGTCCGGCTGAGTCAGGCTCGTGCTCAGCGTCAGATCGCAGAGATGTTCGATCTGGGTCGCGCGGTAGCGCCGGAAGACGCGGCAACGCCGGAAAACAACGAAGTGGCGTCCTCGTTCCCAAGGGCGCCACTTCCATTGCGGCTCCAGGCACGCCGTCCCGGCGCCGAAGCGCCGGTCAGTCCCTCGGCGGGCCCGGTGAAGTTCTCCCGATTCTATCCGCGTCAGCCCAGCTCGAACGAGGTGATTCCGTAGACCGAAGCCATTTCGATATCGCGCACCGGTCCGGTGTACATCCGGGCGGTCTCGAAGCTGGGCTTCATCCCATAGCGCTCGGCCAATGCCACTGCCGCCGGGTTCGTCTCGGGCACGTCCAGCGCGACCTCCAACGAGCGCGACGCCTGCGGCCCGTCGGCCGCCGACAGGCCCGCGATCAGGGCTCTGAACAGAGTCTCGGCGACCTCGGGGGTGTCAGCGAACAGCGGGCCGATCTTTGCGAACGCCGGAGCGGGTCGGATGACGCCATAACCCACGAGCTCGCCGTTGGACACGGCCGCGTACCCGACGTGCCCCGGAGCCGACAGCCAGCGGTCGAGGAACACCGGACGCTCGGCCGGGAAGCGGCCGCCGTCGTAGGCCTCGATCGCGGGCCGGCCGATTTCGGCGACCGGCACCACAGACGGCGCGGACCCGGCGCCGGAACCCGACCCGGATCCGGCGCTCGCCGAAAGGTCTGCCGGCGCGGGCCCGACGTACCGGATGTTGCGATGCGCCAGCCGGAACCCGGACCGCCGGTAGTTGTCCTGCTGCTCCAGCACGCCGTCCAGCCCGATCACCCGGTCTCCCGCGTGCGCCAGAGCGGCCTGCCAGGTGGCGTATCCATGCCCCTGCCCGCGGAAGTCCGGGTGTACCAGGTAAAACCCGAGGAACGAGAAGGTCTCCCCGTAGTTCACCACCGACACCGCCGACACCGGCTGCCCGTCGATCCGGCCCACGAAGAACCCGTCAGGGTCCTGAGCCAGGAAACACCCGCCGTCGGCGGGGCCGGGATTCCAGCCCTCGCCGGCGGCCCAGGACTCGAAGACCGGCCAGTCGTCCGCACCGGCCCGGGCGATCTCCAGTCCGGTCTTCGAATCCTGATTCATCTCTACAGATCCTCTTCCATGGCCGCCAGCTCCTCCGGCGTGCCGTAGCTGATCGGGCCCCGGTACGTCCGCCGGGCCGTCATGAACCACCATACGGTCGCGATGAAGAGCACCACGGCCAGCGCCACCGGCGCGTAGTTGAACGTCTTGTGCGTGATCGGGTACGACTGCGGCAGCAGGAACAGGACGCTGCTCAGCGCGATCCACACCACCGCGATCGTCGTCACCGGCCGGCTCCAGCGGCCCAGGTGCCACGGACCGCGCACGAAGTCCTCGCCCCGGCGCAGCCGCAGGAAGATCGGCACGCCGTAGGAGCCGAACAGCCCGATGACGTTGACCGAGACGATGGCCTGGAACGCGACCGTGTTCCACAGCGAGGGCACGCCGAGCACGAACGCGCCGACCGCGGCGAACCACACCGACTTCACCGGCGTGTGGGTCCGCTTGCTGACCGAGCGCCACCACTTCGAGCCGGGGATCGCGCCGTCGCGGGAGAAGGCGAAGATCTGCCGGGAGTTCGAGGTCATGTTCGCCAGGCCGCAGAAGAAGATCGCGCCGCAGACCACCAGCAGCAGGATCTTGGCGGTGGTCAGGCCGAGGGCGTCGACGAAGATCTGCGCCGCCGGCTCGTTGGCCGAGGACTCGTTGCCGTAGTTGCCCGGCGACATCGAGAACGTCAGGGCCAGGATCAGGACCAGGCCGGCGATCCAGGAGAACGCGATCGAGCGGACGATGCCCTTGGGCGCCGACACCGCCGCGTGCGTGGTCTCCTCCGACATGTGCGCCGAGGCGTCGAACCCGGTGAACGTCCAGCTGGTGAACAGCAGGCCGATCATGCCCGCGTAGAGGCCCGACTTGAACCCGGTGCCGTTGACGAAGTGCGTGAAGGCGAAGCTCGCCGAGTTGTGGTGCGAGGGGAACACGATCAGGTAGAACGTGATCACCACGCCGCCGGCCAGCAGCCACGCGACGCTGATCTTGTTCAGCAGCGCGACCAGCCCGACGGTGTAGGTGTTCAGCAGCGCGTGGATCAGCAGGATCGCGCCGTAGATCCCCAGGATCTCCTTGGCGTTGGGCGTGTAGCTCGGCCACTGCAGGGTGGCCAGCGCCACCACGAAGTTCGCCAGCGCGAAGTCGGTGGCCGCGGTGCCGCCGATCTGGCCGATGAAGTTCAGCCAGCCGGTGAACCAGCTCCAGCCCGCGTTGTGCCGCTTGGCCAGCTTCGCCGACCAGTAGTACAGCGCCGCCGAGGTGGGGAAGCCGGAGGTGATCTCGGCCATCGCGGCGCCGACGAACAGCACCAGCAGGCCGACGCCGAGCCAGCCGAAGACCATGATGCGCGGCCCGCCGGAGATCATGGCCAGGCTCAGCGCGGTCATCACGCCGGAGATGAAGTTGATGATCGTCGCCGAGATCGCGAAGTTCCCGAACGCGTTGACCCGCCGGGCGAGCTGGCGTGGGTAGCCGAGCTCGCGCAGTGTCTGGTCGTCGTCGGGCATCTCCAGCGAACTGCCGCGACGGCTTGTCGATGTGGCGGAGGTCGCCATCTGCCGTACCTCTTTTGGGGGGAAGGGGGGTGCGAAGGACATGCCACGCGAGGGCGAACGCGGCCGGCGGTTCAGAGTTCTGACATACAGCGCTCCCGGGCCATCGCCAGAACCTGTTCCGGATTGCCGTGCAGGGACCACGGCGTGGTCATCGCGTACGGTCCGATGACGTCGAAGACCCGGGCCGCCGGCCGCCACTGCGAGCCGGCCCACAAGGCGTGCGCCAGGTGGTGCAGGTCCGGCAGCAGTACGCCGTTCCCGCCGCTCGGGAGGAACCACTGGGTATAGCAGCGTTCTGTCTCCTGCTCCGCGTACGCGGTCGACCAGTTGCGGTAGGTCAGCAGGACTCTGTTGAGATCGTTGCGCTCCAACTGCTGGCGGAACGCCTCGATGAAGGCCACCAGCTGGAGCACCAGCAGCGCCGACCCGCTCGGCGCCTGACTGCTGATCCAGTGCGCGACCCCGGACACCGCGGACACCGACCCGCCGCTCTTCGGCCCGACCGCGGCCAGCAGCCGGTGGTGCGCCTCGCGGTTCCACGGATCGCGTTTCCACAGCTGGCCCATCGTCTGCCACGGGCCGGACACCTGGAGCTCCGGCGGACCCGGGATGTTCTGCGGCGCGGCCGGGGCCAGGTGGAGCAATGCGATCCAGGGCAGCGGGTCCTCCGGGAACCGCTCGGCGGTCTCCAGGCACTGCGTCCGCGCCAGATCGACGAGCCCGTCGGCCTTGGGATGGCGCGCGCGGTGCGCTTGCAGGGCCCTGATCACGTTGGCCCGCAGCCGCAGCAGCGCCGCCTCCGGGCTGTCCGGCTCCTCGGCCAGCCAGGCGGTGTCCACCCCGTTGGACGCCGCGATCTGGGCCAGGATCAGGTAGCGGTAGTCGCGCACGTCCTCGCCGGCGTGCCGGTCGGCCAACAGTTCACCGGCCAGGGCGTAGCGGCCGACCCGCAATTCCTGGGTGGTGGTGGCCAGCCGCCGGTCCAGACCCGCCGGATCCCAGACCAATTTGAGGTGGCTCTCGCCCGACCCCCTGCGCTTCACCACGGAAGGACCTCTCCCGGCGCCGAGGTCCCGCGGGGGATCACCGCGGCCATCCGTGCGCCGGCATGGGCAAACAGGCCGCACAGTGTCTGCGCACCGCCTGCCACCGCCTCTGTTCTCCCCTGATGTCAGGGCCCGAATCTGAACGCGGATTACCCAATCCGAAAACGCCCGGTTCGGGAAGCGCACCGACCGTGCGGCGACCATGCAAGGACCATGCGACAGCAGGCCTGACCTATAAGTATGCTGACCGATATCGCTGACTGTCCGCATACCGTCGATCGCAGTCTGGAGTGCGCACGAAAGGGGGACATTCATGGCCAAGCCCAGGCAGTCCAGGCTCCGCCGGGCGGGTCTGGCCCGCGCCCGCGAGGCGGCCGGGCTCACGCAGGAGGCGTTCGCCGTGCGGGCCGGGGTCGAGGTGTCCACGGTCGTGCGCTGGGAGAGCGGATGCACCACGCCGCTGCCCGGGAAGCGGCCGCGGATCGCGCGGGCGCTCGGCGTCGGGCTGCAGGATCTGGAGCGGCTGTTGTCGCCCGAGGGGCCGCTGACCTTCGCAGGGGGCTGGGAAAGCACCGACGACGGCCGGCTGGCGGCGATCGCGGGGGTCCGCGAGGAGGTCGCGAAGCTGGCCGCCGAGTACGAGGCGCGGCCGGAGATGGGCCTGGTGGTGCGGGCCGCGGGATTGCTGGGGCGGGTCGAGGCGCTGCGCGCGGCTGAGGGAGCGGGTTCGGCCGGTTCCTCTGTTTTCTCAGATGTTTTCTCAGATGGCGCGTATCCCTTGGGCGGCGCGGTTGAGGCGTCTTTGTACGCGCCTTCGAACGCGTCTTCATCATCGGAGCGGTTCTTGATCGGTGCCTCGCTGTCGGACGTCGCGACGGGCACGACCACCGCGCCGTCGACTCAGCCCGCGCCGTCCGCGCAACCCGTGACATCCGCGACCGGCGTCCCCGTCCCGGTCCTGCCCGCCGGCTCGCCGTACCCGGCCGGCTCCGTCAGCCCCATCCGCTGGCGCCGCGACCTCGACGTCGCCGAAGCCGAAACCGCCCTCCTGGTCGGCCGCCTCATGTCGGACGCCGCCGGCCGCCGCGACTCCTCGACCGCCGAGGAGTTCTTCGACCGCGCCGCCCGCCGCGCCGGACAGGCGGGCGACTCCGTCCTGCAGGTCACCGCGACCCTGCGCGCCGCCTTCGTCGGCCTCTACGGCGGCGACCCGCGCGCCGGAGTCCGCCGCTGCGTGCAGGCCGCCGTCATCGCCGCACCGGTCAGCGAGGCCCTGTTCGCCCTGGCCCGCCTGCACGCCGCCGAAGGCCACGCGATCCTCGGCAACGCCGCCGAATGCGACCGGGCCCTCACCACGGCCCGCGGCGCGATGGCGGCCATCAGCCCCGACGACCCCGCGCCCGGCGTCTGCACGCCCCGCACCTACCAACGCCTGGCCGGCTCCGCCTACCTGGCCCTGGGCCGCCACACCGAGGCGCGCGTCGCCCTCACCGAGGCGGCCGTCCGCTACGAGCCCGGCAAGGTCCTCGCGCTGGTCCTCGGCCACCTGGCGCTGGCCTGCCTCGGCGAAGGCGACACGGACGCGGCGCTGCGGCACGTCCGCACCGCGATCGAACTGGCCGAGGCGACGCAGTCGGTGGGCGCGCTGGCGGTGGCGTCCCGGGCGGGACGCGAGATCGTGCGTGCTTCCGGCGGCGCGCAGCCCGAGGCGCTGGAGATCGTGGACCGGCTGCTGACAGTGCTCGCCTCTTGATCTCGACCGCGGCAGTGCCCTGATAGTCCTGCCGGGCGGCGGTGATACCGCTGGCGGTATCGAGTACCGGATCTACCGCGTCCGCTAGCCGACGAGCTCCAACCCTCGCCCCAGCACCGCCGAGTTCGCACTCACCACCGGCACCCCCAACTTCCGCTCCACCTCCGCGGCGGCGTCCAGGGTCCGGAAGCCGCTGCCGGGGATCAGGATCGCGTCGGTCGTCGGGGTCGCGGCGGCGAGGATCTGGTCGCGGAGCGCGGTGTGCGGGATGTGGCCCTTGGCGCCGCGGTCGAACAGGTCCTGGCGGGTGCCCGTGTCCCAGGCCGGTCCCAGGTCGTAGCGGTGGGTGCGGATGTCCGGCGGGAGGCCCAGGTACGCCGCGGTGCCGGCGACCGTGCGGTCGGTGAACCACGGCGGGGCGATCAGCAGCGGATCGGACGGGTTCAGGGCACTGAGACGTTGCCGGACCGCCTCGCCGGCGGTGAACGCCGGGACGCCCGTCGCCGCCTTCACCGCCTCGGCGAAGCCGGTGTCGAACGGCGTCCCGCCGAAGACGCTCACCGACACGAAACACAAGGCCAGCGCGTCGGCGCCGGCGTCGCGGAGATCGGCGAGCGTGCGGCGGACCCCCGCGCTGAGGAACTCCTCGACCGATTCCCCCAAGTACTCCTCGCCGGGGGCGCGCTGCAAAGCAAAGCGTCCCGTGACGATCTCCACCCCGGGCGGCGCGGCACGCCAGATCTCCGCCTCGGGCACCGGATCGTTGTGCACGACCAGAATGCCGAGACGCCGTACCCCGCCGCCGCTCATCGCGCGCCCCGCGGACCCCGCACCGCCGTCACCGCGCCCGCGACTAGAGCGCCGACCGCCGCGAACGCCGCCGTCGTCAGGAACGCGTTCCGGTACGTCCCGGCCGCCGACGGCGACCCCATCACCAGCACCAGGATCGCCAACGACGCCGCCGCGCTCATGTACTGGCTGGTCGTCAGCACCGCGCCGGCCGTGCCCTGATCCTCGTCGCGCAGGCCGCCGGTGCCGGTGACGAACATCGACGTGTACGTCAGCCCGTGCCCGATCCCGGACACCACGATCCCCGGCAGCATGTGCGTCGCGTACCCGGTCCCGCCCGCCGACGCCGCCAGGATCGCCAGCCCCGCCGCGTCCAGCACGAACGCGATCGTCAGCAGCCGCACCGATCCCACGCGCGCGATGAACTGGCCGGCGAGCATGTTGCCCGCCACGATGCACAGCGCCAGCGGCAGGAAGCCCAAGCCCGCGCGCAGCGGGCTGTAACCGTAGCGGTTCTGCAGAATCAGGGTGATGACGTAGAACTCCGCGCCCACGCTCGCCATGTACAGCGCCGTCGAGGCCGCGCCGAGCCGAAGCATCGCGTTGGAGCGCAGCGCGCGGTCGATCAGCGGCGCCGCCGACGTCCGCTCGTGCCACACGAACCCGGCGACCAGCAGCACCCCGCCCACGCCGAAACCGACCGTCCGGCCGTCGGTCCAGCCGTGCACCGCCGCGAACGTCAGGGCACTGACGACAGCCAGCGACGCCGTCGTCGCCAGCACCGCCCCGGCCGTGCTCAGCGCCCGCTGGTCCCCGCGCCGGCCGTCCGACGGCAACAGCCGCGGCGCCGCCACCGCGCACACCACCGCCACCGGCAGGTTCACCAGCATCGTCCAGCGCCACGACGCCGACGTCAGCACGCCGCCGAGCAACGCCCCGGCGGCCAGCCCGGACGCCCCGATCGTGCCCCACACCGCCAGCGCCTTCTCCCGCGCCGGCCCCGCCTCGAACGTGCGGTTGATCAGCGCGATGATCGCGGGCTGCATCAACGCCGCCCCCAGCCCCTGCGCGCCGCGCGCCGTCAGCAGCAGCCCGCCGGAGTTCGCCAAACCGCCGGCCGTCGCCGCCAGTCCGAACAGCACCAGCGCCGCGATCAGGATCCGGCGCGCGCCATAGCGGTCCCCGGCGCGGCCGCTCACGAGCAGGAACCCCGCGAACAGCACGGCATAGGCGGACACCACCCACTGCAGGGTGTCCGCCCCCAGCTTCAGGCTGTGTCCGATGCTGGGCAGCGCCACGTAGATGACGGAGTAGTCCAGTGCGATCAGGAACTGCGCCAGCGAGAGCAGCAGGAGCCCGGCGGTCCGGGCGGATGCTGATGACGTGTCGCGGATGACGGATACATCAGAGTTCTCATACGTGGTCACGGTGACACCTCGGTGTGGGGGGAAACGGTGGTGAGGGGACGGTGTTCTTCGGGAAGGAGCAGCGGGGCGAGACCATCAGAGGTCTGAGCGACCTGCGCGGCGCCGGCTGCGCGCAGGTCCGGGACGGACGCGACGCCGTACGCGACACCGACGCCGCGCATCCCGGCGGCGACGGCCATCAACATGTCGTCGGTGCTGTCGCCGACCACGACGCAGTCGGCGGGTTCCACGCCCAGGGCTTTCGCCGCCGCGAGTGCTTGGTCGGGCGCGGGCTTGCCGGGGACGCCGGCGACGAAGCCGACCGTCACCGGGAAGTAGGGCGCGAGCCCGGCGGCCTCCAGGAACTCCGAGGCACCCGCCGGCGACTTGCTCGTGACGACCGCGATCGGCCGGCCGGCGGCGACGAGTTCGTCGAGGAGCCCGCGGATCGCCGGGAACACCAGGTCCGCGGCCTGCGGCACCACCTCGTCGGCGAACCGCGCGCGGAACTCGGAGACCGCGACGCGCACCGCGGGGGAGTCCTCGTCCGCCGCGAGGAGTTCGGCGAAGAGCCCTGCGATGGGCCGTCCGACGCTGGCTGCCAGCTGGTCGGACGGCGCGAGCGGGCACATGTCGGCGAGGATGCGGGCGATGGCGCCCGGGGTGTCGGCGAGCGTGCCGTCGAGGTCGAACAGGACGGCGGTCATGAGGCCGCGCCTCGTGCTCCGGCTAGGACCTCAGCCGCCTCGGCCGGCCCAGCCGGCCCAGCCGCTCCGGCCGCTCCGGCCGTTTCAGTGGCGACGCCGTCGGCCGCGGCGAGCCGTTCCTCGAACAGCCGCACGGCGAACTCGGCGCCGAGCCGCGTCGTCGACAGCAGCACCTCGCGGTTCGCCGCCGACGTCTGCCCGCCGGAGTTGCGGGCCAGTTCCTTCAACAGGAACGGCGTGATGTCCGGCCCGGTCACCCGCGCCTCCCGCGCCGCGACCTCCGCCTCGGCGATCCGGGCCTCCAGCACGTCGAACGGCACGCCGTGCTCGGCCGCGATCGGATGCGTGACGAGGAACCCGCCCTCGACCCCGGAGTCCCAGTGCGCCAGCACCGAGCGCGCGATCAGGCCGAGGTCGTCCAGCCGGTGCGGATTGGGCCGCCCGGAGGAGACGCTGACGTACCCCGGGAACTCGTCGCAGCGGTAGCCGACCACCGGCACCGAGTGCGTCTCCAGCCATTCCAGCGTCAGCCCGGCGTCCAGGATCGACTTCACGCCGGCGCAGACCACCGCCACCCGGTTCCGCACGAAGGCGGGCAGGTCTGCGGAGACGTCGAAGCTGGTCGCCGCGCCCCGGTGCACCCCGCCGATGCCGGCGACCGCCAGCACCTCGATCCCGGCCAGCCGTGCACCGTGCACGGCCCCTGAGACGGTCAGCGCACCGACGCCGCCCCCGGCCGCGACCCGGCCGATGTCGCGCACCGACGCCTTGACCGCCTTCGGATCCTCGGCGATCCGCTGCAACTGCTTGTCGGTGAGCCCGACGTGCAGCGCTCCGTCGAGCACCGCGATCCGGGCCGGTACCGCGCCGCCGGCGCGGGCGGCGCCGTCCACGGCCTGCGCCGACTCCAGATTGGCCGGGTAGGGCAGGCCGCCGGCGATGACCGAGGTCTCCAGGGCCAGGATCGGGCGGCGGCCCAGGGCGTCGGCGACTTCCGGGCTGATGGTCAACCGGGGCATGGTTGCTTGTCCCTTCTTCGGTGGACTGGTCTTCGGGGAGTGGTTCGGCCGGGTCAGGTGGGCGAGCCGGATCCGGCGAAGCGGCCTCGGCTCGGCACCCGCAGATCGGGGGTGACCATCGCGGGATGCGCGCTCTGGATCAGCTCTCTGATGCGGTCCGGAGTCGGGTCGGGATGCAGGCGCACATCACCCAGGAATTCCATGCGCTTCAGCCCCTGCGGATCGAAGGCGTGGTGGATTCCCTCGAACTCCAATGGCGCGATCCCGTATATCCGGCACAGCAGGCGGTTGAAGACCGGAGTCACCTTGACCCATCGGCCGTCGAGCTGGATCTCGACGTACCAGTGCAGGAACACCTCCCCGCCGACCAGCGCGGTGAGCTCCGGTGAGGACAGATGGTTGCGGACCAGGCTTGAGGCCAGCCGTGACGGCACCCCGAGGCGCCGGACCGCGGTCGCGTACAGGATCGACTTGTGCAGGCAGAAGCCGCGCCCGGCTTCGAGCACCGCGCTGCCCGCCAGATCCGCGTCGCGCAGGCCGGTATCGAAGACCTCGTAGTCGATGCCGTCGCGGACCGCGTAGAACAGGGCCCGGCACTGCTCGCGGACATCGGCACCGGCCGCACCACGCGTACCGCCGGCACTGCCCGGCGCCACCTCGGCGACGAACTCCACGATCCGCGGCGACTCATGATCGAGCACCGGCGTGGCCCGTAGCGTGAACTCGATCTCCGATTCGGCTTCGGGCTCTTCATCAACTCCGGACTCTGATGTGAATTCGGTCTGAGATATCGCGTTCATGGCCTCACCGCCCCGTCTTCCGGGTCCGCAGCCCCAGCAGCGCCGCCAGCCGGTCCCGCTGGATCTCGCTGCTGCCGGAGTAGATGGTCGCCGCGACGTTGTCCCGCAGCTCCTTCTCCACGCCGTACTCGCTCATGTAGCCGGCGCCGCCGAACAGCTGCACCGCCGCCGACGCCGAGGCCACCGCCGCCTCGCTGGCGACCAGCTTGGTGATGGCGATGTCCAGGGCCACGTCCTGATGGCCGGTGAGCGCCGCCGCGGTGTGCTCCAGCCACATCCGGCTGGTCTCGTAGCCGATCTTCAGATCGGCGATCCGGTGCGAGACCGCCTGGTTGGCGGCGATCGGCGCACCGAACTGCTCGCGGGAGTTGGCGTGGCCGATGACCCGCTCCAGACGGCCGGCCATCTGCCCGACCGTCGCGGCGAACGAGTACAGGATCTCCCGCTTCATCACGTAGTCCAGGACCAGCAGGCCGCCGCCCTCGTAGCCGAGGAGGTGGCCGGCCGGGACCCGGACGTCGTCGAGGAAGAGCTCGCACATCGGCGACGTGCGCAGCCCCATCTTCGAGATCGGGGCGCCCCGGACGACGCCGGCGGCGTCCGTGGGCACCAGGAACGGCGACAGCGCGGTCGCGCCGGAGCCGGTTTTCGCGTAGACGACGATCACGTCGGCGATCGGGCCGTTGGAGACGTAGGCCTTCGCGCCGGAGAGCACGTAGTGGTCCCCGTCGCGGCGGGCGGTCGTCCGCATCGCCAGCGCGTCCGATCCGCCGCCGCTCTCGGTGATGGCGTGCGCGCCGATCAGCTCGCCGGCGCACACGCCGGGCAGGTACCGCTCCTTCAGCTCCGCCGACCCGAAGCGGGCCAGCGGAGTGCCGGTGCTGGCCAGTTGGGTGGTGGCGCTGAACACGAGGCCGGCGTCCAGACAGTGCTCGCCGAGCGACCGCAGGACACTGACGGTCTCAGCGATGTCCAGACCCGCACCCCCGTACTCGGTCGGGAACGGCAGGCCGAACAGCCCGACCTCGCCGAGCCGCCGCCACTTGTCGGGGCGGAAGCGGTGGTCGCGGTCGTCGTCGAGGTGCCCGTCGCTCAGCTCGGCGCCCAGGTGGGCGATCAGGTCGGCGAACGCGGTGCGCTCGTGCGTGGTCGCCGTCATCATCGGATCCCTTCTCGCGGCCTCGTCCAACGGCCGCCTCTCAGTAGCTCAGTAGGCGGAGAAGCCGTCCGGGCTCAGGCGGTGCTGCTCGTCGCCCCGGATCGGGGGGTTGAAGACGCTGATGAGCTCCAGGTCGCCGTGCTCGGCGGCGCGCAGGATGTGCGCGTCGTTCTGGTCCAGGGCGTAGAGCACACCGGGCACGAGCTTGTGGCGCAGCTCGCCGTCGGCGCTGACCACCTCGCCCTCGCCCGAGATGCAGTAGCAGGCCTCGATGTGGTTCCGGTACTGCAGGCGCGATTCCGAACCGGCGCGCACCACGGTGTGCGCCACGGCGAATCCGACGCCGTCGGCGGCTATCAGGAGACGGTGACTGCGGCCGTTGCCCCAGTCGACGGCGTCGACGGAGTCCTTCTCGCGGATGATCATGTTTGCCGGGCTTTCTCGGTCAGGGCTATCGGGATGGGGCTTGCGTGTGGGCTTCTATGAACTCGGCGATCGCGTCGATGCTGCGCAGTCGCTGCGGATCAAGGTCGAGCTCCTCGATCGGCAGCGCGAAGCGGCGGCCGATCCAGGACAACAGGGAGACCAGGGTCAGGCTGTCCAGGACTCCGCCTTCGAGCAGGTCGTAGTCGGACGGGATGTGGTCGGCGTCGGGGGCATGGGTGGTGACGAGGTGGTCGTGGACGACGGCGGCGACACTCGTTGCGGTGGTCACGGAGCGGCTCCTTCGGTGAGCAGGGCACGGATCCTGGCCCGGTCGGGCTTGCCGGTGGAGGTGCGCGGCAGGTCCAGGGAGAGCAGGTGGTAGCGGCTGGGCACCGCGGCGGCGGCCAGCCGCCGGCGACAGTGCCCGCGCAGCGCGAGGGTGTCGAGCGCGGCGGTGGGGCGGTCGGGGTTTCCAGCGGTGGCGGAGCCGTCGGTAGTGCCGGGGCCGGTTTCGGTGTCGTTGCCAGGGCCGGGGCTGTCGGATCGGTCGGCGCTGCCGGACCGGTCGGACCGGTCGGCCGAGCGCGGCAGCACAGCGGCGTGCAGCACCTGGCCGGCCACCGCGTCCGGCACCGTGAACACCACGGCCTCGGCCACGTCGGGGTGGTCGGCGAGCACCCGCTCGACCTCGGCCAGGCTGGTCCGGACGCCGTTCACCTTCACGATGCGGCTGATGCGGTCGACGAGGTGGTGCACGCCGTCCGCGGTGCGGCGCACGATGTCGCCGGTCCGGTAGAAGACCCGGTCGGAGTCCGGCAGCCGCACGAACGGTGAAGACTGCGGATCCTCCTCGGGATCTCCCTGACGCAGGTACCCCGGGGTCTGGAACGGCGTGCTCACCAGGAGCTCGCCTTCGGCGTACCCCTCGCTGGTGGTCGTTCGCGTGCCGCGGTCCTGGATCCTGGCCTCGACGCCGGGCAGCGGACGGCCGATCGGGACCCGCCCGGCGTCGATGTCCGCCTGGACCACCCGGTGCCGGAAGCTGTCGTTGGTCTCGGTGCAGCCGTACAGGTTCCACACCTCGGCTCGGGGAAAGGTGCGGCGCAGCCAGGACCAGTGCTCGACCGGGAAGCTCTCGCCGGTCAGGATCAGGTGCCGGACCAGCGGCTGCGGCGGCAGATCGGCCGTGGCCAGCAGGCGGACCAGCAGCGGGACCGCCTGCACGACCTCAGGGCTCTGCTCGACCAGGATCCGGGCGATCCGGTCGGCGCGGGCGGCGTCGTCGGGCCGGACCAGGACGGTGGTGCCGCCGTGGATCAGCGTGCCCCACACGTCGAGCAGCGACAGGTCGAAGTTCAGCGGCGCGTAACTCAGGACCCGGACACCCGGGCCGATGCCGAACGCGTCGGCGGCCCAGCCGGCGAAGCGCTCCAGCGCCGGCGAGGGCAGCGGCACGAGCTTGGGGACGCCGGTCGAGCCGGACGTGCTCAGGATCAGGGCGGCGCGGCGGTCCGAGGCGCGGTGTGACTGGCGCACGACGGTCGCGCGCAGCGACTCGGCGTTCCGCTCGTCGGCCTGGACCGTGTAGTCGGCAGCGGCCCGGCCCAGCAGATCGGCCTGCAGCTCCGAGCCCAGCCCGCGCGGCGGGATGAACACGGTCGCGCCGGTCTCGGCCAGCGCGAGCGTCGCGGCCACGGCGTGCGCGGACTTGTCCGCCAGCAGCGCGACGGTCTGCCCGGGCCGCACGCCGTCCCGCTCGAACACGCCGCGGTGCGCGGCCACCTGCTCGGCGAGGTCGGCGTAGCTCCAGGTGCGCGTACCGTCGACGACCGCCGCCGCCCGGTCCCGCCGGGCACTGATCGCGACTTCCCACATGGCTGCCTCCCGCCGATGAATCCGTTCACTGATTCGCTTCGGATAGATCGTCTCGGCGTCGGCTACCGTCCGGCGACCGTGCCGCTACCGTCCCGGGACCGCCGGGCGCCGCTGAGCGAAACGCCCGCTGCCTCAGCGCTACTCCTCGGCTACCCTGGATGATCGAGAGCCGGTGTTCGGGGGTAGGCCGTGGTAGACCCGCCGAAGACCGGGCATGTCTATCGAGTTGAGGGGGAATCGTGGGCACGCCCGATCTCGACATCTGGATCCTCGGCCCGCTACGCATCCGCCTCGGCGGCCGCGAGTCGACGCTGCGCGGCACCCGCGTCTGCCGCCTCGCCGCGCTGCTGAGCGTGAACGCCGACGCGGTGGTGCCGTACGAGCGGATCGTGGACGTGCTGTGGGACGACCCGCCGGAATCGGCCCGCCAGCAGGTGCACAACGTGGTCGGCACCCTCCGCCGCGCCCTGGGCGGCGGCCTGGTCGCCACCGAGGGCGCGGGCTACCGCCTGGCGGTCCCGCAGTCGGCGGTGGACGCCTACCGCTTCCAGGCCGCGACCGCCGAAGCCCGCCAAGCCCTGGCCGCAGGCCACGACGAACAGGCACTCAGCACCCTGAACAAGGGCCTGGCCCTCTGGCGCGGCCCGGCCCTGACCGGCCTGCGGGACTCCCGCCTGGCCAACGCCGCAGCCGTCCTGGACGAGCAGCGCCTCGACGCGGTCGAAGCCGCGACCGCCATCCGCCTCCGCCTCGGCGAAGCAGCAGCCACCCTCGGAGAACTGACCGCCCTGGTCGACGAACACCCCTTCCGCGAATCCCTGCGAGCCCTCCTGATGCGCGCCCTCCACGCCTCCGGCCGCCAGGCCGACGCACTGACGGTGTACGAACAGGGCCGCCGGATGCTGGCCGACGAACTCGGCCTGGACCCCGGGCCGCAGCTTCGCCGCGCGCACGAGGGAGTGCTGCGCGGCGACGCGGCGGAGCCGGGTGAGGCGGCAGACGGGGAGTCGCGGGAGTTGGTGCCGGTCGGGCGGGCACGGCCTGCGCCTGAAACGTTGCAGCAGCCTGCACCAGGCCAGAAACCTGGCCAGAAACCGCAAAGCGCGCCCGAGCCGCAGCTGGCCGCTATCGCAGCCGACCAACGACCGATGCCCGCGCACTTGCCGCAGCCAGCCGGGACTACGCCTGATCCGGGACCGCGGCCCGGTTCTGAGCAGCAGCCTTCTGAGTCCGGATCGTGGCCGCTGTCCGCGCCCGCTCCAGTGACCGCGCCGCCAGCACCCACCACTCCCGACCTCCGACCATGGTCTGGTGTCGAGCAGCGGCGCTCGCCGACCACTTCCCCGCTCGCCCTCGCCGATCCGACCTGGCCCGCTCACGATCCGCTGGTCCGCGCCGTCGAAGCATTACCCCTCCCGGTCCTCCAGACCGCCACCCCCGTCCCCGCGCCCCGCGTCGACCGTTCCTTCCTGCCCCGCGACCTCGCCGAGTTCATCGGCCGCGAGCGCCAGATCCGGGACCTGGTCGCGCAGGCCCGGGCCGGCGGTCCCGCGCCGCAGGTCGCTGTGATCGACGGGATGGGCGGCGTCGGGAAGTCGACGCTCGCCGTGCACGTCGCGCACCGCCTGGCCCCGCTCTTCCCCGACGGCCACTACTTCGTCGACCTGTCCGGTTTCTGCGCCGTCACTGAACCGGTCGAGCCGGCGCAGGCGCTCGAAGCGTTGTTGCGTGCCAGCGGCCTCGCTCCGGAGACGCTGCCCGAGGGCTTGGACGAGCGCAGCGCGCTGTGGCGGGCCCGGCTGTCCGGCCGCCGTGCTCTGGTGCTCCTGGACAACGCGCGCGACGCCGCCCAGATCAGGCCCCTGCTTCCCGGCTCCGGCGAGACCTTCGTCCTGATCACCAGCCGCCGCCGGATGCCCTCGCTGGAGGGTGCCGTGCCGATCCCGCTGCAGGTGATGAACCCCGGCTCGGCCATCGCGCTGTTCAGCCGCATCATCGGCACCGACCGCGCCCGCGCCGAGCCGGAGGCGGTGGCCTCGGCCGTGGAGCTCTGCGGCCGCCTCCCGCTGGCGATCCAGGTCGCCGCCGCCCGCCTCCGGGACCGCGCCACCTGGCCGGTGGAGCGCGTCACCGAGCAGCTCGCCGGGCACCGCACCCGCTTCCTGGTCGCCGGCGACCGCGACGTCACCGCCATCCTCGCCTGGTCCTACCACCAGCTCCTGCCACTGCCCAAGCGCCTGTTCCGGCTCCTGAGCCTGCACCCGGGACCCGACTTCGACGCACACTCCGCCGCCGCCCTCACCGGCGCGCCCCTGCCCGACGCCGAATCAGCCCTGGAATGCCTCTTCGAGGCCAACCTCCTGCAGGAGCGCGCCCCCGGCCGCTACCACCTCCACGACCTCGTCCACGACGTCGCCGCCGAACTCCAAAGCGCCGACGGCGAAGCGGACGAGACCCTGCACGCCTCCGAGCGCCTCATCGACTACTACCTGCGCACCGCGACCCAATGGTGCGCGATCCTCGACTCCGGCCAGGCCCAAGCCCAGGCCCCAACCCCCGCGCGGTCGCAGGACCCGTATACGAAGCGCGCCAAGAACCCCGAGCACGCCGAACGCCTCCTGGAGACCGAGCTCGGCAACCTCGTCGCGGTCCGCCGCCTGGCCATGGCACTCGGCTGGCGAGAGCGGGCCGAAGAGCTGGCGCGCGTGCTCAGTCCCCACTTCGGGCCGGTGTGAGCCGGTGTGAGCTGCCGTGATCAGTACGCGCACAACGTCCCGGCCGCCGGCAGCGTCCGATCGATGAGGTAGCTGTTGGCATTGCTCGCCGCGCACGGGCTGGTGATGTAGGTGCTGTAGTCGTCGCCCTCGATCGACAGCACACTCGATCCCGGCAGCTGGGCCGCCAGCCCGAAGGCCCAGGAGTACGCGGACAGCGTCTGGTGCGTCGACTCCAGGATCAACGCCGGCGGCGCGTGCTTGACCGGGCTCGTCGGCGCCGTGCCGTGCGCGGCGACAGGCCAGCCCAGGCACCCGGTCATGTTCGTCCACGACTGCACCAGGCCGCCCAGATGCGGCGAGGTCTGA
Source organism: Catenulispora sp. GAS73 (assembly GCF_041262085.1). Classification (NCBI taxonomy): domain Bacteria; kingdom Bacillati; phylum Actinomycetota; class Actinomycetes; order Catenulisporales; family Catenulisporaceae; genus Catenulispora; species Catenulispora sp. GAS73. Next base: position 148,741 of record NZ_JBGCCM010000029.1, read on the forward strand.
CGCGCCAGCATCTCCAACTGCGCGAGCCCGGCGTACGTGGTGGCCGCCGGCGGCTGGTCCAGGCAGGCGGAGACCTGCAGCTGCGTGTGGTCGAGAGTCTTGTCGACGTCGTGGGTGAACGCGGTGGCGTCGCCGGCCAGCGCCTGCTGGATCGCGGTGCCGAGCGTGGACCAGGCCACCGACTTGATGACGAGGAAGTCCTGGGTCGCGGCCTGGATGTCCTGCCCGGTCAGGGTCTGGCCGGTCCCCTTGACGACGATCGGCGTGCGGTCGGCCTTCGCGACGAGCTGGTCATAGACGGCGGCGACGTCCTGGCCGTGCAACGCGCAGCCGGCAGTGTCGTGACACCAGCCGGCGAAGCGGTCGAAGGCCTGCTCCGCGGTGGCCATCTCGGTGGCCAGCCGCTCGGTCGGAGGCAGGGCGTCGTCGAGCGCGGTGTCGAGCAGCATCGTGCGCAGGCGGCCGGGGAACATCTGGGCGTAGGTGCGGCCGAGCAGATCGCTGTATTGGATGCCGTACCAGTTGAGCTGGGTCTCGTGCAGGCCGACGCGCAGCCGCTCGAAGTCGCGCGCGGTGCCGGCCATGTCCATGTGGGTCAGCAGCGGACCGTTGGTCTTCAGGCAGTCGGCGGCGAAGGCCTGGTTGTTGGCGACCAAGGCGTCGAACTGCGCTTGGCTGGCGGGCAGGTCGGTGATCCCGGAGGCCTTGGCGGGCCGCGTGCAGTGGATGCCCTGGCTGTGGCCGACGCCGCGCGGATCCATGGCGATGACGTCGAACCGCCGGCCCATCGGCGTCTGGGCCAGCCCGAAGCGCAGCGCGTAGCGGAACTGCTCGATGCTGGATCCGCCGGCGCCGTCGTTGAGGACCAGCGCGCCGACGCGGTGCGCGCTGTCCGACGCGCGGTGCCGCACCATCGACAGCGAGACCTGCGGCCCGCCGGGGTGCGCGTAGTCGACGGGAACCTTCATGGTCCCGCAGTCCATGCCGGCGAAGTCCGGGTCGGTGCACGGCTGCCACACGATGCCGGCCGTCGGGTTCGACCGGTCCGCCGAGGCGGGCAAAGCCGACAAAGCAGGCAAGGCGGAGGCGGCCGCCGAGGTCGAGGAGTTGGCGGCCGCGGCAGTCGGGATCGCGACGGCCGCCACCGCCGTCGCGGCGGCTGCCAGCGCGATGTACCTGCGCGGCCTGCGGATGTCGGTGGCGCGGGGGAAGAGTCTCATCGTTCTTTCTCTCTGTCGCTACTGAATGTGTGACTGGTCAGTCAATCCTGACCGCAAAAGAAAGCCGGGCTGGCGGCCCGGCGCGAAACGCTCCTGTCCAGGTGGTCACTCCTCCGGGGAGTAGAAGAAGAGTGAGCCGACCAGGGTCTTGGCCCACGCGGCGTCCAGCAGCTGGGCGTCCAGGGCCAGAATCTGGTGGCTGAGCGCGCCGATCGCCATGAACTGCTGCACCTGCTCCGGCGTCCCGCCGGTGACCGAGCGCACGAACTCGATCTCGCGGTCCGCGCCCCGTCGCAGTGCCTCCTTGACGGCCGGCACGTCGCACGCGCTCTGTCCGTGCAGCTGCACCATCAGCAGGTGGCGGTCGCGCATGAGGTCGGCATAGGCCATGCCCAACGCCTGGAACAGCTCCTCGACCCCGCCCGACGTCTCGGCCACGGCACGGCGGAACCGGGCCAGGATCTGGTCGACGCCATGGTCCAGGACCGCGACGAACAGGTCTTCCTTGGTCGGGAAGAGCCGGAAGACGTACGACGTCGAGATCCCGGCGCGCTTGGCGACCTCGGAGGTCGGCGTCCCGTAGTATCCGCGCTCAGCGAAGACGGGGATGGCCGCCTGCAGGACCTCCTCGCGGCGGGCCTCCGCGGTCGACAACCGTCGCCGGGATCGGGGGGCGTCGTCTTCCATGGAGGTGAGTGTTCACTCACTCACTCCGCAAGTCAAGCCAGCCGCAGCACCAGCGCCCCGGCGATGATCGCGGCGAACGCGACCACCTTCGGTGCGGTGATCTTCTCCTTGTAGATCACCGATCCCAGCACCACGGTCCCGATCGACCCGGTGCCGGTCCAGATGGTGTACCCGACGCTCACGTCCAGCGTGCGCAGCGCCAGGCTAAGCGTGAAGATGCCGCCGGCGGCGGCCAGCAGCGTGAACACCGACGGCCACAGGCGGGTGAATCCGTGTGTGGCGTTGGTGCCCAAGGCGAACGCGACCTCGAAGACCGAGGCGATGAGCAGGTAGGTCCAGGCCATGATGTTGCTCCTTGCTCAGGCCGCAGCCAGTTTGTCGGCGATCTTCAACCCCAGCACTCCGCCGATGATCAGCCCGAACGCCACCACCTTCGCCGGCGTCACCGCCTCGTGGAACAGCGCGGTCCCGAACACGACGGTCCCCACCGACCCGATCCCGGTCCACACCGTGTAGCCGACCCCGACGTCCAGGGTCTTCAGCGCCAGGCTCAGGAAGAAGATCCCGCCCCCGGCCGCGGCGATCGTCAGCAGGGACGGGGCGAGCACGGTGAACCCGTGCGTGGCGTCGGTCGCGAGCGCGAACACGACCTCGAAGACGGACGCGACGAGCAAGTAGGCCCAGGCCATCGGAATGAATCCCCTCCACTTTTGTTACATGTACATGCAAGTTCTTGGTCGACAAAAAGCATGCACGTACAACTAAAGTGGTGTCAAGCAGCCGGCCCGAGGAGTGAACCCATGCCATCGCAGGTGAAAACCGCGAAGCCCAGCTCAGACGCCCATACGTGGAACCGCCTGCTGATCCTGCACGCGCACGTCGAGGGCAAGCTGGCCGCCGTCCTGCAACGCCGCCACGGCCTCGGCCTGTCCGAATACCGCGCCCTGGGCTTCCTCGACGAGGCCGAGCGAAGCGAGCTGCGCATGACCGAACTGGCCGACCGCCTCGGCCTGAACCAGAGCTCGGTCACCCGCCTGGTCGGCCGCCTCAACACCGCCGAGTTCACGTACCGCGACCTGTGTCCGGACGACAAACGCGGCGCCTACACCGTCCTCACCGACGCCGGCCGCACACGCTACCGCGAGGCGCGCGCCACCTACGACGCCACGCTCAGCGCTGCCCTCGACGAACTCGCCGCCGCCGATCCGGGCCACGCGACGATCGTCGCGGCCGCTCGGAGCGCCGCGTAATACCGCGCGTTACTGCGGCGTACGCTCCTCGACGTACCCGCGAAGTCCGACTTCGAGCCGATGACGAAGCAGTTCACCGAAAGCGACGATCTCACCATGGCGACGGATGAACTGGGTCTTGAAGGCGTGGACGGTGCTGAAGACCTCGCGGAGGAGCAGCGCGACACGGTGCACATGCCACGCCGCCCTTGGCACCGTCGCGTCCTGCGTCGGGCGGCAAAAACGGTCGCCGTCATCTTCGTGACGCTGACCATGCTCTCCGTCCCCTACAACGCCTACACCGCAGGCACGGTCGCCCCACCTCCGGGCCTGTCCTACATCACCGCCGACGGCATCCACACCCGTTACGAGACCTGGGGTACCAGCGGCTCGCCGATCGTCCTCGTCCACGGCGCCTTCGAGGACTCGGACACCTGGCAGAACCTGGCCACGCTGCTGGCACAGGACCACCGCGTCTACGCCCTGGACCTCACCGGCTCCGGCTACAGCCAGCGCGTCTCGCCCTACACTCCGCAGCACATGGCCGCCCAACTCACCGGCCTGGTCGCCGCCCTGCACATCGACCGCCCGGTCCTGGTCTCGCACTCCAGCGGCGCGGCCGTCGCCGCCGAAGCGGTGCTGGAATCGCCCCAGACCTACAGCGGCCTGATGTTCCTCGACGGCGACGGCCTCCCCATCCCGAGCCCCGGCGTCACCTGGATCCTGGGCCCGCTGCGCACCTCCGTCCTGCACCTGGTGCTGCGCTCCGACTGGGCCATCCGCACGATCTACGCCTCGGAATGCGGACCGTCGTGTCCGCGCCTCGACGCCGCCGGCGTGGAGCGGTTCCGTCGGCCCTATCAGGTGGCCGGCGCCGAACAAGGACTCTGGGACACCCTCGACACCGTCGGCGGACCGGGACTCCCTGCCTCACGGCTGTCCCAACTGAAGCAGTTGTGCCTACCCAAGGCGGTCACCTTCGGGGCCCAGGACTCCATGTTCGCGGCCGACGCGCCCGAGAGCGTCGCCGCGAACATCGGGGCGCCGGCGCCGACCGTCGTCCCAGGCGCCCACCACCTGTCCCTGACCTCGCATCCGGCCCAGGTGGCGGCATCGGTCGAAGCGCTGGTGGCCCGAGCCGCACCCGGCTGTTGAGTCCCCACGAGACAACAGCCGGGTGCGGAGCCATCCGGGATCAGCTCACTGTGATCGCGTCCAGGTCCGGTGCGTAGGCCGTGTCGTTGTGGAACTTGATCGTGTTGGTCCCGGCGTTGAGCTGCACCGTCACGCTCGCGGTGGCCGGGGTGGCGAAGCTGGTGCCGCTCAGGTTCTCCACGATGTCCGGCCCGCCGTTGACGCTGATCGAGAAGCTGCGGGTGCCGTTGACCAGATACGCGACCGTGAGTGTGTGGCTCCCGGCTGACGGCTCGGTGATGCCGTTGACCGTCACGTAGTTCGCCGCGCCGTTACCGATGTACCCGACCTTGTTGCCGCCGGAGCAGGCCGCGCACGTGGCGACCCGCGCGGCCCCGGCGATGGTGTTGCCCGACGCCTCGGCCTCGATCGTGACGCTGCCGCCGCCGCTGCCCCCGGGCACCGCCCTGATCAGCTTCACCGCGCCGGGACCGAGCGTCACGCTGTACGTGCCGCTGATGGTGCCCAGCGAGGCCCCGCTCCACAGGTCGGTCGCGGTGGCGCTGCCGGACATGCCGGCGGCTGACAGCGGCACGCTCACCGTGGTCGATCCGGTGTTGCTGGAGTTGAACAGGCCGATGACGACGCCGCCGTCCTTCTCCTTCTTGCTGTACACCTGCTGGTTGCCGTTGTTCACGATGCGCGAGGCATCGATCGCGTCCTGGTCGACAGCCAGGACGCGACCGTTCTTCAGGTAGCCGAGCTCGGTCGCGTTCAGTTTCGTCAGATCGGTGCCCAGGATCAGCGGGCTCGCGCCCAGTGCCCACAGGCTCATCTGGGACTGTTGCTCGGCGTCGGTGAGGCCGGTCGACGAGCCGTTGCCGACCTCCAGGGAGTCGTAGTCGTTGAACGCGCCGGGCCCGCCGTCCGGCTGCCACGAGGCGACCTGCCCGAACCGGCTCTGCACATGGGCCCAGTCGGTGAGCGTCCCGGCCGTGGTGCAGCTGCTGTAGCACTCGATGTCGCCGCTGGTGCGCCAGCCGTTGGCGTACTGCTGCCAGGTCGAGGCGCTGCCGATGGCCAGGTTGTTGGACAGCTCCAGCTGGATCGGGCGTCCGGTCTGCACGAGGGCCTTGGACCAGGCCTGGATGTCGGGGACGTCGGAGGTGCCGACGCCGTCGATCTTCACGTAGTCGACACCCCAGGCCGCGAACTCGTCGGCCCAGGAGTTGATGAACGCCTGCGCCCCGGGCTTGGTGTAGTCGATGCCTACCATGCCCTTGCAGTTGTAGTTCTTCTCCGCGGTCGTGGTGGCGATGTCCTGCACGTGGTACGACGTGCCGAGGATCGCGCTGTTCTGCGCGACGGCCTGCTTGGAGACGCCGGGTGTGACGTAGAGGCCGAACTGCAGGCCGTCGGCGTGGACGTGGTCGGCGACCGCGTTGATGCCGTTGGTGGTGCCGGACGGCGGGAACTTCGTGGCGTCGGTGACCCAGCGGCCGTTCGCGTCGACGTTCGGGCCCTGACTCCCCGGGCACTGGTACCAGAAGTCGTCGACGTTGACGTACTGGAAGCCGGCCGCGGCCAGTCCGGAGGACTTCATGGCGTCGGCCTGGGCGTCGATCTTCGCGGCGGTCGGGTCCTTGCGGACGGAGCTCCAGCTGGACCAGCCGAGCGCCGGGGTGAGGCCGACGCCGTTGTTCTCGGCGTGCGCCGGGGCGGCGGTGCTGAGCGGTGGGAGCAGGGCCGCCACCACCGCCAGGCCGACGGCCGCAGTCCACGCCTTGATCCCGGCTCTGTTCCCGGCTCGGTTGCTTCGCGGGCGTCGCCTCATCGTGACTCCTGCTAGTAAAGTTGGTTTACTCGGTTCGCAGCGCAAGCTACTGCGATTCCGGGGATGCGTAAAGGGTCGGATGAATGATCTCAACGTTCGATGATGGATTCGCAGAAAACCCTGTTGAACTCAAGTGATCTTCGACCACCGTTGCCGAAACCTCGGATGTTTGCTTGACTCCGCCGCATGACGAAGCGTTCTGTGCCGCTCGGTATCAGATCCTTGATCCGGATCCGGCTCACCATCACTGGATTGGCGACCATCTCCCTGCTCGGCGGCGCGGGCCTGACCGCGGTCGGTCGAGCCAGCACCGGTACCGGTACCGGCACCCCGGCGGCCGTCGTCGGCCAGGTCTACGTCTCACCGACCGGCAGCGACAGCAACCCGGGGACCGCGGCGGCGCCGGTCCAGACGATCGGTAAGGCGCAGACTCTGGTCCGCGCCCTGGACCAGAACATGACCGGCGACGTGCGGGTCGTCCTGGAAGACGGCTTCTACCGCATGAGCAGCCCGCTGACGCTCACCGCCGCCGACTCCGGCACCAACGGTCATAACGTGATCTGGACCGCGGACACCGGCGCGCGTCCCGTCCTGGCCGGGTCGGCTCAGGTCACCGGCTGGCAACCGATGAGTGCCGGGAGCCCGATCTGGGTCGCTCAGGCGCCGGCCGGGCTCCAGACGCGGCAGCTCTACGTCAACGGCGTCCGCGCGACGCGGGCGACCGGCGCGCTGCCCAACGCGCTGAGCGGGCAGAACTCCACCGGGTACAGCGGCGGCGGTTCGGCGATGGCCGCGTGGCGGAATCCCAGCGGGGCCAAGCCGCAGCTGGAGTTCGTGTACCGGGGCGGGCTGGGGGCGTGGACCGAGCCGCGGTGTCCGGTGGCGTCGTTCAGCGGCTCGGCCGTCGTCATGGCGCAGCCGTGCTGGACGAACTCGACGGCGCGTGCCGGGTCGTTCCCGGACGGCCGGGCCTACAACCTGGTCGGGCGCAGCTCCATCACCGAGCAGCCGACGAGTGTGGAGAACGCCTTCCAGTTCCTCGGCGCGAAGACCCCGGGGCAGTGGTTCCTCGACCAGGGTGACAGCAAGCTGTATTACGTTCCGCGCTCCGGCGAGACGATGAGCTCCGCCGATGTCGAGGCGCCGGTGTTGCAGAGTCTGGTCACCGGTGGCGGCACGGCCACGGCGCCGCTGCACAACGTGGTCTTCTCCGGGATCCAGTTCTCGTACGCCACCTGGCTGGGGCCGCAGTTTCATACGCAGGGGACCAGCGACGGCTTCTCCGAGATCCAGGCGAACTACCAGGTGACCGGGGCGAAGGGGGCGGCTTCGCAGGGGCTGTGCCATGTGCCGCCGTCGAGCTACAAGCTCGGGGCGTGTCCTTATGGGGCGTGGACTCAGATTCCGGGGAACGTGTCGCTGACGTACGACCAGAACGTTCAGTTCACCGGTGATGCGTTCGTGCACCTTGGTGCGGCTGGGCTGGCGCTTGGCGATGGCTCGCAGAACGACGTGGTCAAGGGTGATGTGGTCACCGACGTGTCGGGGAACGGGATTCAGCTCGGGAATGTGGACATGCCGACGGCTACGGGGGCGTCGCAGACCTCTGGTAACTCGGTCACTGACAATCACGTCTTCGATGTTCCGGTGGAGTTCCGGGGTGGTGTGGGGATCGATTCCGGATACACGGCGCATGACAGCGTCAGTCACAACCAGGTCGACCACACGCCGTATACCGCGATCTCGCAGGGGTGGGGTGGGTGGCCGGACAAGGAGAAGGAGGCGCCGCAGGCGAACTTCTCGCATGACAATGCCATCTCGAACAACCTCATCTTCGATCACATGAGTGTGCTGAACGACGGCGGTGCGATCTACACGCAGGGCATCACGGGCAGCTCGCTGGCCAACGGCGAGCACGTGTCGGGCAACGACATCCATGATCAGACCGGTAGTGGGCACGTCATCTACACGGACAACGGCTGCACGTTCGAGACCATTACGGGGAATGCGGTCTACAACGATCCGAAGGCTCAGGCGTGGGCTTCTCGGCACACCGACTATGCGCCGGGTGCGAGCACGACGTATGACCCGACGGATGTCGAGGGGAACTACTTCGAGAATCCCTCGGGGTACACCAGCGGCGGGGGCGTCACGGTCGCTAACAACACGACGATCAGTGGGGCGTCGCAGGTTCCTGCTTCTATTGCGGCTAATGCGGGGATCGAGTCTGGTTATCAGGGCGTGCTCGGGTGGACGCAGGCGCCTTTGCCGCCGGTTGGTGCGAAGGCTGTCGCTGGCGACGGCTATGTGTCTGCGGCGGTGCCGGGGTCGGTGTTGGTGCCGGGGCCGGTGCCGGGGCCGGGGTCTGCGGCGGGGCCGGTGCCGGTGACCGTGGCGGTGAATTCGGGCTCCGCTGGGTCTGTCGGGGCGGGTTTCGCAGGGTTCAGTTTTGAGAAGGACCGGGTCGGTGCCGGGATGTTCGACCCGCACAACACCAACCTCGTCAACCTGTTCCGGCTGTTGGGGCCCGGCTATCTGCGGGTCGGCGGGAACCTGGTCGACATCGTGAACTGGAACGCGGCCGGGGCCGGTGGGTCGGCGTCGGAGGTCGCGCCGGCGGACGTCACGAAGTTGGCAGCGTTCGCCAAGGCGGCCGGGTGGCGGGTGATCTACGGGATCAACCTCAAGACGAACACGCCTGCCAACGCGGCGTCGGAGGCGGCGTTCGCGGCGCATGCGTTGGGGAGCAGCCTTGTGGCGTTCGAGATCGGCAACGAGCCGAACGTCTACGACAGCGAGGCCGCGTACGAGGCGTCGTTCAACGCCTATGCCGCGGCGATCCGGGCCAAGGTCCCGCAGGCTGTGTTCGACGGGCCGGGTACCTACCGGCACGGTTCGTGGGACGCGCAGTTCGCGGCTGATGAGAAGGGCAAAGGCCTGGCCATGCTGTCGATGCACATGTACATCGGCAGCAACACCACGGCGTCGATCGCGGGGATGCTCGCCTCCAACCCGGGCAGCTTCGCGACCGACGAGGCGGCGATCGCCAACGCCAAGTCCGCGAACGGCATCCCGCGCTGGCGCATGACGGAGGCGAACTCGTACTTCCACGGCGGCGCCGCGGGCGTGAGCGACGTCGAGGCGGCGGCGCTGTGGTCACTGGACTTCATGGAGGGGCTCGCCGCGGAGGGCGGAGACGGCGTGAACTTCCATGGTGGGACGTCGTCGCAGTTCACGCTGAACTACTCGCCGATTGTCTTCAACGGCCTGACGCCGACCGGCGTTCAGGGGGTGTACTACGGCGCGCTGCTGTGGAGGCTTGCTGGGGCCGGGACGTTGCACACGGCTTCGGTGAGTGGGGGGAGTGGGGTGTCGGCGTGGGGGATCGGGGGCAACGTTGTGGTGGATAACAAGGGGGCGTCGGCGATTACGGCGAATGTTACGTTGGCGGGTTCGGGAGCGGGTGCGGGGGTGTCGGGGGAGGCGTATGTGCTGACCGCGCCTTCGCTTACGTCGAAGGCGGTCACCATCGGGGGTTCGACGGTCGGCGCCGATGGGGCATTCGCGCCGGTGCCGAAGGCGGTCGCGGTTCACGGGCGGCAGTTGACGGTGAGTTTGCCGGGTGGGAGTGCTGTGGTGGTGGTTGTGCGGTAGGGGTGGTTGCGGTTGCTGCTTCAGTTGCTGCTGCAGTCGTGGTCGTGGTTGTAAGTCTGGCTACGGTCGCGGCTGCGGCTGCGGCTGCGGTCGTGGTCGTGGTCGTGAGTCTGGCTGCGGTCGCGGTCGCGGCTGCGGTTGGTCTGGGGTCTACAGGCGATTTTTAGGCGCCTCTGACTTATGTGTGGGTTGTTTGGGTGGGGTTGCGCGCGTGCACGCCGTGTCCGATCTAGGGTTTTGGACTGTCTAAGGTTCAAAACG
>NZ_JBGCCM010000030.1:0-151650 GCF_041262085.1 Catenulispora sp. GAS73
CATCATCCGCCTCGGCCCCACCGACGTGGTCCCGGCCGACGTGCGCCTGCTGACCGCGCAGGACCTGGCGGCCGACGCGGACCCCACAACACGGCCACACTCTCCTTACTCAGGGAGCCGTCGACCGTCACCGTGTTCCAGTGCCGCTTGCCCACCACGCGCGCACCCCCGGTTGCGAACAGGTTGCGGACTCTTGACGCTCCGGATGTTTGCGCTAACAATCGTCAACGCACAGCAACGCGCCACTGCTCGAAGCGGCAGAGCTCTGCCTTGCCGCCGTTCCTCGTCTGGGCCCGACCACCACCCGCCACCCCGAGAGATGTGAGGCGTCATGCAGATCGTCGTCGGCGACCGCGCTCCGGTCATGGCCGACGTCGCGCGGGTGGCAGGGGTGTCGCAGCAGACTGTGTCCCGCGTGCTCAACGATCGCCCGAACGTCCGGCCTGCCACGCGCGACCGCGTCATGGAGGCCATCAGGGAGCTGGGGTACCGCCCCAACGCCGCGGCTCGGACGCTGGTCACGCGGCGGACCCGCACTCTCGGCGTGATCAGCTTCAACACCACGCTCTACGGCCCCGCCTCCATGCTTTACGGCATCGAGCAGGCGGCGAAGCAGCACGACTACTTCGTCACCGTCGCCGCGCTGGCCGCCATGGACCGGCGGTCGGTGTTCGAGGCCGTGGAGCGGTTGCGCGACCAGGCGGTCGAGGGCATCGTCGCGATCGCGCCGCAGACCACCGCGGTCGGCGCGCTCGCGAACATGCCCTCCGACGTGCCGCTGGTCGCCGTCGGGTGCGGGGTGCACGCGCCGCTGAGCACGGTCGCGGTCGACAACGAGGCCGGGGCCGAGCGCGCCACCTCGTACCTGCTCGACCTCGGCCACCGCACCGTGCACCACCTGGCCGGTCCGCGTACCTGGCTGGACGCCCAGGAGCGCGAGGTCGGCTGGCGCCGGGCGCTGACGGTGCGCGGGGCGCGGGTCCCGGAGCCGTTCAAGGGCGGCGACTGGTCCGCGCGCACCGGGTACGAGCTCGGCCGCCAGATCGTCGGGGACGCCGACGTGACGGCCGTGTTCTGCGCCAACGACCACCTGGCGTTGGGCCTCATCAGGGCCCTGCAGGCCGCCGGGCGGCGGGTCCCGGAGCAGGTCAGCGTCGTCGGCTTCGACGACATCCCGGACGCCGAGTTCTTCGGCCCGGCGCTGACCACGGTCCGCCAGGACTTCGACGAGCTGGGGCGGCGCGCGCTGGTCGCCCTGATCCGCTCGATCGGCGGCGGCCGGCGTGCCGGGGAACCGGTGGCCGCCATCGACCCGAGCCTGGTGGTGCGTGCGTCCACCGCACGTCCCGCCCCCTGACCCCACTGATCGCACCACGCACACCGCGCCGCCGGCCGGCGCGAAATGTTACCGCTAACACTGCACCGCACCGCCAACAAAGCACCGCCAACACCGCACCGCCAAAGCACCGCCAACACACTCAGCAGGACTCCGGAAAGGATCTGAACGAGGATGGGCACCAGGACAATCCGCATCACCGCAGCCTGCGCGGCTGCGCTGCTCGTGGCCACGGCCGCGGCCTGCTCGAAGAACGGGTCGGGATCCTCCCCGTCGGGCACCGGCTCCACCGGTTCCGGCGGCGCCACCTCCGCACCGCCGGCCGCGCTGGCCGGCTCCATCACCTTCAACCAGGACAACCTCGCCAAGCTCGACGCGGCGCTGAAGACCGCGCTGGCCGGCAAGGACCTGTCCGGGGTGAACATCGCGATGGTGGTCAACGTCGCCGCCGACTACTGGAAGGCCGGCCAGGTCGGCTTCCAGAAGGGCTGCTCGGACCTGGGCCTGTCGGGCTCGAAGTGCACCTACTACGCGCCGCCGAACGGCAAGCTCACCGAGCAGAACTCCGAGATGGAGACCCTGCGCTCGCAGGGCGTCACCGGCTACGCGATCTCCGCGATCGACCCGACCTCGGCGGCCGGCACCATCCACACCGACGTCCAGCACGGCGTCAGCGTGCTGGCGATCGACTCCCCGCTGCCGGGCACCGACGCCGCCTCGCTCTACCTGGGCACGCCGAACTACACCGCCGGGCAGCAGGCCGGCCTGGCGATGAAGCAGGTCCTGGGCGGCAAGGGCAAGGTCGCGGTGCTGGTCGGCTCGCTGACCGCGGCCAACGCCACGCAGCGCATCCAGGGCTTCGAGGACGCGCTGAAGGGTTCGAGCATCACCGTCGCCCAGAAGGTCAACGACAACCTCTCGGCAGCCACCGCCACCTCCGACGCCGAGACCATCCTGGCCAACAACCCGGATGTGAACGGCCTCTACGGGGTCTACTCCTACGACGGCCCGGCGCTGGCCCAGGCGGTGCAGTCGGCCGGCAAGTCCAGCAGCGTGCACATCGTCTCCGACGACTCCGACGCCCAGACCCTGGGCTTCATCAAGTCCGGCGTCATCTCCGGCACCGTCGTGCAGATGCCCTACCAGCAGGGCTACACCGGCGCCTACATCCTGGCCGCCGAGAAGGTCCTCGGCAAGGACGCCACGATGGCGCTCGTCAAGCCCTACCTGGAGTCCGACGGCTCCACGCTCAGCTCCGGCGTGGGCCTGGTGACCTCCGCGGACCTGTCCGGGTACCAGGCGCTTGAGACGCAGCTGGGGATCAGCTGACGATGGCAGCCTCCGTCGACGCCCCCGGCCGCGCGGTCACCGCGCGGCTGCGGGGGGTCCACAAGTCCTACGGCCCGGTGCGGGTGCTGGACCTTCCCGAGCTGGACCTCTACGCCGGCCAGGTAGTCGGCGTCGTCGGGGAGAACGGCGCCGGCAAGTCCACGCTGATGGGCACGCTGTCCGGGTCGGTGCGCCGGGACGGCGGCGAGATCGAGATCGACGGCACGGCCCTGGTCCCGGGCTCGACCGAGGCCGCCGCCGCGCTCGGCATCGCCATGGTCTCCCAGGAGTTCCCGCTGGTCGGGCAGCTCTCGGTGGCCGAGAACCTGCTGCTGGGACGGCGTCCGCGCGGCTCCCGGCGGCGGGTCCTGCTCGACCGGCCGGCGCTGCGCCGCGAGGCGGTCGAGATGCTCGCCGAGATCGGCCTGTCCGCCACGGCCGTGCAGGTCGGCCGCCAGGTGCGGACCCTGCCGGTGCCCACGCGCCAGATGATCGAGATCGCCAAGGCCTGGGGCCGCCGCCCGAAGCTGCTCATCCTGGACGAGCCGACCTCCTCCCTCGGACCGGTCGAAGGCGCCCAGGTGCTGCGTCTGGCGCGCGAGCTGGCCGCGCGGGGCGGCACCGTCCTGTTCATCGGGCATCGGCTCGACGAGGTCCGCGAGGTCAGCGACCGGGTCCTGGTGCTGCGCAACGGCCGGCTGGTCGCCGACCTGACACCCGGCGAGGCGAGCGAGGAGCGCCTGATCCGGGAGATGGTCGGCGGCGAGGTGGCGCACTCGCGGCCGAAGGAGGAGCCGACCGACGCCCCGGTGCTGTTGTCCTTGCGCGGCCTGACAGCCGACGGCCTGGGCCCGGTCGATCTGGACCTGCGGGCCGGGGAGATCGTCGGGGTGGCCGGGCTGATGGGCTCCGGTCGCAGCCGCCTGATCCACACCGTGGCCGGGGCGCAACCCGCCACCGGCGGCAAGATGACGATCGCCGGTTCCCCCTACGCCCCGCACGGTCCCGGCGACGGCACGGCCGCGGGCATCGCGATGATCCCCGAGGACCGCAAGGAGCAGTCCCTGGTGGTGTTCGCCCCGATCCGGGCCAACGTCACGATCCCGATCCTGCGCCGCATCAGCACCCGCGGGCTGCTCGGCCCGCGCCGGGAACGGGCCGAGGCCGAGCGGATCACGGCGAGCGTCAACGTCCGCATGCGCTCCGTCGACCAGCCGATCGGCGCGCTGTCCGGGGGCAACCAGCAGCGCGCGATCTTCGGCCGGGCCTTCGCCACCGAACCGCGGCTGTTGCTGCTGGACGAGCCCACGCGCGGGGTCGACGTCGGGGCCAAGGCGGAGATCTACGAGCTCATCGACCGGGCCGCCGAGCGCGGGATGGCGGTGCTGGTCGCGTCCTCCGAGCTGGAGGAGCTGCTGTGGATCTGCCACCGGATCGCGGTGCTGAACCACGGCCGGCTGGCGACCGTGATCGACCGGGCCGAGGCCACCAAGGAACGGATCATGACGGCCGCGGCAGGCTCCGCCCCGATCGCGCCGATGGCAGAGGACGAGCCGGCGCGCGTGCCCGACGACGCGCCGGCACCGGTGCCGGAAGACGTACCAGAAAGCGTGCCCGAAGCCGGCGCGGAAAACGGGTCGGAAGACGGTCCGGCAGTCGGCTCGGAAGACGCGCAAGCAGACGTGTCGGAACACGTGTCAGAACACGGAGACGCACCATGACAGCACAGAGCACCCTGACCCCCGAGCAGGCGCCGCCGCGCGGGCAGCCGGCCGTCACGCGGCTGCTGCGCAAGCTCGCCGAATCGCCCGAGGCCGGCGTCATCGTGGCCTGCGTGCTGGTGTTCGCGATCATCGCGGCCAACGCCCCGACCTACACCTCGGTCGGCAACCTGCAGGTGATGGGCCGGGACCTGGCGCAGGTCGGGATCCTGGCGGTGGGGGAGTCCGTGGTCATCCTGACCGGCGGGATCGACCTGTCGGTCGGCGCGCTGGCCGGGCTCGCGGGCATCCTGACCGCCTGGTTCAACGTCAACCAGGGCCTGCCCGCGCCGGTGGCGATCGTCCTGACGCTGCTGATCTGCGCCGCGGTCGGGGTCTGGCACGGCACCATGGTGACCCGGCTGAACGTGCCGCCGTTCGTGATCACGCTGGTCACGTACACCATCGCGCAGGGCATGGCGCTGGCGATCACCACCGGCACGCCGATCAACGGGATCGATCCGCTGTTCAGCAACCTGAGTCAGTACTACATCGGCCGGGTGCCGGTGCCCGCGCTGTTCTTCCTCGGCGCGGTCGTGATCGCCTGGTTCGCACTGGAGCGCACGTACGTCGGGCGGCAGATCTACGCGGTCGGGGGCAACAAGGAGGCGGCCCGGCTGGCCGGTATCCCGATCGCGCGGCGCGTCACCTCCGCGTACGTCTCCAGCGCGGTCCTCGCCGGTGTCGTCGGCGTGCTGGTGATCGGCCGGATGAACGTGGCAGACCCCTCGGTCGGCAGCGGCTGGGAGCTGACCGCGATCGCCGCCGCCGTGGTCGGAGGAGTGTCGTTGTTCGGCGGCGAGGGGCGCATAGTCGGCATCGCGGCCGGCGCGATCCTGCTGGAGTTCATCGCCAACGGCCTGCTCGCGCTGCACGTGAACACCTACTACCAGACCGTCGTGCAGGGGGCGGTGCTCGGCGCCGCGATTCTGCTGGATCGGCTGCGGGCCAGGCTCTTCGGCAGGATCCGGAGATGAGGTTCTGAAGGCTGTTCCCTACTCCCCGGCTGCCGCAGTCTCCCTTTCTCGGCTGCGGCGACCGGGCCGCTCCTGCGACCGAGCCCGCCTGGCATCCTGGCCCCATGGACGCTGACGCCCCGACTCCGGTTCACCTCGGCAAAGTGGTGGACGGGCTGGCGGCGAACCCCGCCCTGCCGGCCGCCATGATCCGGCGCCTGTTCGCATGGCGGCGGGGAATGGGGAAGGTGGCGAAGCGGCGGGACCTCACCGATGACATGATCGCCGAGATCATCGAGCTCGACGACCACTGGCTCCTGCACAGCCTGGCACTCAACGAGCGGCTGCCGGACCGCTTCCGCATCCGACTCGCCTCCCACCGGAACAAGGGGGTGCGGTCCGCGCTCGCCGTCCGCGCCGCGACCGCGCCGAGGCAGATGCTGGAGCTGCTGATCGACGATCCCGAACCACAAGTCCGCGAGGAACTCGCCCAAAGCCGTCATACACCGCCCGATCTCCGAGCCCGCCTCGCCGCCGACCCCGACCCCGCGATCCGCGCCGCCCTGGCGAGATACTGGACCCAAGCGCCCGAGGAGGTCCGGCGGATCCTGCTGACCGATGCCGAGCCCAGGGTCCGTGGCGCCGCGTGCTCGACCTACTTCGCGCGCCCGCCGCATCCGACACCGCCCGCGGACCTGGTGCCGGCGCTGCTGGCGGATCCGGTGACCCGAGCGGGTGCGGTGATCCACGCCGTCCTGGACGCGGACACCCTTCGCCGGCTTGCCGAGGACCCGGACGACAACGTGCGCGCCGAACTCGCCCGCCATCCGGACCTGCCGCCGCCAGTCCGCGACATCCTCGCCGTCGATCCGGCCTTGAACGTCCGGATCAAGGTCTTCGCCCGGCCCGACACACCCGAGCACCTGCGGGCGCAGATCCACGCCTCGGTCCACGAGCTCTCGCGCGCGACGGCCGATCCGGGCCCCGACGTCGACGACGCAACGGAACAGCGCTGGATCGAGAATACTTTCGCGCCCATGGAACTGCGCATCCTGCATCTGGACTGGGTCACGGCCGATCCGCTGCCGCACATCGACTCGCCCTACGTCAGCTTCCGAGTTTCCGCGGCCTGCAACAAGTCCCTTCCCGCTGACGGGGTGGCACGGTTGCTGGACGACGAGGCGGAGAGGGTTCGCCTCACCATGGCCCACACCGCCCCGCACCTGGTCGATCCGGCGACGGCCGAGAGCATCGAGCGCCGCTACCGAGTGCGGGGGGACAAGTTCACGTTCTGGTGGGACGACGCGGAGGTCTTGACCTTCCCGCCGGAGACTCTGCGGCGCTTCGCCACCGACCCCGAGCCCAGGCTCCGCTCCTTCGCACCCCGCGATCCGGACCTGCCACCGGAACTCGCCGAGAAGCTGGCCCGCGACCCCGCGGATCGTGCTCGCCGCGCGGTCGCGGGCCACCGCAACCTTCCACTTCCAGCCCTGCTTCGGCTGCTCGCAGACTCATCAGAGTGCGTCGCGGAGGCTGCCGCCGCATCGCCGTCCCTTCCCGTCGAGCACATGGAACGGCTGCTGGCCCTGGCAGGCCTCTAACAGACAGGCCGCTGAGGTCCGGTTGCGATCGAGCGCATCGGCACGCTGATCCCTACGACGCGGGGGTGAGCGCGGGCACGGGCGAAGCTTCGGGTGCGGGCTCAGGCGTGGGCGTGGGCGTGGGCTCGGGCTCACGCTCGTCCCGCAGCCCACGAGCCAGACTCAGCGTCACCACCACCGACAGCGCGGCCATCACGGTCATCGCCGTACTCGGCGTGAACCACTGCGCCAGCACCCCGGCGACCACGGCCCCGACTCCCTGCATGGTCAGCATCCCCGACGACTGCAAACCCAGCGCCTGGCCGCTCAGCTCGTTCGGGGTCAGGGCCATGAGACGTTCCTGGAGCAGCAGACTCGCGGCGTACCCGATCGAGGCCAGCATGACCGCCACGGCCGCGATCGGTATCGCCGGGTGCAGCGCGAACACCAGGTACGGCACCGCGAGCAGGAGCCGCAGCGGCGCGCCGAGCATCCGACGCCACCGCGCGGGCAGGAAGCGGCCGGTCATGGTGTCGCCGAGCAGCATGCCGAACGCGGCGCTCGCGAACAGGACACCGGCGTGCTGCGGCGACAGCGACACGAACAGCGATTCGCAGCCCACGATCAGCCCGTTCGGCACCCACAGTGCGAGGAACACGTACCGGCGCGGTACGGAGGACCACAGCATCGCGTTGTTCCGCCACGTCTGGGCGATCGACGGCCGCCCCGACGCGCGCTGCGGCCGGGCGCTGAGCCCGAGGCGTGCGACGACGGCGGCGGCGAAGTAGAGCCCTGCGCCGACCAGCAGCGTCACGCGCGGCGACAGCGCCGTCAGCAGCACGCCGCCGAGGCCGTAGCCGCAGATCTGCATGGTCCCGACCGCCATGTTCAGCACCGAGCGGCCGAGCAGGTAGCCGTCCTTCGGCAGGACCTCGTTGAGCAGGCCGTAGCGCACGCCGCCGCCGACCGAGGCCAGCACGCCGATCACGAACAGGATGCCGAACGAGGCCGCGACCGGCAGCCCCGGGATCGCCTGCGCGGCCGTGGCGATCGCGAACGCGAGCGCGAGGCCGGACAGCGCGGCGCGCGGCGGGATCAGGTCGGCGGCCGACATCAGCGCCGTCGCCCCGACCACTTGCGCGAGGCTGGGCCCGAACATGCTCAGGGCCGACAGCAGCGGCGATCCGGTGGCCGCGTAGATGAGGGTGCCCAGCGCCAAGCCACTGACGGTCTGCGCGGCGACCTGGGACAGGCTGGTGAAGAACAGGGGCTGGAATTCGGGGGAAGCGAAGAGCTGCCGGTACGTTCGCATGGTCGTCAGTGTGCGAGCGGATGCGCGGCGCCAGGTACAGTTTCGCCAGGAGGCGAAACCATGACGCTGTGGCTGGTCGACACCGACACCCTCGCCAGCGGCCGGTTCGTGGTCTCGCCGCTCGCGGAGACGCTGGCTTGCCTGCAGACGCTCCACCGCCGGACCACGGCGCACCCGGCGGAAAAGGCCTGGTTCGACGAACACAATCCCGCCTTCCTCGCCATGGTGGCCGCCGACCCGCTGACCGGCCCGCTGCTGGAGGCGGCTCTGGGCTCCCGCTCGCACTGGATCGCCGATCTGCTGGCCCCGGTGCCGACCGGCGACCAGAGCTTCGAGGAGGAAGTGCGGCAGGTCCGCGCGACGTCACCGGAGCTGGCTCTGGCGAACCTGACCGTCGCCCACGGCGGCCCGCTGCCCGACCTCCTGGACCGCACGGACCTCGCGCCGCGCCTGGCCGACATCCTGGAGTGGATCTGGACACAGACCGCAGAGGCCACGTGGGAGCGCCGCCGCCGGCTGATGGAAGCCGACATCGTCTCCCGCACCGCCCAACTGAGCCAGGCCGGCTGGGCCGCCGCGCTGAGTGCGATGCGTCCCGGCATGCGGTGGCTCGGCGACGGCACCCTGCAGATCAACCTGCACAACTTCCCGCCCCGCCAGGTCTCCGGCGCGCGCCTGTACTTCGCGCCGGTGACGCCCGGGCGCGGCTGGGTGGCCTGGGACGACAAGCCGCAGTACGCGATCATCTATCCCTGCACCGGCGCCATGGCGGACGTCGGCACGACCGTCGCACCCCGGCCGCTGGCCCGCCTGCTCGGTGCGAACCGCGCAACGATCCTGCTGCTCCTGGCCTCTCCGAAGAGCACCACGCACCTGGTCACGCTGACCGGCCAGCCGCTCGGCTCGGTCGGCCGCCACCTCAAGGTCCTGCTCGACGCCGACCTGGTGCGTCGCCGCCGCTCCGGCCGGTCGGTGCTGTACTACCGGACGTCGGCCGGCGACGTGCTCGTCGAGAGCGCTTCGCGCGGGAGTCGGGACGACGAGTAGGCGGCATCAAGATCTGCGACATGCCCCGACCACATCCCTTTTCAGCCCTCCATGGAGAGCATCACCGGTGTCGCGTCCTCGCCCCGGAAGTGGACGGCCATCCAGTACCCGTCGGCGAAGTATCCGGCACCGCCGTCGCTGTAGTTCAGGATGAAATCGCCGGAGTAGTAGAACTCCAGCCGGAAAGCGATGGCCTCCCTGAAGAGCTCAGCTTCGGCCTGCTCCGAGGTCCGATCATCCGGGCCGCGGTCCCACAGATATCGAAGCCAGCGGTCCCACAGGTAGCGAAGCCCGGACTGCCGGATCCGCTCGAAGTCGTCCAGCAGCGTGCGCACTGATGGGAGCAGAGCCTTGATGCGTTCGGGCTCCGCCGCGCCGAAACGGACGTACACCTGGTCCGAGGGTGGCTCAAAAGTCGCTGAGTATTCGTACAGATCCTCATCGAACTCGAAGCCGCCGAGCACCTCGTCGCTGATCTCGGGGACGGGGCGGTCCGGCGCGTCGGTCGCGTACATGCGCGCGATCGCCTCCCACGACTGCTCCAGATGCGCCTGGTAGCAGGGGTTGTGTTCCTCGTCGAGGATCGGCGGCTGGTTGGCGAACTGGCCGGGGGTGGCCTTCAACGTGCGGCCGTCGGCGGCGTGCAGGATCCAGTGCCGGTCGTCGTGGTCGATGCGCTGGACGCGGAACGAGCCCGGGATGTCCTGGACACCGAACACCGGCCTGTTTGCCGCGCGGGCCAGCGCCACGGTGCCGGTCTGCCGGCCATCCGGACCGGGCTCGACGACGAAGACGCTGTTCAGCGGGCGCGCGACACCGGCCACGGCGCCTTCGGGCAGGTTCTCCAGCAGCGGCGTCGCGTCGCCTTGCACCGCCTTGCACCACAGGTCGTGGTCACTGTCACGCACGTGCTCTCCTCGGTCAGACAGACGACCGGCCGAACTTCTCACGCGTCGTGGACAGCGGCGGACGGCACTTTTGACGTTGTCGCGGACGCCACCGCTTAGTCAGGCCGCCGACTCCACAGTTCCACCTCATCAAGCCCCACCTCATGGTGGCTCCGGCAGGACACAGTCACATCCACACTCTCCCCGCAGCCGATGTGCGCGATGTCCACCGACTCCGGTCCGCCTGCGTGCTTCTGGCCCCAGCGGAACAGCGCGAACATCGCGGGCATCAGATCCCGCCCCGACTCGGTGAGCAGGTACTCCTCCCGGGACCGGCCGCCGGGGTCGCGGTAGGGCTGGCGGGCCAGCAGGCCGGCGTCGGCCAGCGCCTTGAGGTTCGCTGAGGTGGTCGCCGGGGCCATGCCGACGCGCTGCGCGAAGTCGTCGAAGCGGGTGGTGCCGTAGAAGGCCTCGCGCATGATCAGCATTGAGTTGCGGGTGCCGATCACGGCCATCGCCTTCTCGACGGGGCAGGCGCCGATCGGGGACCAGGTGGTCCGGTCGTCCAGGGGCGGGTGCAGCTCCATGGGCACGGCCTCCTCCGAGTTGACTTCAGTTTGCTGTAGTCAGATACTACCCGGTGTCAGCTGACTTCAGTTAGCCGAAGTGTCAAAGGAGCCCGCCATGAAGCTTGAGAACAGCGTCGTCCTGGTCACCGGTGCCACCGGTGGCCTGGGGCAGGAGTTTGTCCGGCAGGCCCTGGAGCGGGGCGCCGCCAAGGTCTACGCCGCCGCGCGCCGGGACCGGGACTGGGCCGATCCGCGGGTCGTGCCGATCAAGCTCGACGTCGCCGACCCCGCCGCGATCGAGGCCGCCGCAGCCGCCGCAGGGGACGTTACCGTCCTCATCAACAACGCGGGTGTCAGCGGCCCGCGTTCGCTGCTCACCGGCGACCTGGAGGAGATCCGCGCGACCTACGAGACCAACGTGTTCGGTCCTCTGGCACTGGTCCGGGCCTTCGCGCCAACACTCGCGGCCAACGGTGGCGGCGCGGTCGTCGACATCCACTCGGTGCTCAGCTGGATCGCCACGCCCGGTGCCTACAGCTCCAGCAAGGCAGCGTTCTGGGGCCTGACCAACTCCCTGCGTCTGGAGTTGGCGGCGCAGGGCACGCAGGTCCTCGGCGCGCACTTCGGCTACGTCGACACCCCCATGACCGCGCACCTGCCCGAGGGCACCGACAAGTCAGCGCCCGACGACATCGCCGGCCGGGTCCTGGACGCCCTGGAAGCCGACGAGAAGGAAGTCTTCGCCGACGCCCTGACCGAGTCGGTCCGTGCGGGCCTGGCCGGCCTGACCACCGGCGTCTTCGCCTAGGAAGCGCGCCGACCATGACCGAGACCCACCTGGCGTCGTCCTCCGGCGCCCCCGGACCTTCCTCGGACGCCGGCTCCGGCTCCGTGCGCAGCTCACCGACCCCGCCTCCCGCCGGCGCCAAGAACCGCGCGCTGGCCCTGGCTGTCATCTGCGTCGGCACAATGATGGCCTTCGTCAACGTCTCCTCGACGATCGGCGCCCTGGCCCGCATCCAAGCCGACCTGCACTCCTCGCCGACCGCCATCGTCTGGATCACCAGCGCCTACAGCCTGGTCGTGGCCGGCCTCATCCTCGCCGCCGGAACACTCAGCGACCTGATCGGCCGCCGCCTGGTCTTCGGCCTGGGCGTCCTGTTCTTCATCGGTGGCAGCGTCATCGCCGCCACCGCGGGCCAGACCGGCACGCTCATCGCCGCCCAGGCGGTCATCGGCGTCGGCGGCGCGCTGCTGCTGCCCAGCGGCTTGGCCATCGTCAGCCACGAGTTCTCCGATCCCCGGCAGCGCACCGAGGCCGTCTCGATCTGGGCCGGCAGCTCCGGGCTGGGCCTGGCGATCGGGCCGGTCGGGTCCGGCCTGCTGCTGGCGCACTACTCCTGGCACGCGATCTTCACGATCAACATCGTGCTCGGCGCGCTGGCCCTGGCCGGGACCGTGTTCCTGATCCCGGACAGCCGGCACCCGGGACGCCGGCTCGACCCGGTCGGGCTGGTCCTGGGGACCGTCACGGTCGTGATGCTGACCTTCGGCATCATCCAGGGCAAGACGCTCGGCTACGGCTCGCCGGCCATCCTGTCCTCCTACGCGGTCGCGGCCGTCTGTCTGGCCGCCTTCATCTGGTACGAGGCCCGGCATCCGGACCCGATGATCGACGTGCGGCTGTTCCGTTCGGCCTCGTTCAGCGCGGTGATGGCGGTGGCGGCCACGTCGATGATCGGCTTCACCGGCACGGCGCTGCTGAGCGTGCTCTACCTCCAGCGCGTCCAGGGCCTCACCCCGCTCGGCGCGGGCACGCGCGCGCTGATGATGTTCGTGCCCTTCATCGCGGTCAGCTCGGTGGCCGGCCGGATCGTGCACCGCGTCGGTTTCAAGCTCGTCCTCACCGCCGGGCTGCTGGCGATGGCCGCGGGGATCTTCGCGCTGCGCTGGTCGCAGGCCGGTCCCGGCTTCGGGCACGTGTGGCCCGGGCTGCTGGTCGTCGGCATCGGCGCCGGGCTGCTGGTCGCGCCGTCGACCGCGGCGGCGGTGATCAGCGTTCCGGCCGCGCGGGCGGGGATGGCGAGCTCGGTGGTGAACATGTTCCGGCAGCTCGGGAACGTGCTCGGCGCCAGCGTCCTGGGGACGATTCTGACCTCGAAGTTCGCCGACAACCTCACCTCGGATCTGACCCGGCGCAGGCTGCCGGGGCCGGTCGTGGACCAGGTCGTCGCCGGGGCTAAGCGCGGCGCGGACGCCTCCGGGCTGCCGGCGAACCTGGCCTCCGTGGTCGGGGACGCCGCCCGGCACTCCTTCAACGAGGCCTTCCATACGGGCCTGCTCGTCGCCGGGGTGTTCGTGCTCGTGATCGCCGTACCTACGCTGGTGCTGGTTCGTCATCGGCCGGCGAGCTGAGCCGTTGCGCGGCCAGCGGCACCGCCACCCCGTGCAGCAGCAGGCTCCCGAGCAGCACGATCGTCATCGTGGCGAGCGTCAGGTCGGCGTCCTCGTCGCGGGTGGCGTTGTAGGCGAGCAGCCCGAACACGATCGACGTAGTACCGCGCGGTCCGACCAGGCCCAGGAGCGTGCGGTCCACGAACGTCGCGCCGGTGCCGAGCATCGCCAGATACACCGGCACCATGCGCACGACCGTCAGCACCAGGACGCTGTAAAGGATCACCGATCCCGGAACGCCGACCTGGAACACCAGCACCGCGACGGCGCCGAACACGAACCACACGATCAGCGAGGCGACCGTGCCCAGCGCCTCGACAGTGGCGAACTCCGACTCCGGCAGGGGAGTTTGCTCGCCTCGGAACCCCATCCGGGCACGCTTGTAGGAGATGCCCGCCAGGAACGCCGCCACGAAGCCGTTCCCGCCGACGGACACCGCGATCGAATAGGTGACGATCGGCAGCAGCAGCGCCGCGATGCCCACCGACTCCGCGCTCGACCAGCGCTCGCGCTCCGAGCGCCGCAGCACGGTGCCGGTGACCGTGCCGAGCCCGACACCGACCAGCACCGCGTACGCCGCGGCCGGGAACGCCTGCCGCAGCGCGTCCTCCGGGGATCCGCCGTGCCCTGATTCGCCGATCAGCAGGATGCCGAAGGCGAACGCGGGGGAGAACAGGCCGTCGTTGTAGCCGCTCTCCACGGCCAGTACGTGCCGCACCCACAGCGGCAGGTTGCGGTCCTTGAGCAGGTGTGGGGCGGTGGCGAAGTCCAACGGCGCCACCACGCAGGCGATCACGAACGCCACCGCCCACGACGGCGTCGGCAGCAGCGGCACCCCCACGGCGAACGCCGCGGCCACCATCACCGGCAGCGCGATGAACAGCAGCCGCACCACCGCGCCGCGCTCGCCGGCCAGGAACCCGTCGCGCACCACGGTCGCGTCGACGAACAGGAGCACGGCCAGCACGAGTTCGACGATGCGCTCGGCGATGTGCGTGTCCAGACGCTCGGCGAAGCCGGTCCCGCCGATCAGCCCGGCCACGACGCCGCCGGCCACCATGAACAGCGGGCCGGAGATGTGCCGGCGCGCCAGGCGGCGCGCGGCGAAGGTCCACGCCAGCATCACGACCAGGCTGGACACGATCAGGGGCAGCATACCGTGAGGTTACTGACATAGTGGGCTGATTCCGGCACAGGCGAGGGAAGGCGAGCGTGTCCCCACCGGCAGCGCTCGCCTTCCCTCTTTATCAGTCGGGCTGGTGGTCAGGCTGGATCAGCGGCAGGGCTGGAAGGTCTTGTCGTCCAGGTTGATGTCGAAGCGCACGCCGTTGAAGTCGTTCGCGTTGTCCTTGGAGCAGAACGAGGAGGTAGACAGCTTGTACTCGGCCTGGAAGACCGGCTTGCCGGCGGCGACGTACTGGTCGTAGCCGTAGTCGCCGTTCTGTGCGGTGGTGCATTCCTTGTACTGGTTGCACTGCTCGTTCAGCGCGCCGTCGAAGTAGGGGAGCAGTTGTGGGATCTGCTCATTGTCGTTCTTCTGCAGGACGCTCATGCCGCGGGCGTGGGAATCGTTGGCCAGGGTGGCGTTGAAGTAGAGCTGGTCGGTGGCGGTCAGCGGGAAGCCGGTGCTGTTGGTGTAGCCGTCGACGTTGTCGAGCTCGACCATGTCGAAGCCCTTCTGGCGGCACATGTCCAGGCGGGCGTCCATGATCTTGCGTAGGGCGCTGCCGGACTTCTGGATCTCGCGGACGTCCAGCCACTTCTCGCCGGGCCAGCCGTTGCGGCTGCCCAGGACCGCGGACGGGAACTGCGAGGCGTCCGGGCGCCAGTTCTCGTAGGTGCCCGCGGACAGGTAGCAGACGGCCTTGATGCCGGCCGAGTGCAGCGCGGAGACGTTCGCGGCGGAGTTGTTGAAGCCGTCGACGTCGTACATCTGGACGTTGCGGAAGGGCGCGCTCGGGACCGTGGACAGGACCCAGTTCCAGGACGTCTGCAGGTTCGGCTGCCAACAGCCGTTGCAGGCGGCCGGGCTCGGCAGGGACGGCGTCGCGGTGGCCGCTGAGGCGGCCGGGGTGAGGGCGACGGTCGCGGCGGCGGCGAGGGCGAGGCCGGCTGCTGCCGCGGCCATGCGCTTGGGCGATGGAGTCAGGGGCATGATTTCTCCTCGTCGAGAATTGTGGCGGTTCTCGTGCTGGGCGATTCTTAGCAGCGGGGCCGTCGCAGTGTCGAGGTATGGATGGGAAACGCGCAGTCCCGGTGAGCGACTGGGCCGAATCGCTCATGTCGGGTGCGTTTTCGTTGACGGGGGTCGGTGCGGTGCGCACGCTCTGTGCGGTATGAAGCCACAAGTCCTGGCAGTCGCGGCTCTGGCCGCGCTCGTGCCGTCAATGCTCGCGGTGTCGGCCTTCGCCGACGCTTCCGGCGCCCCCTCCACGGTGTATGTCGCTCCGGGCGGCTCCGATTCGGCGGCGGGTAGTTCGACCGCTCCGTTCGCCACGATCCAGCGCGGGGTCTCGGCGGTGTCTGGCGGTGGCACGGTCGTCGTGCGCGGCGGGACCTACGCGCAGCGCGTCAGTCTGCACAACGCGAAGAACGTCACCATCACCGCGGCCGCCGGCGAGCACCCGGTGCTCGACGGCTCCAAGCTGACCGTCCCGAGCGGCCGCTCGGCGATGGTCGACATCGCCGACAGCACCTCGGTCGCGGTGCAGGGCCTGGAGATCACCGGCTACCGCACCAAGGACATCGCCGGGATGCCGATCGGGATCTACGTCCACGGCGGGGACACCGGCGTCACGATCAGCGGCGACCATGTGCACGACATGGGCAACGACAACGGCACGCTCGGCAGCATGGCGATGAACGCGCACGGCATCGCCGCGTACGGGGACTCCCCGACGCGGTCGATCAGCGGCCTGGTCATCGACCACAACGAGGTCGACCACCTGCACCTCGGGGCCAGCGAGTCGGTGGTGGTGAACGGGAACGTCGACGGGTGGCGGATCACCGCGAACCGGGTTCACGACAACAACAACATCGGGATCGACGCCATCGGCTTCGAGGCGACGCTGCCGCCGGCGTACCGGTACACGGACCTGAACCGTGCCCGCAACGGGGTGATCAGCGGGAACACCGTGGAGAACATCATCTCGGCGGGCAACCCCGCGTACTGGTCGTCGACCGGCTGGTGCAACTGCGCGGACGGTCTCTACGTCGACGGCGGCACGCACATCGACATCGCCGGCAACACGGTGCACGCCGACGACATCGGCATAGAGGTGGCGGCGGAGAACCCGAAGGGCGCCGCCGACCACGTGACGGTCGAGGGCAACGCGGTCAGCGACAGCCGCTACGTCGGCATCACCACCGGCGGCTACTGCGACGGCGGCCAGGACTGCGGGGGCGTGCAGACCGGGACGTCGTTCGCGAACACGTTCACCGGCAACGTGCTGCGGAACAACAACACGGACCACGACGGCTCACCGGAGTTCCTGATCCAGTACCACGAGAGCGGCAACCGCATCACCGGCAACACGATCTGCGCCGCCGGCCCCGGCACGCTGCTGATCGGCACGGTCGCACGTTCGGGCTCGGGCGCGGGGGATGTCGTGGACGGGAACCGGTACTCGGCCGCTGCCGCGGACGCGGCGTCGGCGCGGTGGGGGTGGCATGCGGTGACGTACACCGGGTTCGGCGCCTATCAGGCCGCGACGGGGCTGGACGCGCATAGCGTGTTCGCAGGGTCCTGCTGAGCGGACGGAAAGCCATGGCATCGGCAGCTCGATGATTCGGGCTGCCGATGGCGCTTGGGCGCTGGCGGGTTGCGGTTGGCCCGGGGGATGGCAGGCCGCCGCCGTACCGCCGCACCGCCGCACCGCCGCACCGCCGCACCGCCGCACCGCCGCGCCGCCGCGCCGCCGCGCGTGTTCGCCGGTCAGCTGCCTGCGCCGCGCCCGGCCAACTGCCCGCTGGTGTGCCCGCCGCCCCGCACCGCCGCGCCGCCGCGCGTGTTCGCCGGTCAGCTGCCTGCGCCGCGCCCGGCCAACTGCCCGCTGGTGTGCCCGCCGCCCCGCACCGCCGCGCCGCCGCGCGTGTTCGCCGGTCAGCTGCCTGCGCCGCGCCCGGCCAACTGCCCGCTGGTGTGCCCGCCGCCCCGCACCGCAACCCCTCACCGCCGCGCCGGCTCCGCGATCCGCACCGAAACCCCCTGAGCCGCAATGGCCTGCAGCTCCGCCGGGTCCGCGCTGCTGTCGGTGACCAGCTGGTCGATCGCGTCCAGCCCGACCACGTGCGCCAGATGTGTGCGCCCGATCTTCGAGCCGTCCGCGACCACCACGACCCGCTGCGCGCGGCCGATGATCACCGCGTTGGTGTGCGCCTCGACTTCGTCGTGGGTGGACAGGCCGCTGGCGGCGCTGATGCCGTCGATGCCGATGAAGGCCGTGTCCACGTTGAAGCGGCCCACGATGGTTTCGGCCCAGGGGCCGACCATCTCGTAGGAGTTGGAGCGCGCCACGCCGCCGGTGACCACCAGTTTCACCTTCGGGCGGTTCACCAGGATGCCGGCGATGTTCAGGGCGTTGGTCACCACCGTCAGTTCGGTGCGGGTGGCCAGGAGGCGCGCCACCTCGCTGGTGGTCGTGCCGCCGTTGACGGCCACCACGTGTCGGCCCGGCGCCAGTGCGCGCAGTGCCATGCGGGCGATGGCCTGCTTGGCGGCGCGGCCGTGGTTGTCCCGGTAGCGGACCGGGAGCTCGTAGGCGACGTCGCGTCCCACCGCACCGCCGCGGGTGCGGACCAGCAGGTTCTGGTCGTCCAGGAGGGTCAGGTCGCGGCGGATGGTCGCCACCGACACGCCGAGTTCGCGCGCGGCCGTGGCGACGTCGACGCTCCCGCCGTAGGCCAGCCGGTCCAGGATGGCCGTGACCCGGTCGGAGCGGTGCATGGTCGGAGTGTTCTTGCTCTGCAGTTCGGTCATCGCCGGACCCGCTACGCCTGGAACGGCGGCCCGGGGCGGACTGGACCTGCTGGGGGAAGGGTCGATCGGGCATCGATGAGGCTCACGGTGAGCTCCATTGTGCTGGTGGGCACGACCCCGCCTCGGAAAGCCGCCCGCACGATCGGCGGGCGGTCCTGGCGACTCGGTCCGGGCTCGCGGCGGTGCCGACATACCGGATGGGCGTACCTCTGACGTCGCGTTTCCACAGCGGCGCACCCCGATGCTACGCGTGCGTCCCGGTGCTGCCAAGCACTTGCTCATCGCGCCGCTTCGCGCGTCTTCGAGCATCCCCGGTGAGCGAAACGTGCGTGGATCTTGTGAGTTCGGTGTGCGGAGCCCTTGAATGACGGAACTCTTCCATCTCTGTTCCCCTCGTCTTCTCCGCCTGGGAGGTCTTCCCGTGCATCCAAGAACGGCTCGCACCCTTCGCTCGGCCGCCGCGAGCGCCACCGTCGCCGCGCTGGCGCTGACCGCCGCCTGCTCGTCGTCGTCTTCTTCCTCCACCTCCTCCAAGGCGCCCGCGGACCCGACGAAGCCCGTCACCATCACCGTCTGGACCGGGCAGGACGTCAACCCCGAGAAGCTGCTGGAGGGCCTGGCCAAGCAGTTCCACGACGCGCACCCGAACGTCACCGTCGACGTCTCGCCCGGCGCGCCGACCACCGACCAGCTGCTGCCCAAGCTCACCGCCGCCTTCACCAGCGGCACCTACCCGGACATCTCCTACAACTTCGGCAGCTGGGCCACCCAGATGCAGCTGTCGGGTCGCGCTCTGGACATCACCGACAAGGTCAAGGACCCGGCCGTGAAGTGGGAAGAGTTCCCGCCGGCGGCCCGGCAGACCGCGACGCCCAACGGGCACGTGATCGGCTTCCCGGCGGTCGTGGACAACCTGGCGCTGATGTACAACAAGAAGCTGTTCAAGGCCGCGGGCCTCGCCGAGCCGACGAACACCTGGACGTGGGACGACTTCCGCGCAGCGGCCAAGAAGCTCACGGACACATCCAAGAACGTCTACGGCACCGCCTACTCGGTCTCCGGCACCGAGGACACCACCTGGCACTTCTGGCCGCTGCTCTGGCAGAAGGGCGGCAGCGTCCTGAACTCGGACAACAGCAAGGCCGCGTTCGACTCGCCGGCCGGCGTGGCGGCCCTGACATTCCTGCAGCAGATGGCCGTGACCGACAAGTCCGTGTACCTGTCGCAGGACGACCAGAAGTACGCCGACCTGTTCAAGTCCGGCCTGATCGGCATGATCATGAGCGGCCCGTGGCAGCTGTCGGACAACGTCACCGCGAACCTGGACTACGGCGTCACCTACCTGCCGTCCTTCGACGGCACCAACCACCAGACCATCTCCGGCCCGGACATCTGGACGCTCTACGACCACCACGACACCGACCGCGCCTACTGGTCCTACCAGTTCGCGCAGTGGCTGACCTCGGAGCAGACCGACCCGAAGTTCAACCTCGCCACCGGTAACCTGCCGCTCCGTATCAGTGAGGCCGCCAGCCCGGAGTTCCAGGCCTACTCCAAGCAGTACCCGGGAGCCCAGACGCTCCTCGACAATCTGACGAACGCCACGACCGCCCGGCCCACCGTCCCCGGCTACGTCGGGCTCTCCCAGGCCGTCGGACAGGCCATCGCCAAGGTGCTCCAAGGGCAGGGTGATCCGGCCTCGGCGTTGAAGGACGCGGCCAAGGCCGCCGACGTCGCACTGGCTCAAGCGGATTGAGGTCGGGTGCGATGAAACACGGAATCCTGATATCGGATCATGAGAAGGCCGGGGGCGGCGGGGTCCGGCGCCGGCACGCCGCAGCGGGGTCGGGTGCGGCGCTCACTGCCGGCTCCGACGCCCGCCCCGACGCCCGCCCCGACGCCCGCTCCGGCGCCGGCTTCGCGGCCGACGACCTCGGCGGGGCTTTCGGCCCCGGCCGGGAGAAGCCGAAGTGGACCGCCCGGCGCCGCCGCGTCGTCGCGAACCTCACCGGCTGGTCCTTCGCCGCGCCGGCCACCCTGATCATCCTGGGCCTCACCCTGTTCCCGGCCGCCTGGGCGTTCCTGATCTCCCGGGAGCACTGGAACGGCATCACCCCGGCCCGTCAGATCGGCTGGGACAACTACCGCCTGATGCTGCAGGACTCGGACTTCCGGTCCGCGGTGAACCACACCGTGCTGTTCACCGTCCTGTATGTGCCGGTGGTACTGGTCCTCGGCATGTTCCTGGCGATCGCGCTGAACCGGAAGATCCGCTTCATCTCCTTCTACCGGACCGCGCTGTTCGTGCCGCTGGTCGTCTCCGCGGCGGCCACCGGCATCCTCGCCAACTTCGTGTTCGACCAGCAGTTCGGCCTGGCCAACAACCTGCTGCGGGTGCTGCACCTGCCGCAGCAGGGCTTCCTGGCCGACCGGCACGAGGTCATGTGGGTCATAGCCCTGATCTACCTGTGGACGGACCTGGCGTTCTCCGTCATCGTCTACCTCGCCGCGCTCCAGGACATCCCGACCGACTGCCTGGAGGCGGCGCGCATGGACGGCGCCAACCGCTGGCAGCAGTTCCGGCACGTAATCCTGCCGAGCCTGGCCCCGGTCACCGTGTTCGTCGGAGTTTGGGAGACGATCTCGGTGCTCCAGATCTTCGAGCTGGTCCTGACCACCACGCACGGCGGACCGCTGGGAGCGAGCCAGACCGTCGTGTACTTCGTCTACAACCAGGCGTTCAACCTGTCGCGCTACGGCTACGGATCCGCCGTCGCCTACACGCTGTTCGGCGCCACCCTGGTGATCACCCTCGGGCTGTTCGCGTACGCCCGGCGCAGCAAGATCGAGGCCTTCTGATGAGCCGCCTGACCCACACAATCAGCAGAGCCAGCCGCTGGCACCTGTTCCTGATGCCGTTGTCCCTGCTGTTCCTGCTCCCGCTGCTGCAGATGGTGCTGGCCTCGTTCACCTCGAACGCGGACATCAACCGGTTCCCGCCGCGGTTCATCCCCTCGGCCCTGCACATCAGCGGCTACGTGCGGCTCTTCCGGGACGCCCCGGTCGGGCGCTGGATGCTGAACTCCGCGATCGTCTCCGGCATCGCGATCGTCAGCCACCTGATCCTGTGCTCCCTCGGCGGCTACGCCTACGCGCGGCTGTCGTTCCGGGGGCGGACCGTGGCGTTCGTGACACTGGTCGCCACGATCATGATCCCGACCCAGATGCTGATGATCCCCACCTACTTCATGTTCACCCACCTGGGGCTCATCGACACCCTCGGCGCGGCCTTCGTGCCGTTCCTGACCTCGGCCTTCGGTGTGTTCCTGATGCGGCAGTTCTTCCTGTCGCTGCCCAAGGACCTGGAGGAGGCCGGCCGGATCGACGGCCTGACCACCTTCGGCGTGTTCTTCCGCATCGTGCTGCCGCTGGCCCGGCCGGCGCTGGCCACGCTGGCCGTGTTCACGCTGCTCAACTCCTGGAACGACCTGCTCTGGCCGCTGATCGCGATCAACGACCCGTCGAAGTTCACCATCCAGCTCGGGCTGATCAACTTCCAGGGCGCGCACCACATCGACTGGCAGGAGCTGATGGCCTGCAACGTCGTGGCCACGGCGCCGCTGATCCTCGGATTCCTCGTCGCGCAGCGGCAGTTCGTCCAGACGATGAGCATGTCCGGGCTCAAGGGCTGAGGCGGGCGCCGGCGGTTTCCCGGTTCCGAAGAACTCTCCTATCAGCTTGCCGAACAACCTGCTTGAACACGTTGCCTGAACGGAGCACCATGCCTTCCTTGCCTTCTCTGCCTTCTTTCGTCGCCGCCGAGCTCACCGACCAGCCGCAGAGCTGGCAGCGCGCCGCCGACCTGGCTGCCTCGGCGGACGGCCTGCCGCAGCCCGGCGAGCGGGTGGCCGTCGTCGGCTGCGGGACGTCCTGGTTCATGGCGCAGGCCTACGCCGGTCTGCGCGAGGCCTCCGGCGCCGGGGAGACCGACGCCTTCACCGCCTCCGAACTGCCGGCCGGCCGCAGCTACGACCGGGTGCTGGCGCTGAGCCGGTCCGGGACCACGACCGAGATCCTGGACGTGCTGGCCGCCGCCACCGCGCCGACCACGCTCATCACCGGCGTGGCCGACTCCCCGGCTCCGGCGCTGGCCGGCAGCGTCGTCGTGCTGGACTTCGCCGACGAGCGGTCGGTGGTGCAGACGCGCTTCGCCACCACGACGCTGCTGTTGCTGCGCGCGCACCTCGGCGAAGACGTGTCGGGCGCGATCGCCGACGCGCAGACCGCGGTCGGGTCGCCGCTGCCCTCGGGCATCGCCGACCGCACGCAGTTCACGTTCCTGGGCGCGGGCTGGACGACCGGCTTGGCCGCCGAGGCCGCGCTGAAGATGCGCGAGGCGGCGCTGGCGTGGTCGGAGTCGTATCCGGCCATGGACTACCGGCACGGTCCGATCGCCATCACCGACGAGCAGTCGGCGGTGTGGATGTTCGGCGAGGCCCCCGAGGGGCTGGCCGAGCAGGTCGGGGCCACCGGCGGGATGTGGGTCCGGCAGGACCTTGACCCGCTGGCGTCGCTGATCGTGGCCCAGCGCCTGGCGTTGGAGCTGGCCGCGCGGCGTGGGCTGAACCCGGATGCGCCGCGGCATCTGACGCGGTCGGTGATTCTTCGTCCGCACAGTGCTTCTGCTGCTTCGTCTGCTTCCTCCGCCTGATCCCGATCTCGATTTCGAAAGAGAATCCCGCGTGTTCCGCATAGTCTTCATCGGCGCCGGCTCGGTGGTCTTCACCCGCCAGCTGCTGCA
Organism: Catenulispora sp. GAS73; assembly: GCF_041262085.1. Classification (NCBI taxonomy): domain Bacteria; kingdom Bacillati; phylum Actinomycetota; class Actinomycetes; order Catenulisporales; family Catenulisporaceae; genus Catenulispora; species Catenulispora sp. GAS73. Next base: position 23,010 of record NZ_JBGCCM010000030.1, read on the forward strand.
CGACATCCTGTCCTATCCCGAGCTGTCCGGCGTGACCATCGCGCTGCACGACATCGACCCCGAGCGGCTGCAGGTCGCCGCCGCGCTCGCCGACCACGCCGTGCGCACGCTCGGCGCCGAGGTGACCGTCACCGCCACCACCGACCGCCGCAAGGCCCTGGACGGCGCCGACGCCGTGGTCAACATGATCGCGGTCGGCGGCCACCGGGCCGTGGTCACCGACTTCGAGGTCCCGGCCGCCGCCGGCCTGCGGCAGACCATCGGCGACACGTTGGGCGTCGGGGGCATCTTCCGCGCCCTGCGGACCTTCCCGGTGCTGAAAGCGCTGGCTGACGACATGGCCGAGGTGTGCCCGGACGCCTGGCTGCTGAACTACACCAACCCGATGGCCATGAACATCCAGTACCTGAGCACGGTCGCGCCCCGGCTGAAGGCCGTCGGGCTGTGCCACTCGGTGTACTGGACGGTGCGCGGGCTCTGCGAGATCATCGGCGTCCCGGACGAGGAGGTCGACGTCCTGTCGGCGGGCGTCAACCACCAGGCCTGGATCCTGCGCTGGCAGCACCGGGGCCGCGACCTCTACCCGGAACTGGACGCGGCCATCGCGGCCCGACCGGACCTGGCCCGGCGCGTCCGCGTCGACATGTACCGGCGGCTGGGCTACTACCCGACGGAGACCAGCGAGCACAGCTCCGAGTACGTGCCCTGGTACCTCGGCCACGACAGCGAGATCGCCCGCCTCCGCATCCCGGTCGGCGACTACATGACCATCAACGCGGAGAACCTCGCCGAGTACCAGGCACTCCGCAAGGCGGTCGCCGACGGCGCCGACCTGGCCGGCGGCTGGGAGAGCGACGCGGCGGAGTACGCCCCGCAGGTGATCCACAGCCTGGTCACCGGCACCCCCCGCACGATCCAGGTGAACACCCCCAACACCGGCCTGATCAGCAACCTGCCCCCCGGCGCGGCGGTGGAGGTCCCGGCGACCCTGGACCGCCTCGGCGTGCACCCGCACCACGTCGGAGCGCTGCCAGTGCAGCTGGCGGCGCCGAACCGCCACTTCCTGAACGTGGTCGACCTGGTCGTCGCCGCAGCGGTCGAGGGCGACCCCCGCCACATCCGCCACGCCGCGATGGCGGACCCGGCCACGGCAGCGGCGCTGACGGTCGAGCAGATCTGGGCCCTGTGCGACGCGATGGTCGAGGCCCACGGCGATGCGCTGCCGGAGCCGCTGCGGCGCGCGCCGCTGGCTGCCCGGGGTGGTCGGTGAGCGGGGGCGGGAGGCGCCGGTCCGGTCGAGGCGTCGGTTCGCGCGCCGATCAGAGTGGGTTCGAGCAAAAGGCTGCGGTGGGCGGCTTCGGGCGAGCGGCTGCGGCTGCGGCATGTGGTTTGGGCCGCGTGGTTGTGCGGGGCGGGTTCGGGCAGAGGGCTGCGACAGGCGGCTTTGGCCGGGGCGTCGCGGTGAGTGGCGCGGGCCCGGCTGTGGCGCGCGGTGCGTGGGAGTGCGGGCGAGCAGCGGTGGGTGCTGGTGAGCGTGGGTTCGGGCAGAGTCTTGCGACAGGCGGCTTCGGCCGGGGCGTCGCGGCGAGTGGCGCGGGCCCGGCTGTGGCGCGCGGTGCGTGGGAGTGCGGGCGAGCAGCGGTGGGCGTTGGTGAGCGTGGGTTCGGGCAGAGTCTTGCGACAGGCGGCTTCGGCCGGGGCCTCGCGGCGAGCGGCGCGGGCCCGGCTGCTGCGCGGAGGATTGGTGGGCGTGGTTTGGCGGCGCTGACATGACCTTCGACCTCCTCGTCGTCGGCGACGCGAACCCCGACGTGCTGCTCTCCGGTGTCCCGCCGGTCCCGCCCTACGGCCAGGCCGAGACTCTGGTCGACTCCGGTGTCCTGGCGCTTGGAGGGTCGGCGGCGATCGTCGCGCATGGTGCCGCGCGGCTCGGCATTTCTACCGCGCTGGCGGCGGTGGTCGGGCGCGATGCCGCCGGCGACTTCGTCCTCGACACGCTCACCTCCGCCGGCGTCGACATCGGTGCCGTCACGCGCCATGCCGAGCTGCCCACCGCCCTGACCGTCTGCCTCGGTGGACCCGGCGGTGACCGGGCCATCCTCACCGCCGCTGGCTGCCTCGCCGCGTTCGATCCGCGCGCGCTGCCCGAGGCCCGGCACGTCCATGCCGCGTCCTACTTCCTGCAGCCGAGCTTGGCGGTGCGGCTGCCCGACCTGTTCCGTGCGGCGCGCGCCACCTGCTCCCTCGACACCAACCACGACCCGGCCGGTACCTGGCGCCTGGCGCCCGGATTGCTCGAAGCCTGCGACTACATCCTGCCCAACGAGGCCGAGGCGCTGGCCCTGACCGGCGCCGCGACCGTCGATCAGGCGATGGCGGCCTTCGTCGAAGCCGGTGTCACCCCGGTCGTCAAACGCGGCCGTGATGGCGCGACGGCCCGCCGCAGCGCGGAAACGCATACCGTGCAAGCAAAGCCGCTCGACCCTGTCGACACCGTCGGCGCGGGCGACAGCTTCGACGCCGGCGTCCTCGCCGCCCTGCTGAACGGCGAGGACCTGGACCGGGCCCTCGCCGTCGGCTGCGCCTGCGGCGCCCTGTCCACCCAGGCCGTCGGCGGTACCGCGGCTCAGCCCACGTGGGACGAGGCCACCGCCTACGCGGCCCCGCTCAGGCGCTCGGCCGACCTCAGCCCCGGCTGAAGGTGATCGGCGCGGTATAGAACGAGTTCCCGTTGAACACCGCCCGCTGAGTCGCCGCCGAACTCCCCAGCGCGCTCAGCGGGACGGTCCACGTGTAGACGTTCCCGTTCTGCGTCATGGCCGGGCTCACGCCGCTCACCGGCGTCCAGTTCCAGCCGGAGGACAGGCTCCGATACAGGGTGTTGTTCTCGATCATGTAGTCCGCGCCCAGCGGCGTCGAGGACGGCGACGGCAGCTGGAACCCGGTACTCTGGTTGTCGTCACTGTCGATGAAGACGTGGTGGAAGCTCGTCGCCGCGTTGAACGTGGCCCGGAAGACCTCGTTGCTGCCGCTTACACACGCCGAGAAGTTCGTGATGTCGCCCGACCCGGCGACCGGCGCGCACGAGGAGCCCCCGCCACCCCCGCCCGGAGCAGCGGCCTGCGCCAGTTCGTCGTTCCAATACGCCCCCGGCGGCAGCGTGTCCCAGGGGTTGGGCAGGTTGTCGTTCGTGACGTACAGGTACCCGGCGTTGCGCTGCTTGCTCAGGCTGACCGCGTTCTCCATGTCGGCCTGCGTCGGCGTGTCGTAGACGAGGTGCCAGAACTGGTCCGGGTTGTCGGAGTTCAGCTCCCACGCCGGCGGCGTCCAGCCCGTGTACGAGGCGTACGAGCCCTCGAACATCACCAATACGTCCGCCGCGGAGGCGTAGCACTGGTCCGCGGCCGTGCCGGGGTTGTCGGCGGTGAGTGCCCCGGGGTGGTTCTGCTTCACGTAGTCCCCGACGGCCTGATACAGCGCGACGTGCGCGTTGTTCGTGCCGCAGTCGTTCAGCGCGTCGTCGAAGAAGATCCCGGCCAGGCCGTAGCTCCCGTACCAGCTGTACCAGTTGTCGACGTCGGCCTCGGCCTGCGCGGTCCACGCCGCGGTGCTGGTCTGGCCGTCACGCGTGGTACGTCCGGTGGTCCCGAAGTACCCGGTGTCGACGTACCCGATCACCTGGGCGCCGGAGGACGTGGCTGCCTGGACGGCGTCGGCGTAGCCCTGGTCGAAGCCGGAGCCGGGGCCGTTGTTCGGGTTGGCGATCGCGATGCCGACGGCCGGGTTGCTCTGCTCCAGCTGAGTCCAGTAGCTGCTGCTGGGCCCGAAGTACGCCGGAACGCCGACGTGCTGCACGGTCGCGGTGTTCGCGCGCGCGGCCGTCGCCGGGGGTGCCAGGCCGAGGACCGCCAGCGCGAGCGCTGCGATCCCGACCAGTAGTCGGGGGCGGGACAGGTGCATGGTGCTCTCCTTCCACACAGTGGACTTACAGGACTTGCAGGACTTACAAGGAGGACGCCGGGGTCAAAGGAACCCGGCGGTGGTGCCCAGCGGAATCTGCGAAATGCGCGATGACCGCCGCATCAGGCGCGGCCACCGCGACCGGCACGCCGCCGCAGCGCAGCGACTCGGTCGCGGCGACCCCCGCGGCCACCGCCTCGCGCGCCGCGACCGGCGAGGTCTGCGTCGGCCCGCCGACCGCGACGAAGCGCAGGAACTCCGCGACCAACGCGCTGTCCGCGCCGCCGTGCAGCCCCTCGGCCTCGGCCCCGGTGATCGGGAGGACCAGGTCGGCGTCGCTCCGGTAGCCGGAGCGCTTCTGGTTCCAGACGCGGATCTCCGCCTGGTCGCCGTCGATGCCGTCGCCGAAGTTCTCCAGCCGTCCGGCGTCGCCGATGACCGTGTAGTTGCGCCAGTAGTCGGGGGAGTAGTGGCACTGCTGGTAGCTGGTGAACACCCCGTTGTCGAGCCGCGTGAGCATCTGCGACAGGTCTTCGACGTCGACGACCGGGTTGAGGTCGCGCAGCTCTGATGGCGGCCAGGCACCGACGTCGAACCAGTCGCCCATCAGCGAATCAGAGCTCTCGGCCCCGGCAGATCGCCGATGCGGATTGGCGCCGTAAACCGTCAGCCCGCCCAACGCCACGACCCGCCGCGAGTAGCCCCCCGCCAGCCAGTGGATGACGTCGAGATCGTGCGCGCCCTTCTGCAGCAACAAGCTCGTCGTGTGAGCGCGCTCGGCGTGCCAGTCCTTGAAGTAGTAGTCCCCGCCGTGCCCGACGAAGTGCCGGCACCACACCGCCTTCACCTCGCCGACCGCGCCGTCCTCGATCAGCTCCCGCATCCGCCGCAGCATCGGCAGATGCCGCAGGTTGTGCCCGATGTACAGCCGGGTCCCGGTCCGCGCCGCCGTCGCCAGCAGCGCGTCGCAGTCGGCGAGCGTGATCGCCATCGGCTTGTCCACGAACACCGCGACGCCCGCCGCCAGGAAGTGGAGCGCGGGCGCCGCGTGCAGATCGTCGGGCGTGAGTACGAACACCGCGTCCAGCTCGCCGTCCGGCATCGCATGCCAGTCCTCGTAGACCGCCACGTCGTCCCCGAACAGCTCCCGCGCCCGGGCCCGCCCGCGCGCGCTCGGATCCGCGCACGCCACCACCCGCGCGACCCCCGGCTGCTGCGCGTGCGTGGCCAGCTTGGCGCGCTGGCCCACCCCCACGACGCCGATCCTCAGCTCCGACATGCTCATCCCTTCGTTCCGGTCAGGGCGATGCCCTCGATCACACGGCGTTGCAGCACCACGAAGACGACGATCACCGGCACGGTGGCCATCAGCGCCCCGGCCATCAGCACCGGGTAGTCCGTCATGAACTGGCCCTGCAACGAGGCCAGGCCCGCCGACAGCGGCATTTTGTGCGGATCGGTGTTGACCACGAGCGGCCACAGCAGGTCGTTCCAGGACCAGATCATCGTCAGGATCCCCAGCGCGATCAGCCCCGGCCGGGCCAGCGGCAGCATGACGCTCCAATAGATCCGCAAGGGCCCGGCGCCGTCGAGCCGCGCCGCCTCCTCCAGCTCGGCCGGCATCGCCAGGAAGAACTGCCGCAGCAGGAAGGTCCCGAACGCGCTGAACATGCCCGGCAGGAACAGCGCCGTGCGGCTGTTCAGCAGGTGCAGGCTCTGGATGATCTGGTACTGCGGGATGACCAGCAGCTGGCTGGGCACCAGCAGGATCGACAGGAACAGCCCGAACAACAGGCTGCGGCCCGGGAAGCGCAGCCGGGCGAAGGCGTACGCGGCCATCGAGCAGAACAGCACCTGCGCGGCGGTCCGGGCCAGGGTGTTGATGACGCTGTTGACCAGCATGTCGCCGAACGGCACGGTGTCGAACACCGAGCGGTAGTTCGAGCCGTGCCAGTGCGGCGGCAGCCACGTCGGCGGCACCCGCGTGGCCTCGGTCAGGGTCTTGAACGAGGTCAGCAGCTCCCACAGGAACGGCCCGGCCATCGCGACGGACGCGGCGATCAGGAACGTGTGCGCCCCGATCGATCCCCGACGGCTACGCATAGTGCACCCACCGCTTCTGCAGCCGGAACTGGAAGCCGGTCAGCGCGACGGTCACCAGCAACAGGACGAATGCGATCGCGGCCGCGTAGCCGCGGTTGTTGTCGACGAAAGCGTCCTGGTAGAAGAGGTAGACCACGCTCCTGGTCTGCGGCAGCGCCGGGTTGGTCTGGCCGATCAGGACGTAGACGAGGTCGAACGTCTGCAGCGTGCCGATCACCGACAGCACGGTCACGAAGAACAGGCTCGGGCTCAGCAGCGGCAGCGTCAGTGCGAAGAACTGACGGACCGGGCCCGCGCCGTCGATCTGCGCCGCCTCGTAGTACTGACGCGGGATGGATTCCAGGCCCGCCATCAGGATCACCATCGTGTACCCGACGCCGGACCACAGTCCGACCACGGCCACCGCGATCAGCGCCGTGTGCTGGTCGCTGATCCAGTACGGACCGTGGATCCCGACCTTGCCCAGCAGGGTGTTGACGAGCCCGTAGTCCCCGGCGTAGAGCCACCGCCACACGATCGCCACCGCGACCGGCATCGTCACCACGGGCAGGAACAGCAGCGCACGGTAGAAGCCGACCCCGCGGCGGCCGGGCTGGGCCAGCACCGCGGCCAGGACCAGCGCGATCGGGACGCCGGCCAGGCCGAGCAGGCAGTACCACAGGGTGTTGACGAACGCCGAGCGCAGGTCCGGGTCGTGCAGCAGCGCGCGGTAGTTGGCCAGGCCGGTGAAGGTGTGGCCGCCGAAGGGGCCCCAGGTGGTGAAGCTGTAGTAGAAGGTCTGCAGGACCGGCCACAGGTAGAACACGCCGAGGCCGAGCGCGGTGGGGGCCAGGAAGAACGCGGCCCAGGCGGCCTCCTTGCCGCGGTGGCGCCGTCGTCGGCGAGCGGTGGTGGCCGGCGCGGCGGGCGCGAGAGACCGGGCTCCCGCGCCCGCCGCCGTCACGAGCCCTCCTTGGCCAGCGCCGCGTCCATCTGCTGCGCGAGATCGGTGGCGGCCTTGTCGATCGGCTCGCTGCCGTCCCACGCCTTGGTCAGCACATTGGTCTCCAGCGTGTTCCAGGCCGCGGTGTCCTTGGAGATCGGATACGGGACCGCGTCGGGGAGCTGGTCGAGGAAGGACTGGAGGTGGTACTGCGGATAGGCCTTGACCCAGCTCTGTTGCGTGCCGTTGTACGCCGGGATCACGGTGCCGGTGTCGGCCTCGATCTGCGCGGCCTGCTGCGAGCCGAGGAACGCGGCGAACTTCTCGGCCTGCGCCGGGTGCGAGGTGTGCGCGAACACCACGTTGGCCAGGCCGTGGATGATCGTGGCCTTCTTCACGCCGGCGGGCAGCGGGGCTACGTCGACGCCGGTCTTGGTGGTGTCGTTCGCGGCGAACGCCTTCGCGTCCCAGGACCCGCCCCAGTACATGGCCAGCTTGCCGGACTCGAACAGGTTCAGCGGCGCGGTGTCCGTCATCTGCTTCAGGCTCGGCGACTCCTTGGCCGCGACCAGGTCGGTCCAGAACTTCAGGCCGGCGATGGTGGCCGGGTCGGCGTAGCCGGACTTCTTGCCGTCCGGGGAGATGACGTAGCCGCCGGCCTGGTAGATCGTGTCGTAGAAGTTCTCCTGGCCCTCCAGGTTGGCGCCGACGCCGTAGACGCCCTTGCCCGGATCGGTGAGTTTTTTCGCCGCGGCTTGGAAATCAGCCCAGGTCCAGGCGGCGCTGGGGTAGGCGACGCCAGCCGCGTCGAAGATGGCCTTGTTGTACCAGAGGCCGACGGTGTCGAAGTCCTTCGGAAGCCCGTACTGCACGCTCTTGTACTGGTAGAGCTTGGCCAGCGCCGACGGGTACACCGAGGTGTCCGAGTGCAGGTCGGTGAGCGGCTTCAGGACGTTGTTCGAGGCGTAAAGCTGGAAGTTCGGGCCGTTCATCCAGAAGACGTCGGGCGCCGAACCGCCGGAGGCGGCCGCCTGGAGCTTGGTCCAGTAGTCCGCCCACGGCGTCTGCTGGATGCTGACCGTGATGGTCGGGTTCTGTGCTTCGAAGGCTGCGATGATCTTCTGCATGGCCGGGACCTGCGTCGCGTCCCAGACCCCGTAGCTGAGGGAAACCTTGCCACCGCCGGAGGAGGAGCTCGCGCTGCTCGAACAAGCGGCCGTCGAGGCGGCCAGCGCGAGCACCGCCGACGCTGCCACCACTGTGCGTATGCCCATGTCTCATCACCCTGATCGCGTCGAGCGGGGGATTAATATTGCGGCGAGTGTTACTAACTCGGGGAGACGTGTCAACCCTTGCGCTCCGAAGCGGGCAGGAAAGCTGCCTGCTCAGCGCCTGACTCGCGGTGAATCGGCAGATTTATCCCTGAGATTCGAGGCTGTACGGCGGCCGAATCATCTGGCGCGAGCCCCTGGGCCGTGGTTTATTATTCTCGCCACGGTTAATATTCGAGGCGTTGCGAGGCAGGACGGCGCGGGGTGGAAGATGAGACATGACTGAGCTGAGTGTCAACGGCGCCGACGCCGTGTTGCTGCGCCGGCTGCGGCTGCTGTCCGTGGTGGACGCGCTGCGCCGGACCGGGGCGCAGCCGCTCACGGCGCTGGCCCGGCAGACGGGGCTGTCCCGGCCGATCGTGCAGACCCTGGCCGACGAGCTCACCGAGATCGGCTGGGTCGCCTCGGTCGCGCCGGCCGAGCCCAACGGCGTCGGCCGGCCCGCGCGCGTGTTCCGGTTCCGGGCCGAGTCCGGCAACGTCGCAGGGCTTGACATCGGGGCGCACGCGATCACCGCGCTGGTCACCGACCTCGACGGCGAGGTGCGGGGCCGGAGTCGGCTGACGGTGAGCCCCGCGACCCCGGCCGCCGACCGGCTGCGTTCGGCCAAGGCCACGCTGACCGAGGCGTGCGCCGCCGCCGGCCTGGAGCCGAGCCGGCTCAGCCAGCTCGGGGTGGCCAGCACCGGCGTCATCGAGCACTCAGGACGCGTCGCGCTGTCCGTCGCGCTGCCCGGCTGGACCGGCATCGACATCCCCGCCGCCTTCGCCGACACGGTCGGCTGCCCGGTCGTCGCCGAGAACGACGGCCGCGCGGCGGCGCTGGCCGAACGCTGGCGCGGGGCCGGCCGCGACGTCGACGACATGGTCTACATCCACGCCGGCTTCCGCACCGGCAACGGCGTGTTCGTCGGCGGGCGCCTGCTGCGCGGGCACACCGGCGCGGCCGGCGAGATCGGGGCGCTGCCGGCGTCCGGATGGGCCGAGGCGCCGACGCATCTGCTCGGCTACCCGGGGCTGGACGAAGAAGTCCGGCTGGAGCAGATGGCAGAGCTCGTGTTCGCTCGGGCGCGCGCCGGCGACCCGACCGCACTGGTGGCCACCGAGCGGTTCGTGCGCGCGCTGGCCGGCGGGATCGCGGCGCTCGTGCTCACCTTCGACCCCGAGCTGGTCGTCTTCGGCGGCGGCATCTCGCGCTCGGCGGATCTGGTCCTGGACCGGCTCACCGCCGAGCTGGAGCGGGACTGCATCCGGGTGCCGCCGGTGGTCGCCTCCAGCCTGGACGCCGAGTGGGTGGTGCTGGGCGCGGTGCGGGTCGCGCTCGACGCGATCGAAAGGCGCTACTTCGCGACCGGCGTGTCAGAGCCGCTGGCGCCCCCGCCTATTGCGGCTTGACGCCCAGCGCCTGGGCCATGGCGCGGTGGAAGGCGTCGGCCAGCGGGGCGTCGTCTTCGGCGCGGGTGGCCGCGACGACCCGGCACGGATCTATCCCGTCGAGTGGAACCGTCACGAGACCCGGGCGCGAGGCGCGGCGGTGCTCGCCGGCCGGTAGCACCGCGACGGAGTGGCCGCCGGCGACGAGTTCCAGCTTGTCCTCGAAGCCGTCCTCGGCGCCGGGGCCTTCGGGGATCGCCGACCCGGGCGGCCCGGGCCGGGGCGTGCCCCAGATCGTCGGGGTGTAGGCGCAGGCGACGAGTTCTTCGTCGGCGAGGTCGTCGAGGGTGATGGAGTCTTTGCCGGCCAGCCGGTGCGTCGAGGGGAGGACGGCCATGCGGGGCTCGTCGTAGAGGGCTGTGATGCGAAGCCGGTCCGGCGCCATCGGCAGCGGCAGCCTCGTCACGAGCGCGTCCACCCGGTGCTCGGGCAGGGCGTCCAGCTCTCTCCAGCCCAGGTGCCGGGTGCGGATGAGGGCGTCGGGGTGGAGCCGGCGCAGTTCGCGCACCGCCGGGGTGACGGTCAGGTCGCCGACGTGGCCGATGACGAGCCTGCCCGCCGGTGCGGACCGGGCCGCCAGCGCGCCGCGCTCCGCTGTGGTCAGCAGGGTTCGTGCGTAAGGCAGGAACTCCTGACCCGCTTCGGTGAGGCTCGCGCCTTGCGGGGTGCGGTCGAACAGGCGCGCGCCGACCTGGTGCTCCAGCCGCTGGATCTGCCGGCTCAGCGCCGGTTGCGCCACGTGCAGTGCGGTTGCCGCACGGCCGAAGCCCTCGTGCTCGGCCACGACGGTGAAGTACCGCACCAGCCGGAGGTCGAGATCCATTCCTCAAGCGTACGTCGGGTCATGCAGCTGCGGTATGACCCCATCCCGACCAGGTCTTGGACCGCGACACCGGGCGTGGCCTTGACTCGAATCATGAACGACTATCTGCGGAAGAACGTGGTGATCACCGGCGGGAGCAGCGGCTTCGGCCTGGTCACGGCGAAGCTGTTGGCCGACGGGGGAGCGCGGGTGCTGATCACCGGCCGGGACCCGGAGGCGCTCGCCGTGGCGCGTGCGCAGCTCGGCGACGGCGCGGTGGCGGTGCGGGGCGACGTCGGCGACCTGGACGACATCGACGCGCTCGCGGCTCGGGCCGAGGCGGAGTTCGGCGGGGTCGATGCGCTGTTCGTGAACGCCGGGATCACTCGGTTCATGCCGTTCGAGGCGATGACCGAAGCGGTGTACGACGAGGTGTTCGCGACGAACGTCAAGGGGGCGTATTTCACTGTGCAGAAGCTTGCGCCGCTACTGCGGGAGGGCGGCAGCGTTGTGTTGACGACGTCGGTCGCGAACGTCAAGGGGCTGGAGATGATCAGTGCCTACTCGGCGAGCAAGGCGGCGGTGCGTTCCATGACCCGGAGCTTTGCGCGTGAACTGCTGCCCCGGGGGATCCGGGTGAACGCGATCAGCCCGGGGCCCATCGCGACCGGGATTCTGGAGAAGGTGATGCCGAAGGAGGCCGCCGAGCAGACCGCGGCCCAGATGCGGGACGCCAATCCGATGGGGCGGTTTGGCGATCCGGCTGAGATCGCCAAGGCTTTTGCGTTCCTAGCCTTCGACGCCACCTTCACCACCGGCGCTGAGCTTGTGGTGGACGGGGGTGCTTCGCAGCTCTGACGTGGTGACTTATCGGTTCGCGTCGCTGATTGGTTCAGCTGTCCAGGCTCGCGAGCCAGTCGGTCAGGAGCCGGTTGACTTCGTCAGGGCGTTCCTGCTGGAGCCAGTGGCCGGCGCCGTCGAGGATGTGCGCGGCGCTGAGGTCGGGCATCGTGTGCGGGAAGGCCTTGATGGCGTCGGCCAGCCAGGTGGTCGAGGCGTCCTGGGAGCCGCCGATGAACAGGGACGGTTGCGTGATCGGTGCTCCGTCGAGGTCGGCGAGGTCTTCCCAGTCGCGGTCCATCGCGCGGTAGCGGTTCAGAGCGCCAGTCAGGCCGGTCCGTTCGAACTCTGCGGCGTGGGCGTCCAGGTCGGCTTCGGTGAGCCAGGCGGGCCTGCGGCCTTCGGGGAACCGGTCGCGGAGCCGGCCGCCTGCTCGCGCGACGAAGTGCGGCGAGGGCGCGTCCGGGCCGGGCATGGTGTCGGCGGACAGCGCCGCATAGAACCCCGCGAGCCAGCCGTGCACGTCGGGTTCGATCTCCGCCTCGGCGCGGCCCGGCTCCTGGAAGTAGCTGACGTAGAACTCTTCATCGCCGCCCATCTGCGCGAACACGTCGCTGGGGCGCGGTCCGCCGCGCGGGGCGTAGGGGACGCTGAGCAGTGCGACGGCTCGGACGACGTCGGGCCGCAGCAGCGCCGTGTTCGCGGCGATGGTCGCGCCCCAGTCGTGGCCGACGACGATCGCGCTGCTCTCGCCGAGCGCCTCGACCACGGCGACGTTGTCCTCGACGAGCTCGACCATGCGGTACGCCGCCGCGTCGCCGGGCTTCGACGACCGGCCGTAGCCCCGCACGTCGACGGCCACGGCCCGGTACCCGGCGCGCGCCAGCGCGGGGAGCTGGCGGCGCCAGGAGTACCAGCCCTCTGGGAAGCCGTGGAGGAGCAGGACGAGCGGGCCTTCACCCTGCTCGACCAGGTGGATGCGGCCCGCCGGAGCGGCGACGAGGCGGTGTTGGGAGTGGTGCGGTGTGCTGGTCATGAGGTCTCCTGCGATCCGGTGCTCCTGGTACGGTTGTGATCATGCGCCGGACGGCGGCGCACGGCCAAACAGCGTTGCCGTTCCGGCAAACGAGGCGGCCGGCACCGCGATCGGAGCCCCGCGTGGCGGACGTGGACGCACTCGTGGACGTGAACGAGCCAGAATTCGCGGCAGCACTGGCAACGGTCCTCCGCGACCTCCAAGCACAGAGCGCGGTACAGCCCGAGCTACGCATAGACCCCGCCTACGGACCAGTCCTCTACGCCCCCGACGGCAGCGGCCAAGGCCTGACCCACCCGCGCGGCGCCACCACCGGCGACCGCCTGGCCAACCTCGCCGACCAAGTCCAGGAATGGGCAGTCGAGGCACTGTGGACCGCAGGCGTGGCGGCAGTCTGGCCCCACTGCCCCGAGCACCCGAACTCGCACCCGCTGCGAGCGACGGTGGTGGACGAGGCGGCGGTGTGGGCATGCCCGAAGAGCGGGGCAGTGGTGGCTCGGATCGGGGAGTTGGAGCGTACGCCTCGCTGAAGCAGGCTGATACGGTCGGCGCCAATGCTTTGACATGCGGGCTGTGCCGCGCCCGCCACCGCGGAAAATCACTAGCCCCTCCGCCCCCGAACCGCGCATAATCGCCGCTCTAACGGCCCGGTGCATCGCTCACCGCGCCCGAACGGCTTGGGAGGCCCCGATGGTGACGTTGTCCCAGCTCGTGCTCGTTGCCGGTGCGGCGGTGGTCTTCGCGCTGGTGCCGGGACCGGCGGTGGTGTTCATCGTGACGCGGAGTGTGGACCAGAGTCGGCGGGCCGGGATGGCTTCGGGGCTGGGCGTCGCGTGCGGCAACCTGGCGTTGGTGGTCGCGGCGGCGTTCGGGTTGTCGGCCCTGCTGACCACGTCTGAGATCGCGTACGACGTCGTCCGCTTCGCGGGTGCCGCGTACCTCGTCTACCTCGGGGTGCGGCGGTTGCTGGACCGGTCGGTTCCGTCGGAGGCGGGTGAGGCGGCGCCGCAGCCGCTCTCGCGGCTCTTCGGTCAGGGGCTCGTCGTCGGCGTGCTGAATCCGAAGGCTGCGTTGTTCATCTTCTCGTTCCTGCCGCAGTTCGTGAACCAGGGCCATGGCGCGGTCGCCGTGCAGATGCTCATTCTCGGCACGCTCGTCGTCGCGATCACGCTCGTCAGCGACTGCTGCTACGCCGCGCTGGCCGGCGGGGTCGCGCAGAGCCTGCTGCGCAAGCCGAAGGTGGTGCGGCGGCAGCAGATCGTCGCGGGCTGCGTCTACATCGGGCTGGGGGTCGCGGCGGCGGTGAGTGGGCCCTCGCATTCGAGCGCGAAGGCCCACTGACCGGCGCGCGCCGGCCGCCAGGTCCCGCTCAGCCGAACCCGAACCCGTGCCCGTGCCCGCGCCCGCTTCCGCTCACCCGATCCCGGTGTCAGACTGCTTGAGCTCGATCCCCCTGTGACCCACCCAGATCCCGCATCCGATCTCGGACAACTGGGTGGCCGCGCGCACCACGGCCAGGCCGGTCTGCACGTAGCCCGGCGGCAGCGCCTCCTCGAAGGCCAGGCAGCTGGTGAGCGCGCCCGAGAGGTTCGTGGCGAACTTGACGTTGACCATGGTGCGCCAGTCGTCCTCTTCGGTGGGCGGCGGCGCGGGCTCGCCGAGCTCCCAGCTGACCACCGTGGAGGCTAGGGCGAGCTGGGTGATGCCGTAGCCGACCTCGATGATCGCGAGCGCCTCCTGCTCCGGGATGACGATCGACTCCCTGTTCGCTATCTGTAGGCACAGCCAGAGGTCGCGGACCAAGGGCAGGAATCCGAGGACGACGACCACTTTGTCGAGCTGCTGCCGCGACGGACCGCCGACCGCGACGGTCTCCGGAGCCGGCCGGATCTCCTCGACGGTCTCGGTGTTGCCCAGGCCGTTGGCCCACGCGATCCAGTCCGCGATCGCCTTGACCAGCAGGAAGGCGCCGTACACCTTGTAGTTCCGCTTGACCGCGGGGATGTTGCTGGCGGCGTAGCACAGGAACCCGACGATGCGCAGCGAGCCGGCGACCATGACCTGCTTGGCGGCCGCCGCCAGGGCGTCGGCGTCGTCATCCCCGGTGGCCGCGGGCCGGTCCGCCAGGGCGGTGATCATGTCCTGCCAGGTGGCGGCGTCCATGATGGCGGCGGTGGTGACGCTGTCGAAGCAGTTCTCCCCGGTGGCGGCCTTGGCGGCGACGGTGGCCGGGATCGCGGCCAGCAGGCAGCCGAGGTCCTGCAGCGACAGCCGGCCGCCGGGATCGATGATGTGCTCGTAGAGCCAGGTGATCACCGGGATGTCCCAGTGCCCGGTGGCCATCGCCTGGAAGCCCTTCACCGACCCGTCGACCGCGTCGAACATCAGGTCCGTGATGTACTCGACGTCGTCGAAGAACAGCTCGCCGATCTGGCGCACGAACGTGTTCAGCGCGTCGGACCAGTCCATCGACGTGAAGCCGTCGACGAACGTGCCCGCGACCGCTTCCCCGATCTTCCCCATGTCGGCGACCACACGCTCGCTGATATCGGCGAACGGATTCCCGTCGTCCGGCGGGTTCCCGTCGCCGTAGCTCGTGGCCGGGGCGTTCGTCTCGAACTGCCGGTTCGCCCAGTTGGCCTGCGGGCTGTTCAGCCCGGGATCCGTCGGCGCCTGGCTGTGCCGGGCCTTGTCCTGGTAGGGCGAATGGTCCTCGTCGATCGGGAGGAGCGAGGTCTTGCACCACTGGAGGACCTCGTGGACGTCGGCCCGGGCGGCCTCCGAGAGGCTGATGGCATAGGGGTACACCAGGTCGAGAATCTTGGAGAACACCCTGTGCGTGTCCAGGATGTCGCCCCAGTCGAACAGGAACCCGAGCCAGGCGAGGATGTCGTTCAAGTCGAACCCGAACAGGGACCTGAGGATCCAGTTGAGGACCCCGAGCGCCTGCTCCAGCACGTCCAGGACGAAGGCGAGGACCCGGTCGCCCAGGTCGATGACGAAGTTGATGATGTCCTCGCCGATGTGCACCGTCCAGGAGACCGCCTGTTCGATGCCGTCGATGGCTGCCTTGAGGGCGTCGCCGATGCTGTGGATCCACTCCCAGGCATCGGGAGCCGGTAGCGCCTCCAGGGCGGCGCGGCCCTTGAGCACCGTCACGCCGCCGTCGGGCGCGAAGTGGCAGCCGGCGATATACGTCGAGTTCCGACCCACCCGGGAGGCGAGGTCATGTCCGTGCCGGGGACGCGTCAGAGGGACGCTGCCGGCCCGCGCGCCCTCGGCGGCGAGCTGGTCGTAGGCGGTCAGCATGCCCTCGATGCCGGTGACGGCGGCGGAGCACTGCTGCATCAGCTGGTCGGGATCGGCCGGGTCGGGGAACAGCGCGCCGCCGTCGCTGCGCTGCGCGTAGTAGACCTGGTCCGGGGTCGTGATGGTCCGCAGCTTGGCGACCAGGTCCGCGGCCGGGTCCGTCTCCCGCACCGCGTCGCCGATCGTGATCTGGTACGTCGGCGGGGCCAGGTCGTTGGTCTCCAGCACGATCGTGAGGTTCCCAGCCGGGTCGGTGACGGCGGACTTCGGGATGCCCGCCTTCAAGGCGTAGTACTTGCCGTTGACCAGCGCCGGCACGTCGAAGCTCGGCCGGATGAGCACCGGGGTGTCGGCGAGCGCGATGTTGTCGTCGTCCGTGACGGTGATCTGCGTGGTGAACGTGCTCAGGTCGAACGCGACGTCGACGGTCTGCAGCGAGACCGCCGACTCCAGCCACAGCTGCGAGGCGGAGCTCTTGGTCATCAGCGCCAGGTGGTCGATGTACGCGATGGCGACCGCGCCCTGCGTCGGCTGGCCGTCCGCGGCAACGCCGCCGGCGCCGTTCGGGCCGTCGTCCGGCATCGGCGAGCGGTACGCGGCCAGCGCGGTGATCTCGGTGGCCAGCGTCAGCGCCGGGTCCCAGGTGTACTGCGGCTCGGGCCCGGGGGCCGCGGTGTTCAGATAGCCGGTGGTGTGCGCGAGCTGGTCGTAGCCGTTCTTGGCCCAGACGTCGATCGTCGTCGCGGCGGGATCGCAGGACACCGCCAGCTGGGACGTCGTGCCGAAGAAGGTCTTGTCCGAGATCTGGATCGGCACGCCGAGCCTGCTGGCCGTCTGCAGGGACAGCGGGTACCGGTGGAGCCCGGCGCCGGACAGGTAGAGCTCGGTGTCGCCCTTGCTCACCGGAAGTGCGGCGAGTGCGACGGTGGTCGTCCTGGCGTAGTTGTACGGCAGGTCGAAGGTGCGCACGGTCCAGTGCGGCTCGCCGTGCTCGTCGACGGTGGGCAGCGTGGTGAAGGTCAGACTGTCCAGCGCGGGGTTGGTCGTGGCGCACATCGCGTAGATCCCGCGCCCGAGGCCGGGCGCGCTGCCGAAGGTGACGGACAGGGTGTACGTCGTGTGGTCCGGCATCTTGAACGGCACGCACGTCCAGTCGGGGTCCGACGGGTCGGGGTTGACGACGTACCACTCGACGTAGCCGGTCGCCGCGATGAGGGTCCCCGCCACGATGCCGGGGAAGCCGTGGCCGTCGTCCCCGTTGCCGAGCACGAGCTCCGAGAACGCCACCCCGGCCGGCGTCGGCCGGCGCAGGAGCAGCTCGGCGAACCGGCGCCAGTCGTCGGGCGTGGTGTCGATGGACAGTTTCGGACTGGTGTAGAGGTGCGACTCCAGCCGGGGATCGCCGGCCGACACGGCCAACGCGAGCCAGAGCCCGCCGTCGGTGTCCTGGGACACGGCGAAGCTCTGGGTCGTCGGCGAGTCGCCGAGCCCATCGATCCCGGCCAGCTGGTCCGAGAGCGGGATCTGCGCCCACCCCGTCGTCTGGCCGGGGTCGCGCAGGGTCACGGTGAGCCGGTCCTTGTCGTCCACCGCGAACAGGACCGGGGACTGATCGGCGGCGTACACGACGGCGAGCTGCTTCTGCGGCACGGGCGCGTGACCCGCGACGTGGTTCTCCATCAGAGTGGAATTGATCTGCACTGGCATGCTGCGACTCCCCTTTTCGATGCTGCGATGGCACGCGGAAAAGAAGCGATGTGGGGGGAGCCCGAGGGCGGTGCGGAAGAGTTCCTGACAACCCACTGCGGGGCCGGGCTTTCGAAGCGGAGTCTAGGTCCGGAGCCTTGAGCGGGCCATGACGGTCCGGTGGGGGATGACCCGCTGTTGACGGGCCGTGCCGATCCTCAGGTAACGCCGGCCAGCCGTAGTCGGCCGGCGCTCCCTTCGCGTCGAAGCGCTTCGCCGCGGTGACCACCGGCATCGGTTCGAGGATCAGCAGTGGATTCGGGCGTCAACGCACTCTTGTGCCTCTTCTGAAGCTGCCTTAACCTCAACGCAACGTTGAAGCGCTTCGACAGTCCACGCGAATTCAGGTATTTCAGGTACGTCCGTTTCGATGGAGGGGTCTCATGGCGAGATCGACTGTCTTCTCCCGCCGCCAGGTGTTCAGGACGTCCGCGGCCGTCGGCGGCGCGATAGCCGCCGCACCGCTGCTGTCGGCGTGCGGCTCCGGCAAGGCCGCGGTCAAGGAAAGCGGCGCCGCGGCGCCCAGCACCGTCAAGTCGGTCCTGCCGACCCACAAGGCCTCGACCCTGATCACCCCCGACGTCCCGCCTGTGAGCGGAGCCAACGGCGCGGCCAGCGACCCCGGCTTCCTGGCGTTCCCGGCGGCCCCGGCGAAGTCCGTGACCGGCCCGGTCGGCTCCGGCGGCAGCTATCAGGCGGTCACGCCGCTGTGGGGTTCGGTGCCGCCGGCCGGCAACAGCTACTACACCGCGGTGAACCAGGCCGTCGGCGCGACGCTGACCGACAGCCCGTCGGACGGCACCACCTACGCCACGATGCTCGCGACCCGCTTCGCCTCCGGCAACATCCCGGACTGGCTGGACGTCCCGGGCTGGAACACCCAGGGGATCCAGAACTTCGCCGAGGGCGTCGACAAGTACTTCAAGGATCTGACTCCGTACCTGGCCGGTGACAAGGTGCTGGACTACCCGAACCTCGCAGCCATCCCGACCGGCGGCTGGCAGGCCGGGGTGTGGAACGGCAAGCTCTACGGCATCCCGCTGTGGACCTCGGCGGGCCTTTTCGCCGGCCTGCTCTACTACCGCGCCGACATCTTCAAGAGCGCTGGCATCGACGCCTCGACGATCACCTCCGCCGACAAGCTCTTCGAGCTCGGCAAGGAGCTCACGAACACCGCCAAAGGCCAGTACGCGTTCGACGACCTCGGCGTCTACCTGTTCCAGGTCTTCAACATCACGTCGGCCACCACCGGCACCGGCTTCAAGGCCGACTCGACCGGCAAGCTGATCAGCAAGTACGAGCAGCCCGAGTTCCTGGAGTACCTGGCCTTCGCCAGCAAGCTGGCCAAGAGCGGCTACATGCACCCCGACGCGTTGTCCGGCGACGCCTCCAAGGCCGACAACCGGTTCTGGGCCGGCAAGAGCGTCATCTCCGCCGGCGGCACCGGGGCCTGGAACAAGGCCGACGCGCTCAGCGGCGTCGCGGCCAACCCGAACTACGTCCGGCAGGGCTTCAAGGTCTTCTCCTTCGACGGCAGCACGCCGACCATCGGGCTCGGAGCCGGCGCCGGCATGTTCTCCTACCTGAACAAGAAGCTCACCGACGCCCAGACCAAGGAGCTGCTACGGATCGCGAACTACCTCGCCGCGCCGTTCGGCACCGAGGAGTACCTGGTGTCGCGGTACGGCAAGGAAGGCACCACCTACACCATCACCTCCGCCGGGCCCGCGCTCAACGACGAGGGCAACAAGATCGTCACCGACACCTACGACCAGCTCGCCAACTGCCAGGCGATCATCTTCAACTCCGGCTACAACCAGATCACCAAGGACTACGCCGCCTGGCAGGCCGACGCCGTGCAGCACGCCTACAAGCCCATGTTCTACGCGATGAACATCACAGAGCCGCAGCAGACCGCGAAGGCCACCACGGCGCTGGAGTCGGTGATCACCGACGTGAAGTACGGCCGCAAGTCCGTCTCGGACTACCAGGCCGCGCTGAGCAGCTGGGTCACCAACGCCGGCGACCCGCTGCGCACGTTCTACGACGGCATCGTCAAGCAGTACGGGACAGGCATCTGAGACCGTCCGACAGGCATCTGAGACACCTGTCGGCAGGCGACTGAGACCACCGGCTAACCCCGGACCGACTGCGCGAACTCCAAGGCGCGCGCCACGTGATGCGCCCCGCCGCCCTCGTGGCCGTTGTACGGGTAGACCTCGATCTCCTTCGGTCCCGCGTAGTGGTTGAAGGAGGCGAAGACGGTCGAGGGCGGGCAGACGTCGTCCATCAGCGCCACCGAATACAGCGCCGGGGCGGTGGCGCGCGCCGCGAAGTTCACGCCGTCGAGGTAGGAGATCGTGTCGAAGACGCGCTCCACCTTGTCCCGGTGGACCTTGCAGAACTCGGCGATCTCCTTGTAGGGGTAGCCGTCGGTGATCTCGGTCGCGTAGCGGATGTGCTGCATGAACGGCACGTCGGTGATGACCCCGGCGAGGTCAGAGACCAGGCCGGCGGCGGCCAGCGCGATGCCGCCGCCCTGGCTGCCGCCGGCCACGAGGACGCGGGCCGGGTCCACGGCCGGATGCGTGCGCGCGGCCTCGACCGCCCGTACGGCGTCGGTGTACAGCCGCCGGTAGTAGTAGGTGTCCCGGTCCAGCACGCCGCGGGTGGCGAAGCCGGGGAACGAGTTGCCGGCCGGCCCGTCGTCCGGGGTGTCGCCGACCTGCCAGGCGCTGCCCTGACCGCGGGTGTCCATGGTCAGGTGTGCGTAGCCGGCGCTGGCCCACACCAGCCGCTCGTGCGGCAGACCGCGGCCGCCGCCGTACCCGACGAACTCGACGACGGTCGGCAGCGGTCCCGTCGCGGCGGCGGGGCGCACCAGCCAGCCCTTCACCGCCTGGCCGCCGAACCCGTGGAAGGTCACGTCCTCGACCTCGACGGTGGTCAGCCGGGTTTCCACCGGCTCGAACCGCGCCCCGAGGTCGGTCTCGCGCGCTTCGGCGAGCGTCGCGGCCCAGAAGGCGTCGAAATCGGCGGGTTCGGTGCGCGCGGGGAGGTAGTCGCGGAGTTCTTTCAAGGTCATGTCGACGAATGCCATGTGCGAGAACGCTAGTGTCGAACGTGTTCGCTGTCATCGTCGGGGGTCCGGCGCCCGAGTGGTCGTGGTCGCAGTCGTGGCCGGAGAGGGTCAGCTCATGATCAGGGAGAGTTACCTCGCGGCGGCTGAAGCGGCGGCGAATCTGCTGGCGTACCCGGCGGTGGCGAAGGCGTGGGACGAGCCCAGCGCCCTGGCCGGCTACACCGTCAGCGGACTGGCGGGCCATCTGGCCGGCCAGATGAACGTGGTGGCCAAGGTGCTGGACGGCCCCGACCTCGACCCCGGCACCGAGCCGGTCGCCGCGCTGGACCACCTGCTCAACGCCAGGTGGCTCAACGCCGAGCCGGACGGCGAGGTCCACGTCACGATCAGGGCCAGCGGCGTGGAGTACGCGGAGGTCGGCCCGAAGTTGCTGGCCGACCAGACCGCTGACGTGCTCGACCGGCTGCGCCGGGACCTGCCGGGTCAGCCGGAGCGGCGGCTGGTGCAGTTCCCGTGGGGCCCGCCGGCGTTGCTGCTGGACGACCTGCTGCTCAACCGCATGATGGAGCTCGTCGTCCACCTCGACGACCTCGCGGTCAGCGTCGCGGTACCGACGCCCGAGGTTCCGGTCGCGGCGACGGACGCCGTCATCGGCCTGCTCGCCGCGGTCGCTGCTCGCAAGCACGGCCCTGTGGCGCTGATCCGTGCGCTGAGCCGCGCCGAACGCGCGCCGGAGTCGATCACCGCATTCTGATCACCGCGTTCTGATCGCTCCTCCCGCCGCCTCCCTTCAACAACTCGTCGGCCCGACGCCGACAAAGTTTCCGCCAGGTGTTGTTTCGCGCATCGGCACGCCCTTACGATGTCGAACCATTGAAGCGCTTCGACAACTTCGACAAGCATCGACAGCGAGTCGATAGTCGCGTCGGCGCTCTAGATCGAAGCGCTTCGATCGAGCGCACCTGAAGACCCGAAGGGGGTCCTGTGAAGTTCACCGACGGCTACTGGATGATGCGGCCGGGCGTCCAGGCGTCCTATCCCGCCCAGGTGCTCGACGGGCAGATCGGGCCGGACTCGCTGGTCGTGCACGCCCCCTGCTACCGCTTCCGCGACCGCGACGACCTGCTGCGCGGACCGGCCCTGACCGTGGCGTTCGCCGCGCCGCTGCCGGACGTGGTGCGGGTGACCGTCACGCACTTCGCCGGGCAGGACCGCAAGCCGGACTTCGTGCTGGTGGAGGGGGAGCCCGAGACCCCGGTGATCGTCGAGGACGACGACGCGCTGAGCTTCACCTCCGGCGCGCTGACCGCCCGGATCGCCAAGGGGCCGCGCTGGAGCCTGGACTTCCTGGCCGACGGCCGGCGGCTGACCGGCAGCGGGACCAAGGCGATGGCCGCGATCGACACCGGTGAGGGCGGACACTTCGTCCGCGAGCAGTTGGACCTGGCGGTCGACGCCTACGTCTACGGCCTCGGCGAGCGCTTCGGCCCGCTGGTGAAGAACGGCCAGTCCGTGGACAGCTGGAACGCCGACGGCGGCACGGCCAGCGAGCAGGCGTACAAGAACGTCCCGTTCTTCCTGACCAACGCCGGCTACGGCGTGTTCGTCAACCACCCCGGCCGGGTCTCCTTCGAAGTGGCCTCCGAGTCGGTGGCGCGGGCCCAGTTCAGCGTCGAGGGCCAGAGCCTGGAGTACTTCCTCATCTACGGCCCCACGCCCCGGGAGATCCTGCGCAAGTACACCGCGCTGACCGGCCGTCCGCCGCGGGTTCCGGCCTGGTCCTACGGCCTGTGGCTGTCCACGTCGTTCACCACCGACTACGACGAGGCGACCGTCGGAGCGTTCATCGACGAGATGGTCCGGCGCGACCTGCCGCTGTCGGTGTTCCACTTCGACTCGTTCTGGATGCGCGAGTTCAACTGGTGCGACTTCGAGTGGGATCCGCGCACGTTCCCCGATCCGCGCGGGATGCTGGAGCGGCTGAAGGCGCGCGGCCTGCGCATATGCGTGTGGATCAACCCTTACATAGCCCAGCGCTCGCCGCTGTTCGCCGAGGCCAAGGCGGCCGGGTACCTGCTGCGGCGGGCCAACGGCGACGTGTGGCAGTGGGACCTCTGGCAGCCCGGCCTGGCGGTCGTCGACTTCACCAACCCCGAGGCCCGGCAGTGGTACGCGGGCAAGCTGGACGCGCTGGTCGAGATGGGCGTGGACTGCTTCAAATCAGACTTCGGCGAGCGTATCCCGACCGATGTGGCCTACGCCGACGGCTCCGACCCCGAGCGCGTGCACAACCTGTACGCGTACTACTACAACCAGACCGTCTTCGAGCTGCTGCGCAAGCGGCGCGGCGAGGGCGAGGCGCTGGTGTTCGCCCGTTCGGCGACGGTCGGCTCGCAGCAGTTCCCGGTGCACTGGGGCGGCGACTGCGAGTCGACGTTCGAGGCGATGGCCGAGAGCCTGCGCGGCGGGCTCTCCCTGGGCCTGTCGGGCTTCGGATACTGGAGCCACGACATCGGCGGCTTCGAGGGCACGCCGGATCCGGCGGTGTTCAAGCGCTGGATCGCCTTCGGGCTGCTGTCCTCGCACAGCCGGCTGCACGGCCACGAGTCCTACCGCGTCCCCTGGCTGTTCGACGAGGAGGCGGTGGACGTGCTGCGGCACTTCACCAAGCTCAAGGCCCGGCTGATGCCGTACCTGCTCCAGAGCGCGGAGCAGGCGGTCGCCGGCGGCCTGCCGGTGATGCGGGCGATGGTGCTGGAGTTCCCCGACGATCCGGCGTGCACGCACCTGGAGCGCCAGTACATGCTCGGCGACGACCTGCTGGTCGCGCCGGTGTTCACCGCCGACGGGACGGTGCGGTACTACGTGCCCGAAGGCACGTGGACGCACCTGCTCACGGGGGACAAGCTCGTCGGGCCGCGCTGGGCCGCCGAGCAGCACGGGTTCGACAGCGTCCCGTTGCTGGCGCGGCCGGGATCGGTGATCCCGATCGGCGCGGTCGACGACGGGCCGGAGTACGACTACGCCGCGGGCGTCACGTTGCGGGTGTTCGAGCTCGACGACGGCGCCGAGGTCTCCACGACCATCCCGGCCGCGGACGGCACAGTGCTGGCCACGTTCACCACGACGAGGAAGGGCCGCGAGATCCGCGTGACCTCCTCCGGCGGCGCGCACGACTGGCGGGTTCAACTCCCCGGAGCGAAAGCCGTGCAGGCCGAGGGCGACACCGTGGTGCTGACCCTTGGCGCGTGAGGTTCCACGTTTCACTCAATCAGGCATGTCTGTTTCGATATGGAGGGTCCCATGGCGAGCTCCGACGGCTTCTCCCGCCGCCAGATATTCAAGACCTCCGCGGCTCTCGGCGGTGCTGTAGCCGCCGCGCCGCTGCTGTCCGCGTGCGGCTCGGGCAAGGCCGCGACCAAGGAGAGCGGCGTCGCCGCGAAGAGCGCGGTGCAGGCGGTGCTCCCGACCTACAAGGCGAGCACCGCGGTCACCCCCGACATCCCCTCGGTCTCCGGCGCGAACGGCTCGGCCAGCGACCCGGCGTTCCTGTCCTATCCGGCCTCGCCGCCGAAGTCGGTGACCGGTGCGGTTGGCAGCGGTGGCTCCTACCAGGCGGTCTCGCCGCTGTGGGGCTCCGTCCCGGCGCCGGGCAACAGCTACTACACCGCGGTGAACCAGGCGCTTGGCGCGACGCTGACGGACAGCCCGTCGGACGGCAACAACTACGCCACGATGCTGGCCACGCGCTTCGCCTCGGGCAACATCCCGGACTGGCTGGACGTTCCCGGCTGGAACGTCTCCGCGATCCAGAACTTCGCCGAGGGCGTCGACAAGTATTTCAAGGACCTGACCCCCTACCTGGCCGGGGACAAGGTGCTGGACTACCCGAACCTCGCGGCCATCCCGACCGGCGGCTGGCAGGCCGCGGTGTGGAACGGCAAGCTGTACGGCATTCCGCTGTGGACCTCGGCCGCCACCATCCCGGGCGCGCTGTTCTATCGCGCGGACCTCTTCAAGGCCGCCGGCGTCGACGCCTCCGCGATCAAGTCCGCGGACCAGCTCAAGGCGGCCGGCAAGCAGGTCACCGTCCCAGCGAAGGGCCAGTACGCGTTCGACGACCTGGGCATGTACCTCTATCAGCTCTTCAACGTGCCGGCGAACAACGGCCGCACCGGATGGAAGCGGGACAGCACCGGCAAGCTGGTCAACGGCTACGAGATGCCGGAGTTCCTGGAGATGCTGAGCTTCGCCAGCTCCCTGGCCAAGGGCGGTCTGATCCATCCCGACGCGCTGGCCGGCGACTCCTCGAAGGCCAAGAACCGCTTCTGGGCCGGCAAGACCGTGATCACCGGCGACGGCAGCGGGTCGTGGAACAAGGGCGACTCGCAGAGCGGGGTCGCGGCGAACCCAGGTTATGAGCGTCAGGCATTCAAGGTCTTCGCCTTCGACGGCGGTACCGCGTCGATGCCGCTCTATCCGAGCGCCGGGATGTTCTCCTACCTGAACAAGAAGCTGAGCGACGCCCAGGTCAAAGAACTGCTGCGGATCGCGAACTACCTCGCCGCCCCCTTCGGCAGCGCGGAATACCTGATCGCCCGGTACGGCAAGGAGGGCGTCGACTTCACGATGACCGACGGCGCGCCGATCCTCACCGACCAGGGCAACAAGGACGTCACCGACACCCTGGACCAGCTGGCCAACTGCCAGGCGGTCACCTTCAACTCCGGCTACAACCAGATCACGAAGGACTACGCGGCCTGGCAGGCCGACATGGCCCAGCACGCCTACAAGCCCATGTTCTACGCGATGAACATCAGCGAGCCGTCCCAGACCGCGAAGGCGAGTACGGCGCTAGAGGCGGTCATCACCGATGTGCGGATGGGGCGCAAGAGCGTGTCGGACTACCAGTCGGCGTTGACCACGTGGCAGAACAGCGGCGGCAACCAACTGCGTGACTTCTACGAGGGCATCGCCAAGCAGTACGGCACGGGGAACTAGAGGTGAGCGCGTCGACGGCGCCGCCCGGGTCGCGTTCCCGTTCGCGCTTCCGCTCCCGTCCGGGATCGCCTTCAAGCCCGCGTTCGCGGATGTCCTTCCGCATACGGTTCCGCAGGGACAAGTCCCTGCTGCTGATGACGTTCCCCGCCCTGCTGCTGCTCCTGCTGTTCAACTACCTGCCGATGGCCGGCATCATCGTGGCCTTCGAGCGCTACGACATCTACCAGGGCCTGCTCCACAGCGACTTCGTCGGGCTCGACGAGTTCCGTCAGCTGGTGTCCAACCCGGACTTCTGGCACGCCTTCGAGAACACGCTGGTGATCAGCTTCGTGCAGCTGGTGCTGTACTTCCCGCTCCCGATCGCGCTGGCGTTGATGGTCAACACGATCCTGAGCCCGAAGATCCGCGGCTTCATCCAGGCCGTGGTGTACCTGCCGCACTTCTTCTCCTACGTGCTGGTCATCACGATCTTCCAGGAGTTCCTCGGCGGCGCGGGCGTGCTGAACGTGTTCCTGAACAGGCACGGGATCTCGTCGTGGAACGTCATGACGGACCCGCACACGTTCAAGTACCTGGTGACGGCGCAGGCGGTCTGGAAGGAAGCGGGCTGGGGGCTGATCGTGTTCCTGGCCGCGCTGGCCGCCATCGACCAGTCGCTCTACGAGGCGGCGGCGGTGGACGGCGCCGGGCGCTGGCGGCGGATGCGGCACATCACGATGCCGGGGCTGCGCGGGATCGTGGTGCTGATGCTGGTGCTGCGGTTGGGCAACGCGCTGAGCGTCGGGTTCGAGCAGATGCTGATCCAGCGGCAGGCGGTCGGGGCCGGAGCCGCGGACGTGCTGGACACGTACTCCTACATCTACGGCATCGGCGGCGGATTCGGCTCGGCCACCACGATGGGCGCCGACTACAGCTATGGCGCCGCGGCGGGGCTGTTCAAGGCGGTGCTGTCGCTGATCTTGATCCTGGGCGCCAACAGACTCGCGCACGCTTTCGGTGAGGACGGGTTGTATCGCAAATGAGCTCTCTGACGGAAACCCCGCGCACGGTCACCACCGCCCCGCGCAAGCGGGCCAAGGGCCGCGAGGTCTGGGAGGAGTCCCCGACCCGGTTCGGGCAGTTCAGCAAGGGCACGGTGCTGACCGTGGTCTGCGCGCTGGTCATCGTGCCGGTGTGGGCCGTGGTGCTGACCAGCTTCTCGACCAAGGGGTCGATCAACGGTGCCGGCGGCCTGGTGCTGGTGCCGCACGGGCTGAGCTTGCAGAACTATCAGCTGATCTTCTCCGGCGGCACGGTGTCGCAGGCGCTGTATGTCAGCCTGTTCGTGACCTTGATCGGCACGGCGCTGTCGATGTTCGTCAGCGTGCTGTGCGCGTACGGCCTGTCGCGCCCGCGCTCGCTGGGGCAGCGGCCGCTGCTGATGATGCTGATCGTCACGATGTTCTTCAACGGCGGCCTGATCCCCACGTTCCTGGTGGTCAGCGACCTGAAGCTGTACGGCAGCCTGTGGGCGATGATCCTGCCCTCGATGGTGAACGTCTTCAACATCCTGATCATCCGCTCGTTCTTCCAGAACACCGCGGCGGAGATGATCGAGGCCGCGCGCCTGGACGGCGCGAACGAGTGGCGGCTGCTGTGGTCGGTGGTGATCCCGACCTCGCGGCCGGTGCTGGCGGTGATGACGATGTTCTACGCGGTCACGTACTGGGGCACCTTCTTCAACGCCCTGCTGTACGAACCCGACAGCCGCAAGTGGCCGCTGGCGATGGTGATCTACGAGTACACGTACTCCGGGAACCAGATGCCGGGGATGGGGACGACCGGGATCGGCGGGCTGCAGAACGCCTCCCAACTGGGGTTGCAGATGTGCGTCGTCTCGCTGTCGCTGGTGCCGATCATCGTGCTGACGCCGTTCGTGCAGAAGCACTTTTCCAAGGGCATGCTGACGGGGGCTATCAAGGGGTAGCGAAGTCCACAGGCGGATCCGGAGAATGGTGCCCAGGTGCCGGGCAGGACGCCCGGCACCTCAGCTGCGAAGAACGGGGGCGGGGATGGACGGCTATGTCAGCACGGGAGCGGGCTGGTTCACGCTGAGCATGGTGAACGCCGGCTTGGCGCAGGGGAAGGGCCGCAGCGGCTGGAACTGGTTCGTCCTGTCGCTGTTTCTCGGCCCGGTCGCGACGTTTCTGATCGTCGTGTGGCCGGCGCTTGAGCCTGATCGCGACCGATTCCTGCGGTGACGTATCGAAGCGCTTCGATTTTTTCTCCTGCAGCACATGTGTCACAGGGATAGCTATCCCTGCACGGGCCTTGTGTCTGGCACATGGTCTGCCGTACCTTCGACATCGAAGCGCTTCGACTAGCTCCGACCCCGGAAGGTCCGCCCGGTGCCACACCTCAACGACGCTACGCGCGGTCGGCTCCTCTACGGCGGCGACTACAACCCCGAGCAGTGGCCGGAAGAGGTGTGGGCCGAGGACATGGCCCTGATGCGGCAGGCCGGTGTGAACACCGCCACCGTCGGCGTGTTCTCCTGGGCCCGCTACGAGCCGCGCCCCGGTATGCGCGACTTCTCGTGGCTGGACCGTGTCCTGGACCTGTTGCAGGACAACGGGATCAGCGCGATCCTCGCCACCCCGACCGCCTCCCCGCCCCCGTGGCTCGGACACCTGCACCGCGACACCCTGCCGGTGATGGCCGACGGCGTCGTACTCGGCTACGGCTCCCGCAACCATTACTGCCCCTCCTCCCCGGTCTACCGCGAGCGCGCCGACGCGATCGTCGAGGACCTGGCGTCCCGTTACGCGCACCACCCGGCCGTCGTGATGTGGCACGTCGGCAACGAACCCGGCCCCTGGTGCTGGTGCCGCAACTGCGAGTTCGGCTTCCGCCGCTGGCTGCGCGAGCGCTACGGCGAGGGCGACGACGGCCTGGCCGCGCTGAACCACGCCTGGGGCACTGCCTTCTGGAGCCAGCACTACGGCGCCTGGCCCGAGATCAAGCCCCCGCGCGCCGTCCCCTACATGCCCAACCCCGCGCAGGTCCTCGACTACAGCCGCTACCAGTCCGACGCCCTGGTCGCCTGCTTCGACGCCGAAGCGGCGATCCTGCGCCGCCACAACCCCGAGCTGCCGATCACCACGAACCTGATCCCCGACGTCTCCGCCGCCGACCAGTGGGACCTGCGCGGCCGCTTCGACTTCGCCTCCGTCGACTCCTACCCCGACCCCGCGCCCGGCCCCGAAGCGGGCGCGGACCACGCCTACGCCGCCGACCTGGCGCGCTCGCTGTCCGGCGGCCGGCCGTGGGTGCTCATGGAGCAGTCCCCGTCGGAGGTGAACTGGCGGCCGGTGAACAAGCACAAGCAGCCGGGCCGGATGCGCCTGTTCTCGCTCCAGGCCATCGCCCGCGGGGCGGACGCCTCCCTGTTCTTCCAGTGGCGGCAGGCATCGGCCGGAGCCGAACGGTTCCACGCCGGGATGCTGCCGAACGCCGGGCCCGACACCCGCGGCTTCCGCGAGATCACCGAGCACGGCCGCGAACTGGCCGAACGTGCCGAGCTCAGGAACCTGGTCGGCACGACCGTGACGGCGCGCGCCGCGATCGTCCTGGACTGGCCGAGCCGCTGGGCGCTGGCCGGTCGGGGCCTGCCCTCCGAGCACGTCGACTACCAGCGGATCGTGAAGCAGTGGCACGCTTCGCTGTGGCGGCAGAACATCGCCGCGGACTTCGTCCGGGTCGGCGACGACCTCGGCGGCTACGCCCTGGTGCTGGCCCCGGCGCTGCACGTGCTGTCCACCGCCGACGCCGAACACCTCGCTGAGTACGCCGCAGCCGGCGGATGCCTGGTCGTCGGACACCTGACCGGGACGGTCGACGAGACCACGCGCCTGCACCCCGGCGGGTATCAGGCCGCTGCGCTGCGGGAGGCGCTGGGGGTGTTCGTGGAGGAGTTCCATCCGCTGGACGAGGGCGAGACAGAGCCCTGCCAGTCCTCCGAACTCGGCGCGTTCGACGCCGTCGACTGGACCGAGCTGGCGCATCCGCGCGGCGCGCAGGTCGTCGCCGAGCTCAAGGACGGCCGCGCCGCGGTGACGCGGAACGCGCACGGCGAGGGCACGGCCTGGTACGTCGCGGTCCACCCGAGCCTCGACGGACTGGACCGGATCCTGGCCGCCGCAGCCCGCGGCGCCGGGGTCTCGCCGGTGGTCGCGGGGCTTCCGTCCGGGGTCGAGGCAGTACGGCGCGGCAACACGCTCGTGCTGCTCAACCACAACGCGGAGGCGGTCTCGATCGACCTCGCCGCCGCCCCGGCCGCCGACCCCGCCACCACCCCCGCCGGACTCGAACTGTCCGGCTACGGCGTCCTGCTCCGCGACACCGCCCGCGACAGTCCACAATGACAGGCATGACCGATCCGAAGGGCCAGGTTACGAGGATGGCGACACTCGCCGAAGTGGCGAAGCACGCGGGAGTCTCGCCGAGCACGGTCTCCTACGTCCTGAGCGGCAAGCGCTCGATCTCGGACTCCACGCGCGTGCGCGTGCAGGCCGCGATCGACGCCCTGGGCTACCACCCGAACGCCGGGGCGAGGGCGCTGGCCAGCAGCAAGTCGCACATCGTCGCCCTGGTGGTGCCCCTGCGCACCGACCTGTACGTGCCGGTGATGATGCAGATCGCCATCGCGGTCACCACCACCGCCCGCCAGTACGGGCACGACGTCCTCCTGATCACCAACGACGAGGGACCCGACGGCGTCCGCCGCGTAGCCGGCAGCGGCCTGGCCGACGGCGTGATCCTGATGGACGTCGAGCTGGAGGACGAACGCGTGGAGGTACTCCGCAGCCAGGGCACCCGCGCCTCCCTGATCGGCCTCCCGGCGGACCCCACAGGCCTGTCGTGCGTGGACCTGGACTTCGCCGCCGCCGGCGCCACCGCCGCCGACCACCTCGCCGACCTCGGCCACCGCGAAATCGCCTTCATCGGCCAAAGCGAAGGCGTCTACCGCCGCCACACCGGCTTCGCCGAACGCACCCTGGCCGGCTTCCAGGAACAATGCCGCCAGCGCGGCCTCCGCGCAGTACACCGCCCCTGCGACGCCTCCTTCGAAGGCGCAGCCGGCGTCCTGGCCCGCATCTTCGAGGACCGCCCCGACACCACCGGCCTAGTGGTCCAGAACGAAGCGATGATCGCCCCCCTCCTAGGCCTGCTGCGCTCCTCCGGCCGCACAGTCCCGGAGGAGGTCTCAATAGTGGCAATCGGCCCCGACGAACCAGTGGCCCTCCAGACCTCACCCCGCCTGACAACGATCCCAGTCCCAGCCCAGGAACTGGGCCGCCAGGCGGTAGACCTACTGCTGGGCCCAGACGCGGGCAAGCCCGGCGTGACACTGCTGCCACCGACGCTGTCAGTGCGGGAGAGCACGGCACCTGCGCCGGGGGAGTGACAGGCAGGCGGCGCGGAGGCGAGGGCTCGGCTTCGGCCACCTCGGGTGGTGACGTGCCAGCGCTGGCCGGCCCCGTGGTTCGTCGTGTCCGACCGGACCATGCGGGGTGTTGGTTCTGGGTCCCTCGCCGCGTCGGCGGGCTCTGCCAACCTGCCCGGTCCGGTGGTGTCAAGCCGGACGAAGCAGCACCACAGCAGCAGCGATGCGGCTGGACACCACCGGACCGGGCTGGTTCCGTTTACGGCGACGACGCGGCGAGGGACCCAGAACCTCGGTGACCACAAGCAGCGACCGCCACCGGACAACGCAACGCAGGCAACAGCGGATAGGAAGCCGACCAGTCGCGGACCGGCGCCCCCAAGCCCGACGCGCGGGTCGCCCCCTCGCTGTAGAGCGCCCGCCGGAGGCCTTGAGGTGCCCACCACGCCCGACGATTGCCGCCTACGACATGCGCAGTGACTCGGACCTGTGCGCGGTCGTGGACATGAAAACCGGCGGCCGCCAGCGCGAAATGAGTCGCTCAGCCGAACTGCGTCCCCCCGCGAGGCCATCAACCCCTGCGCGAAGCCGTAAAAATCGCCCGTAAACCACAGCCCAACCGCACCGGCAACCACAGACACCACGCACGCAACGCAGCGTGCCGAAGCCGAAGCCCATTACCGCACCGCAATCAGCAGATCGACGAATAGCCCTCCTCAACGTCCCCATCAGGGAACGCCTCCCGCAGCCTGCCCCGCTCCTCAGCAAGGAACGCATCCCTCGAACCCCGCTCCAGAACAAGAAACGCCGACCGACTCCCGACGTTCCCCAGATGCGTGTCGAGCGACACCGTCCGCCCCCACCGAATCTGCCGCCGCACGACGCGCAGCCCGCTCAGGCCCGCAAGCTCGACCGCCCCCTGTGCTTGCCAGCGGGAGCTGTGGTCGCACCGTGCCTACGAGCCGGAGCCGGAGCCGGAGCCGGAGCCGGAGCCCGATCCCGAGCCCGAGCCGGAGCCGAAGCCCGAGCCGGAACCCGATCCCGAGCCCGATCCCGAGCCGGAGCCGGAGCCGGAGCCCGAGCCCGACCCCAAACCCGCCCCCACCCGCCGCCGCACCACCCGCACCTCCCCCGCCGGCACCACCAACCCCTCAACCTCCCCCCCGCTCAGCAACTCCCGACCAACCACCGCCAACCGCACCTCCTCCTCCCCATGATTGATCACCGTCACATACTCCCCATCCCCGCCCCGCCGCGTCACCACCTCCACCGTCTCCGCCAGCCCCGCGAACTCCGACCGCGCCCCCGGCATCCGCGCCAGCAGCCCCCGCAGATCCTCCGCCGCCAACCGCGTCGACACGTACCAAGCCTCCCCGGCCCCCACCGCGTGCCGCGTCACCGCCGGCTTCCCGGCGGCCGGCCCGTCGACGTACTCCGCCACCGCCTCCGCGCCGCGCAGCCGCAGGTCATCGGCCCACAAGTCAGCCCGCGATCCGTCGCTGAGCCGGACCGTCTCGCCCTCGCGCAGCGGCAGGAACTCGTCTACCACGATCCCCAACAGGTCCCGCAGCGCCCCCGGATACCCGCCGAGCAGCACCGCGTCGTTCTCGTCCACGATCCCTGAGAAGAACGAGACGACCAGCGTCCCGCCCGACTCCACATACCCCCGCAGGTTCTTCGCCGCCTCCTCCGTCGTCAGGTACAGCGACGGCACCACCACCAGCGGATACCGCGTCAAGTCCGTGTCGGCGCGCACGAAATCAGCCGTCAGATGCGACCGCCACAGTTGCTCGTACCAGTGCGCCACCTGCTCGACGTACCGCACGTCCTGCGACGGCCGCCAGTCCAACTCCAGCGCCCACCACGCCTCCCAGTCCCACACGATCGCGACGTCCGGCACCACCCGCGAGCCCACCACCGGCGCCAACGCCCGTAGCGCGGCGCCGAGCTCCACCACCTCGCGCCAGACCCGGGTGTCGGTGCCCCCGTGCGGCAGCATCGCGGAGTGGAACTTCTCCTGGCCGAAGCGCGAGGCGCGCCACTGGAAGAAGAGGATCCCGTCGGCGCCGCGCGCGAAGTGCGCCAGGCTGTTGCGGGCCATCTCGCCGGGGCGCTTGGCGATGTTGCGGCGCTGCCAGTTCACCGCCGAGGTGGAGTGCTCCATCAGCAGCCACGGATCGCCCCCGGCCACGCCGCGCGTCAGGTCCGCGGCCAGCGCCAGCCCGATGTGGTTGTCGCGCTGCTCGGCGACCAGGTAGTGGTCGTTGGAGACCACGTCCAGCTCCGAGGCCCAGGCCCACTGGTCCAGGCCCTGGCAGCGCACGTCCTGGAAGTTGGTGGTGATCGGCACGTCGGGGGAGTGCCGCCGGATCGCGTCGCGCTCTCGGCGGAAGCACTCCAGCCACGCGTCGTTGCTGAAGCGTGCGAAGTCCAGGCGCTGCGCCGGGTTCACGGCCGACGGCGCGGTGCGCGGGGCGTCGATCTCCTCCCAGTCGCCGTAATCCTGGCTCCAGAAGGACGTGCCCCAGGCCTGGTTCAGCGCGTCGAGCGTCTCGTACTTGGCGCGCAGCCACCGTCGGAAGTTCCGGACCGAGTTCTCGCAGTAGCACTCGCCGGTCGGGGCCATGTACTCGTTGAAGACGTGCCAGAGCACCAGGTTCTCGTGCTGTCCGTACCTCTGGGCCAATGCCGAAGCGATGCGCACCGAGGCCTCGGCGTAGTCCGGTGAGGACGGGCAGACCGACTGCCGCGAGCCGGTACCGAGCCGCTGTCCGTCCCGGGTCACCGGCAGCGAGTCCGGGTGCGCGCGGCTGAACCACGGCGGCGGCGCGGCCGTCGGCGTGGCCAGGTCGACACGGATCCCGTTCTCATCGAGCAGTGCCATGATCCGGTCGAGCCAGCCGAAGTCGAAGACGCCCTCGGCCGGCTCCAGCCGGGACCAGGAGAAGACGCCGAGGCTGACGAGGTTCACTCCGGCTTCCCGCATCAGGGCGACATCCTCGGCCCAGATCTGCTCGGGCCACTGTTCGGGGTTGTAGTCGCCGCCGTAGGCGGGACCGTCCAGGCGCGGCCAGCGGTGGGTCATGGCGGTTCGCTTTCAGTTCGCACAGCATATTTGGGAGCGCTCACAGCTCGGTAACGAAGTCTTATCACAGAGAGATCCGGACGAGGAACCTCTTGACTTCCGCTCGGCCAGCTCCATTATTGGGAGCGTTCACAGCGCCGAAACATCCCTCCTCCGTCCTCACTCCGTAGTGGAGCTCCGTATGAAACTGATACGTGCCGTGTCGGCCGCCGTCGCCGGGCTCACCGCCGCGGCCCTGGTCACCGGCTGCTCGTCCGCCTCCTCCAAGCCGGCCGGCGGCGGGTCGCCGGCCGCCGCCGGCGGCAAGGCGGACCTGACCTTCTGGTCCTGGGTCCCGAACATGGACAAGGTCGTCGACGCCTGGAACGCCTCGCACCCGGACATCCACGTCACCTTCAGCAAGCAGGCCGGCGGCGACTCCGAGGCGCAGAAGGTGCTCACCGCGGCCAAGGCCAACGCCATGCCGGATGTGATCCAGGCTGAATACCAGGAGATCCCGACGATGGTCTCCAACAACGTGCTCGCCGACATCTCCGGCCAGGCCAACGCGGTCCAGGGCAAGTTCGCCCCGGCGATCTGGAACCAGGTCACCCTCGGCAGCGGTGCCGTCTACGGCGTGCCGCAGGACACCGCGCCGATGCTGCTGTTCTACCGCAAGAGCCTGTTCGCCAAGTACGGCCTGAGCGTCCCGAAGACCTGGGACGACTACGCCAAACTCGCCGCCGAGGTGAAGCAGAAGGCGCCGAACTCCTACCTCGCCAACTTCCCCAGCGTCGACCCCGGCGAGTTCGGCGGCCTGGCGCAGCAGGCGGGCGCCAAGTGGTGGTCGGCATCCGGTACCAGCTGGGGCGTCGGCATCAACGACGCCGCCACGAAGAAGGTCGCGGCGTTCTGGGACGGCCTGCTCAAGGCCGGCCAGATCGACCCGGAGAACGCCTGGACCCCGGCCTGGAACAAGGCCATGGACGACGGCACGATCCTGTCCTGGACCGCCGGTGTGTGGGGGCCGGGCACGCTGGAAGGCGTCGCCGCCGACACCAAGGACGACTGGGGCGTGGCGCCGCTGCCGCAGTGGGACGCCGCCTCGAACGTCACCGGCGACTGGGGCGGCTCCTCGATGGCCGTGACCACCGACTCCAAGCACAAGGACGCCGCAGCGCAGTTCGTGGTCTGGATGAACACCGACCCGGCAGCGCTCAACCTGCTGGTCAGCCAGGGCGGCATCTACCCGGCCGACACCGACGCGCAGGCGGGCGTCGCCGCCCCGACCTTCCTGCCCTCGGCCACCGACTTCGCCTCCGTCGCCAAGGCCGCGGCCGCTTCCGCCGCCACCGCGACGTGGGGCCCGGACGTGTCGACCGCGTACTCGGCGTACAACGACGTCATCGGCAAGGCCCTGACGAACAAGACCGCGCTGCCGGACGCGTTCGACGCGATCCAGCAGACCGTCCTGGCCGACATGAAGAAGAACGGCTTCACGGTATCCGGAAGCTGATCCCCGACTCCGACGAGCCGCGGCTGTTCACGGCCACACAGCCACTCACAGCCGCTCACAACCACTCACGGCCGCTCATTCGCCACACACCGGCCGCGGCTCGTCGGCCCATCCGTCACTGCATGGAGACCAGGTGTCCAGACAAAAACTCGTCCCCTACGCGGCGGTCGCACCGGCCACGGCGTTGTTCGTCCTCTTCTTCGCGGCGCCCATCGGCTACGCGGCCTATATGAGCTTCCGCGGGATCCACGTAAAGGGTCTCGGGCTCGGGCCGCACGCGCGCCGCGAGGTGTGGGTCGGGTGGCGGAACTACTCCTCTGCCCTCGGGGACTCCGAGTTCTGGCACAGCGTTCTGCGCACGCTCGCCTATGGCGCGTTCCTGCTGCCGGTGATGCTCGGGCTGGCGCTGCTGTTCGCGCTGCTGCTGGACTCCACGCGGGCCCGGCTGACCCGGTTCGCGCGGATCGCGATCTTCCTGCCGTACGGGGTGCCCGTCGTCATCTCCTCGCTGCTGTGGGGATTCCTGTACCTGCCGACAGTCTCGCCGTTCCAGCCGCTGTTCCACCTGCTCGGTTTGAAGATGCCGGATCTGTTCTCGAACTCCACGGTGCTGTTCTCCGTCGCCAACGTCGGCATCTGGGGCGGCACCGGCTACAACATGATCGTCATATACACGTCTCTGAGGTCGCTGCCGCAGGAGGTGTACGAGGCCGCGCGCCTGGACGGCTGCTCCGAGACGCAGATCGCGCTGCGGATCAAGGTGCCGATGGTGCTGCCGGCGCTGGTGCTGACCGGGCTGTTCTCGGTCATCGCCACGCTTCAGGTGTTCTCCGAACCGACTGTGCTGCAGCCGCTGGCCAAGACCATTTCGACCACCTGGACGCCGCTGATGAAGATCTCCAACGACGCGTTCGCGCGGAACGACCTCTACAGCGCGGCTGCCGAGGCGGTGATCGTCGCGGTGCTGATCCTGGGACTGTCGTTCAGCCTGCTGCGCTTCGTCAACAAGCGCGCCTTCGGCGAGAACTGAGCGGGAGGACACTGTGCGACGCCCCAAGATGTCCGTGGCCGCTACGGCGATCCTCGCTATCGGCTCCGTATATACGCTGCTGCCGGTCCTGTGGGTCCTTATAGCCGCTACTAAGAGCGGCTCCTCCCTGTTCAACTCCTCTACAGCGGTTCCCGGTACTTCGCTGCTGCACAATATCAGCCAGCTGAATTCCTACCGGTCCGGCCTGTTCTGGCGATGGATGTACAACACGCTCATCTACGCCGGCGGCGGTGCGTTGCTCGGCACAGCGCTGTCGGGGCTAACGGGATTCGCGCTCGCCAAGTATGAGTTCCGGGGGAAGAAGGTCCTGTTCAACGTGCTGCTCGGCGGCGTGATGGTCCCTGCGGTGGCTCTGGCCGTCCCCACGTATCTGATGCTCGCAAAGGTCGGCATGGCTGGTGGCTACCTCTCGGTCCTGCTGCCTTCGGTCGCGGCGGCACTGCCATATGGCTCCTACTTGGGGCGCATCTTTGCGGCGTCCTCAGTACCTGACGAGGTACTGGAGGCCGGACGTATAGAGGGCGCGGGGGAGTGGCGGCTCATGCTGCGCATAGCGGCGCCCATGATGGTGCCAGGACTGGTGACCATCTTCCTGTTCCAGTTCATCAGCATCTGGAACAACTTCATGCTGCCGTTCATCATGCTCGGCGACGACCGCAAGTTCCCGCTCACGGTGGGGCTCTTCAGCCTCCTGAACCAAGGTGCCGAACAGCCGGCGCTGTACAACCTGGTCATCACAGGCGCGTTGTTGTCGATCCTGCCGTTGATCGTGCTATTCCTTACCCTGCAGCGGTACTGGCGCTCGGGCATAGTGGCCGGAGCAGTCAAGTGAACGGGGCGAAGAGTATGAGCGCAGGCGGTAGGCGGCGGCCGACCATAGAGGACGTCGCGACAGAGGCCGGAGTCAGCCGCGGGACGGTGTCCCGGGTGCTCAACGGGGGTCTGAACGTCTCCGCCGACGCGCTGGCCGCGGTGGACGCCGCGATCCGCAAGACGGGGTACGTCGTCAACCTGCACGCGCGGGCGATGGTGACGCAGCGGTCGGGGACTGTGGCGTTCGTACTGTCGGAGCCGCAGGAGCGGTTCTTCACGGACCCGAACTTCAACGTGCTGCTGCGGGCCTGTACGCAGGCTCTTGCCGATCATGACATCGCGCTGCTGCTGGCGATCGCCGGGACGCCGGACGAGCAGAAGCGGGTACTGCGGTTCTTGGGCGGCGGGCACGTCGACGGCGCGCTGCTGGTCTCGACGCACACCGGGGACCCGTTCGTCGGGCAGGTGCTGAACCTGGGGCTCCCGATCGTCGCGTGCGGGCAGCCGATCGGGCATGAGCGGATGCTGCCGTATGTCGGGGTCGATGAGCTCGACGGTGCGCGGCAGATGGTGGCGCACCTGGTAGCGGTGGGGCGGCGTACGGTCGCGACGATCACCGGGCCGCTGGACACGCCGGGTGGCGTGAAGCGGCTGGCCGGGTGGCGGGAGACGACCGGGGGCGACGACACGCTGGTCGCGCACGGGGACTACTCGCGGGAGTCGGGGGAGGCGGCGATGGGGGAGTTGCTGGAGCGGCGGCCTGATCTGGACGCGGTTTTCGTGGCTTCGGACTTGATGGCGGTCGGGGCTTTGGACGCGCTGCGGCGGGCCGGGCGGCGGGTTCCGGAGGATGTGGCGGTGGCGGGGTTCGACGATTCGCCGGCTGCGGCTACTGCTGTGCCGCCGTTGACGACGATGCGGCAGCCCTTTAAGCGGATCAGCGCGGAGATGGTTCGACTGCTGCTGGCCCGGATCGAGGGGGAGCCTCCGGCGTCGGTGATACTGCCGACGGAGCTGGTGGAGCGGGCTTCTACGGGCTGATTCGTCTTCCGGTCCTGCTCACATCTGTTCCGGCCGCGAGACGGAGAAGTCGACTCTGAGCGCGTAGCGGTCGGCCACGTAGGAGCTGACCGTGAACTCCAACGGGTCGCCGTGCTGGTCGACGATGGAACGAGTCTCTACGAGCATCGGGGTGGTCGCGGCGACACCGAGGTCGGGGGCGTCGTCGTCGGCGGTGCGGGCGGTGAGGAGCGAGGAGCCGAGAGTCGGGGTCAGGCCGAGGCGGCGCAGGGCGTTGTGGAGTGAGCCGGTTTCCAGGTCGGTGGTCAGCAGGGCACTGAGGGTCGCGGGGAAGGCGGCGCGTTCGACGGCGATGGGGAGGTCGTCGAAGAGGCGGATGCGGGTGATGGCGACGACTTCCTCGACTTCCTCGGGCGGTTGCTCCGGATTCTGATCTTTCTTTTGATACAGCGCCGCGACCTCCTGCGGCGTGGCCGCGCGCACCTCTGCCTCCAGGACGCGGGAGCGTGGCGTCTTGCCTTCGGCGAGGGCCTGGTCGTGGAAGCTGAGCAGGACGCCGACGGGGCGGTGAGCGGCGCCTTTGCGGACGAAGCTGCCGCGTCCCGGGACGCGTTCGAGCATGCCGTCGCGCTCCAGGCCGGCCAGGGCGGCGCGCACCGTCATCCGCGAGACGCCGAACTC
Source organism: Catenulispora sp. GAS73 (assembly GCF_041262085.1). Taxonomy (NCBI): domain Bacteria; kingdom Bacillati; phylum Actinomycetota; class Actinomycetes; order Catenulisporales; family Catenulisporaceae; genus Catenulispora; species Catenulispora sp. GAS73. Next base: position 62,145 of record NZ_JBGCCM010000030.1, read on the forward strand.
CTCGGCCAGCCGCGGCTCGGAGGGGAACGGATCGCCGTCGGCGGCCGCGTCCAGGCGGCGGCGGAGCTGCTTCTCGATGCGCTCGTAGAGGGGCTGGGATGCGGCCATGGCAGAATTGTATATGCTGTCTAGACAGCTCACAAACGGCTCCGCTGAGCTCACAAACGACCACGCCGTTTTGTCGAATATGACAGAGAGCCCCGCCCCGCCCTGAAGGAGAACGCCATGTCTGTCACCTCGCTGGAAGCCCCACGCTGGGACGGCCCACTGCCCACCCGCGACGCGGTGGCGAAGATGATCGACCACTCACTGCTCCGCCCGGAGCTGACCCCGACCGACGTCGAGGCCGGCCTGGCGGTCGCGGTCCGGTACCAGGTCGCGTCGGTGTGCGTGCGGCCCGCCGACGTGGAGGCGGTCGCGATCGCGCTGCGCGGCTCGGGCGTCCTGGTCGGCACGGTGGTCGGCTTCCCACACGGCAGCAGCGCGACGCCGACGAAGGTCTTCGAGACCCGCGAGCTGATCTCGCTCGGCGCCGAAGAGATCGACATGGTGATCGACATCGGCCGGCTGCGCGCCGGCGACGCGGCGTTCACGCATGAGGAGATCGCTGCGGTGGTTCACGCTGCCGAGGACCGCCCGGTGAAGGTCATCTTCGAGAACGCATACCTGACGGACGAGGAGAAGGTCGCCGGCTACCAGGCCGCTGAGGCGGCCGGGGCGGCGTACGTCAAGACCAGCACCGGCTTCGCCGGCGGGGGAGCGACGGCCGCGGACATCGCTTTGATGCGCCGGACTGTATCGCCGGCCGTGCGGGTCAAGGCCGCCGGCGGTGTGCGCACACTGGACGCGCTGCTGGAGCTGAACCGGCTGGGCGCCACGCGTTTCGGCGCGACGACCACTGCGGCGATGCTCGATGACCTGGAGCGGCGGCGTGGCGGGAGTGCCCAAAGATAACGGGCCCAAATTCTCGACGGCTGTGCCACCACTTACCGACGCCACCACTGGCGATGGTGATCCGCCGGGCGAAAAGCCGGTGTGGGACTGGGGCTGTGCGAGACTCCCGCACCTGCCTGTTGGTCGTGGCCAAACGCGCGCCGGCCACCGTGAACAACGCTCTTCAACACCCGCCACGGTCTGCGGGCCGCAAACGCCAAGCGCACCCGAGCTGCCCAAAACGGCATTCGGGCGCTGGAGCCGCGCGACCGAGACGTGTTTCTGCGCGAGGTCGAGCGCTGACGGCGCTGGTACGGGCTGGCACTGATGATGAGTAGCAGCAGGTCAGAGGACAAGATAGCGGTCGGACCCGGTGTCGCAGTGGCCTCCTGCGGTGGGGGAGCAGGGGTGGCGCTGGGTGGATCCCGAGCGCGCTGTAGTGTCCGATTCGAGGTACCTCGGGCCGGCGCCAGTGGCCTCGGCCGGATCGAAGACAGAAAGAGTGAGTCAGCCATGAGCAGCCAGGAACCCGTCGACTCCCAGGTCACTGACCCGGCCCGTCTGCCGTTCGCGTACGCGGATGCGCTCAACGCCGGGGACGCCGAGGCCGTCCTCGCGCTGTTCCATCAGGACGCGTCGATGCGGACCTTTAGCGGCGACGTGCTCACGGACCAGGAGGCGCTGCGTGCTGAGACGGTCAACTCGATCGCGGTTCAGGCGCACCTGACCAACAAGCTCAGGTTCACCCAGGTCGGGGGCGATACGGCTTTGATCGTCGTCGATTGGGACCTTGAGGCGACGTTGCCGGACGGTACCCGGATCTCGCCCACCGGAACGACGACGGCCGTTGCGCGCCAGTCGGCCGACGGGACGTGGCGGTTCGCCGTCCTCAACTGCCAGGGGACGGCTGCGTCTCCCGGGTGGTCCAATAACTAGATAACGGGCCCCAATCCCCTCTCCATATCCAACTCACCATCACGTGTCCACAACCTTCTAAGGAGCCGCCTTCGGCGGCACCCATCTAAAAGGGCACCCCTGCTTGATGTGTGGGTGTGGGTGGCTGGGGTGTGGTGGGTGCGGTTTGTTGGTGGGTTTTAGGAGCTTTTTACGGCTTCGCGCGGGTTTAAGAAGGATCCGCTGGGTGGCGCAGTTCGGTGGTGTGCCGCGGGTGGCGTTGGCGGCTGGCGGTTGTTCGTGTACACGACCACGCACGGGTCCGGGTCACTGCGCACGCGTTGCGTAGGCGGCAATCGTCGGGCGTGGTGGGCGCCTGAAAGTCAAAGACAGGGCCTCCGGCGGCGCCTGCGCGGCGAGCGGCACTCGCTCCGGGGAGGGGGGCCGCGTAGTCGGCTGCCGGACGCTGCTTGTGGTCGCCTCGTCCCGGGTTCCCCGTCGCATCGTCGCCTCACGGAAGCAGACCGGCCAGCCGGTATCAAGCCGGATCGCTGTGCTGTGGTTGCGAAACGCCCGGCTTGACACCGGCTGTCCGGTCAGCTTGGCTACGCCCGCCGACGCGACGGGGAACCCGGGACAACCCCGGCCTGTGGGAAGGATTCCCGCGTCTTGGGCACGCCACGTCACTACCCGCACGTGTACACACCCGAGTGGACCGTGTCCACACCACAGGAGGGATCCGGGACTCGGCGACCAACACACGGACCGCCGCCGACGCGGGGGGTTGGGGATCCCTCAGAGTCTGGAGTGCCCCCCGCCGGAGGCGCCTGCTCTTGACCTTAGGCGCCCACCAAACGCGGCCGCCGCCCGCCTACCTGACGCGTGCGCAGTGACTCGGGCCTGTGCGTGGTCGTGTCCAGCATCACCGCCGGCCGCCAACGCCACGCCAGGCACACCACCGAACTGCGCCACCCAGCGGATCCTTCTTAAACCCACGCGAAGCCGTCAAAAAACGCCTTTGACCGTCAACCCACAAACAAACCGCACCCACCACCAGCACCCACACATAGGTCAGCAGCGCCTAAAAGAACGACTTCGCCTGAGGTCGGGGGAGTGGATCCGGCCTCTGCCGCCAACCCATTCCCACGCTCGCACCGCCGCGGATCCGCTACCGAGGCCTGCGGCGCGCTCGCGCTCGGCCTGTGCGATGCAATCGACGCCCACCCCTGGGTCGGCGCGCAGCTCACGCGCGAGGCCGTGGCGTCGCCTTTGCTCGCCGACGCCAACCTGTTCACGCACACCCGCATCTTTGCCCGCAGCGCCGCCTGGCTTCCGCAGTGGTCAGCCGGCGGATGTCAGATGTACGCCGCCGCCGCGCCGCCGAGCATCTGCTCGAACACCAGTGAATGCGCCGCGCCGGTCCCGCGTCAGACGCGTGCCTCGCGTGTTGGAGGTGTCCTACCGTTCGCCGGGTCGAATCCGATGTAGTCCGCGAGAAACGCCAGGCCTTCCTGGCGTGTCATGCCGCGGGCCGAGGCGAATGCGGCCTCGAACTCGGCCTCGCCGAGCTGCGCCTCGACGCTGTGCGTGACGTCGGCGCGGTCCGGGTCGCTCAGGTCGGTGCCGCCGCGGAGTGCGAAGGCGGTGCCCAGGGCGCGTGTGGCTGCGGTGGGGTCGCCGAGGGTGTCGGCGTAGCAGGCCACGGCGATGGCGATGCGGGACAGGACCGGCATGTCGTGGGCGATGCTGCCGAGTGCGTACGCCTCGTGCAGCCTCAGGCGTGCGCGCTCGGTGTCGACGCCGGTATCAGTGTCCGAGTCGCCGGCTTTCAGGGCGCCGCCGGGTGTCAGGTACAGCAGCGCGGCGGAGATCTCTCGTACTGCCAGCAGCTGTGGTGGTCCCTGCCAGTGGTCGCGGGTGACGTTGTGCGAGGCCCGGAGGTATTCGCGCGCTGCGTCGAGTTCGCCTTCGCGGCGGGCGATGTCGGCCAGGCCGACGTAGGCCATCAGCATCGACGTGTACGAGTGGTTCCGCTGGCCGGACTCCAGGATCGACGTGACCAGGGCCTTCGCCTCTTGGAGGGCGCCGGTGCGGGCCAGGGCGAAGGCGCGCATCATCTGGACCTGTGCGGCGTCGTCGGTTGCCTTGATCTCGCGCAGGAGGGCCAGCGCCTCGTCCTGCATCCGGAGGGCCTCGTGCGTCTCGCCGTCGGCCATGGCCATCGCGGACAGTGCCGACAGCGTGGCCGACAGGCCCCAGCGCTCGCCGATCAGGGTGAAGCGGCGGCGTGCTTCGAGCAGGTCGCGGCGCTGGGTGACCAGGTCGCCGCTGTTCTCGGCGGCCATGCCGCGCATCAGGTGCAGCATGCCGCCGACCCAGGGGTCGGGGTGGTTCTCGTGGAGCGCGACGGCCGCGTAGACGGCGTCCAGGTCGTCGGTGACGATCGGGATGGTGCAGGCGGCGATGGCCAGTAGCGGGTTGTCGTGGGCGACTTCGGCGTCGTCGAGGACGGAGGCGAGGGCGTCGGTGATCTCGGTGAGGTTCGTCCAGTCCTGCGCGCTGAACAGGCCGGTCAGGGCGTGCAGGATCTTCACGACGGCGTGCGCCTCGGCCGGCGAGTCGCCCGGCACCGATAGCGCCACTTCCAGCCACGCGCGGCCCTCGGTGGTCTGGCCGACGATCGACCAGTACCAGGCCAGCGAGGCGGCGAGGCGGACGGCGGTGTCGGCGTCGCCGATGTCGGCGGCGAACCGGAGGGCGGCCAGGATGTTGTCGCTGTCGGCGTCGAGTCGTGCCAGCCAGGTGAGTTGTTCGCGGCGGCGCAGGTGCGGTTCGGCGGTTTCGGCGAGGTCGCGGAAGAAGTGTGCGTGGGCGCGGCGGACTTCGGTGATGGTGCCGGCCCGGGCCAGTTGTTCGATGCCGTATTCGCGCAGCGTCTCCAGCATGCGGTAGCGCGGCGGGGCGTCGGGGTCGGCGGGACCGGGGCTTGTGCCGTCGGGTTCCACAGGCTGGAGAAGTGATTTGTCGACAAGGGCGAACAGGAGGTCGTCGACGTCGGCCGCGATGTCGGCGGCGTCGGCGTTGGCGGCGTTGGCAGTCCCGGTTCCCGTCCCGGTTCCCGCCCCGGGATGCACCGCGGCGGCCGATTCGGCGGTGACCCCTCCGGGGAACACCGACAGCCGCTCGGCCAGGTCGCGTTCGGCCTGCGACAGCAGCTCCCAGCTCCACGCCACGACCGCGCGCAGCGTCTGGTGCCGCGGCATGGCGGTGCGGCTGCCGCCGGTGAGCAGCCGGAACCGGTCGTCGAGGCGGGAGGCGACGGCGTGCAGCGGCAGGGTGCGAAGGCGCGCGGCGGCCAGTTCGATCGCCAGCGGCAGCCCGTCGAGGCGGCGGCAGATCTTCACCACGTCGGCGACGTTGTCGTCCGCGACGGCGAAGTCGGGCTGGACGGCGGCGGCGCGATCGGCGAACAGCCGCACGGCCGGGAACGCGAGCGCCTCAGCAGGTGTGGTGAGTTCGGCGTGCTCGGTCGGCTGCGGCAGGGACAACACAGGAAACAGGTTCTCGCCGCCGATGCCGAGCGGTTCGCGGCTGGTCGCGACGATCCGCAGCCCGGGGACGTGTTCGAGCAGGTGCTCGGCGGCGCGGGCGGCGGCATCGACGAGGTGTTCGCAGTTGTCGAGCACGATGACCAGGTGTTGCTCGGCCAGTCCTTCGGTGACGCGGGTCAGCGCGTCCCGGGCCGGGCCGGTCTGGGCTTCGGGACGCAGCAGCCGCCACTCACGCTGCCCGAGCGCGGTGAGGATCGCCTGCGGCAGCTCGGAGGGGTCGGTGACCGGTGCGAGCTCGACCAGCCAGACGCCGTCGGCGATGTCGGCGTCCTGGGCGCCGGCCTCCAGCAGCCGCGCGGCGGCCTCGCCGGCCAGCCGGGTCTTGCCCGCGCCGCCCGGGCCGACGAGCGTCACCAGGCGGGAGGTCGCGAGCATCTTGGCGATGCGCGCCACCTCTTCCTCGCGGCCGACGAAGCTGGTGAGGCGGGCTCGGAGGTTGGTGCGCCGCCGCGTCGGCTCCGAGAAGGGTCCCGACCCCGGCGCCGCGTTCTCCGGGGAGCCGGCGGCGACCGGGGTGAGTGCCGGGTCGTTGCGCAGTATCGCGAGATGTACTGCGGTCAGTTGCTCGGAGGGGTCGATGCCGAGCTGGTCGGACAGGGTGGCGCGGACGCGTTCGTAGGCTGCGAGCGCGTCGGCTTGGCGGCCCGCCGCGTACAGGGCTTTCATCAGCAGCACGCCGATGTTCTCGCGCAGCGGATGCTCGGCGAGCAGGGCTTCGAGTTCGGGGAGCGCTTCGGCGTGCAGGCCGAGGCGGAGTTCGGTGTCGAGACGGTCGCACAGTGCGCCCAGGCGCAGCTCGTCCAGGCGTGCGGTGGGGGCTGTGGCGAATCCGGCGTCGGCGACGTCGGCCAGGGCCGGTCCCCGCCACAGCGCGAGGGCTTCGCGCAGCAGCTGCCGTGCGGTGGCGGGGTCGGCGTTGGCGGCGCCTCGGCCTTGTCGGGCCAGGGTCTCGAAGCGATGGGCGTCGACGGCGTCGGCAGGCACGGCCAGGCGGTAGCCGCCGGGGGTGCCGATGACGACGTCGGGGTCGCCGAGGGTGCGACGCAGTCGGGACACCAGTGATTGCAGCGCGTTGGCGGCGCCGTCGGGTGGTTCGTGTTCCCACAGGGCGTCGATGAGCGCCGGGATGGAGACGCTGCGGTCCGGGTCCAGGGCCAGTCTGGTCAGCAGGGCGCGCAGCCGGACGCCGCCGATCGGGATCGGGACGCCGTCGGCGCGGACCTCCAGCGGGCCGAGGATCAGGACGTCTAGCTGCACGGAGTCCAGTCTGGCCTATCGGTTGCCTCAGCGGATGAGGACCTTCAGGGCGGTGCGGTTGTCCATGGCCTTGTAGCCGTCGGGGACTTCCTCGATGCCGATTTCGCGGTCGAAGACCTTCCCGGGGTCGACGGCGCCGGAGAGGATGTCGGGCAGCAGGGTGCTGATGTAGGCGCGGGCCGGTGCGGGGCCGCCGGTCAAGGTGATGTTGGGGCCGAACAGGGTTCCGAAGCCGACGGACGCCTGGTCGTACTGCGGGACGCCGACACGGCTGATGACGCCGCCGGGGCGGACGATGCCGAGGGCTTGTTCGTAGGCGGGCATGTGGCCGACGGCTTCGAGCACGATGCCGGTGCCGTCGCCGCCGGTGAGGTCGCGGACCTCGGCGATGCCTTCCTCGCCGCGTTCGGCGACGACGTCGGTGGCGCCGAAGTACCGGCCGAGGTCGGTGCGGTCGGTGTGGCGTCCCATGAGGATGATCTGTTCGGCGCCGAGGCGCTTGGCGGCCAGCACGGCCATGAGGCCGACGGCGCCGTCGCCGATGACGGTCACTGCGCTGCCGGGGGTGACGCCGCCTTTGTGCGCGGCGTGGTAGCCGGTGCCGTAGACGTCGGACAGTGTGAGCAGCGACGGCAGCAGCGGCGAGTTCTCCTTCACCGGCACGGGCACCAGGGTTCCGTCGGCGAGCGGTACGCGCACGGCTTCGGCCTGGCCGCCGCCGACGTCGCCGGAGTTCCAGAAGCCGCCGTGCCGGCAGGAGGTCTGCAGGCCTTCGCGGCAGAAGTCGCAGGTGCCGTCGGACCAGGCGAACGGCGCGATGACCAGGTCGCCGCGCTGGACGGTGGTGACGTCGCGGCCGGTGTCCTCCACGACGCCGAGGAACTCGTGGCCCATCGAGGAGCCTTCGGTGCCGGCCGGGCGGTTGTGGTAGGGGTGCAGGTCCGAGCCGCAGATGCAGGACGCGACGACGCGCACGAGGGCGTCGGTGGGGTGCTTGACGACCGGGTCGGGGACGTCGATGACGCGGACGTCGCCGGCGCCGTACATGTAGGTGGCGCGCATGGGGTTCCTCGCTTCGCGGCTGATGCTTGATGCGTTGGGACCCAGTCAACGCCGCGGCGCGGGTGTTGGGGAGATCCTGCTGATAGGGGTACCGGCAGTACCCCTATCAGCGCGGAGCTGCGGGCGGCTCCCACAGGCCGAACCACTGCTCGGCGCCGTATTCGTGATAGCGCTCGACTTCGTCGAATCCGAGTTTGGTCGCGAGGCGTCGGGCGCTTTCGTTGGCGACCTGGGTGGTCAGCACGACTGGTTCGCCGGGACGCGCCGCGGCGAACCAGTCGAGGGCCGCGGTGCACGCTTCGGCGGCGTATCCGTGGCCCCACGCGTGGGGCAGGAACATGTAGCCCAGTTCTGTGCGTGCCAGGTCGGGGCGGGAGTGGCCGGGGTGTGCGGCGGTGTGGGGGTCGAGGGTGATCAGGCCGATCATCGCCGTGTCGAGTTCGACGATGAAGAAGCCGTATCGCCGTCCGGGTATCGCCGCCACGGTGCGTTCGAGTTCTTCGCGGGGCCGGGCTCCGCCGACGTAGGTGCCGACGTCCTCGGAGGCGAACAGGTCGATGATCGCCGGTCGGTCCCGGGCCTGGGATTCACGCAGCACCAGCCGCTTGGTGTGGATCGGTGTGGGTGGCCAGGTGTCGGGTCCGGGAACGGTCATGCCGACCGACTCTATCGCAGGGTTTTACGGTGCCCGGGTGCGGAGCGTGATCAGAGCGTGACGATGATCTTGCCGTGGGTGTGCCGTTCGGCCTGCGTCCGTACCGCGTCCTGGATCTTCTCGATCGGGAATCTGGCTTCGATCGGCACGGTGAGGTCGCCGGCGGCGACGGCCTCGGCGATGCGCTTGAGGTCGCCGGGCAGTGCGTTGGCGCCGCCGGTGGCGCGGACGCCGCCGGGCGGGTTGGGGCCGGCGGCGATGGTGGAGATGCGCTGCGGGGCGACGCCGAGGGCCAGGGCGGCTTCGGCGGTTTCGGTGCCGTGCAGGTCGGTGGCTGCGGTCAGGCCGTCGGGTGCGAGGGCGCGGACGCGGTCGGCCAGTCCGGGGCCGTAGGGGACGGGTTCGGCGCCGAGGTCGCGCAGGAAGTCGAAGGTGCTTGGTGCGGCGGTGCCGATGACGCGCGCGCCGGCGGCGCGGGCCAGTTGGACGGCGAACACGCCGACTCCGCCTGCGGCGCCGCCGATGAGCACGGTGTCGCCGGCGCGCAGGTCGATCGCGGCGAGCGCCGCGGCGGCGGTGGCGCCGGCGACGGGCAGGGTGCAGGCGGTGTCGTCGGTGAGGCCGGCGGGGGTGTGTTCGAGGGTGTCGGTGCCGGTGGGGTCGACGATGAGGTGGTCGGTGGCGGCGCGGCCGACGGCGCCGCCGTAGACGCGGTCGCCGATGGTGAAGGCGGTGACGTCGGGGCCGGTCTCGTCGATGGTGCCGGCGAAGTCGGTGCCGAAGCCGGAGGGCAGGGTGATGCCGAATTGCTGGGCCATCTGCGGCATGGAGGAGAAGATCCAGTCCATGGGGTTGAGGCCGACGGCGGTGACGCGGACGCGGACTTGGCCTGCTTGGGGGTGGGGTTCGGGGGTGTCGCGTATTTCGAGGACTTCGGGTCCGCCGAACTTTTCGTAGATGACTGTCCGGTTCATGGAGGCCTCCACGGCAGTGATGGGACTTGGTCTCATCACTGTAGCACCGGTGACGGGACCAAGTCCCGTAAGGTGGGGGTATGGCCCGCTGGGAACCGCACGCGTCGGAACGACTCGCTGAAGCCGCCCTGGAGTTGTTCGCTGAGAACGGCTACGAGAACACCACCGTCGTGGACATCGCGGCGCGCGCCGGCCTGGCCAAGAGCACGTTCTTCCGGCATTTCCAGGACAAGCGCGGGGTGTTGTTCGGTGAGGACGTGCTGACCGGGGTGTTGAGGGCGGCGATCGCGGGGGCGCCGGAGGAGGCCGGTGTGTTGGAGGCGGTGGCGTGTGGGCTGGCGGCGCTGGGGCGGGAGGTGTTCACTGCGGAGCGCAGGCCGTTCACCGTGCGGCGCCGTGCGGTGATCGAGACGCACGCTGACCTGCAGGAGCGGGAGGCGCTCAAGGGTGTGAACCTCACGGCAGCCGTCGGCGCCGCGCTGGTGGAGCGCGGCGCCGAGGTGATGGTCGCCGAGGTGGCGGCGGAGCTCGGGGCGTTGGCGTTGAAGCGCGCTTACGAGCAGTGGTGCGATCTGGCGAACACTGAGGAGTTCGCCGATGTTGCCCGCCGCAGCCTGGATGGGGTGAAGGCTGCGGCTTCAGCGGTGTAGAGCCCTGCTAGGCATCTTGATCGTTTTGCTGGAGCGCGGCGAGCGTCAGGACGTGGTCGCCGATGCCCCAGCCGCCGTCGGCGACTTCTTCGACGAGCACCATCGTGCCGCCGCGGGCTCGTTCGCCGTAGATCTCCACGTACAGCTCGGTGGTGCGGTGGACGATCTTCTCCTTCTGGTCGGCGTCCAGTGTGCCGGCGGGGACTTTGAAGTTCGCGAATGGCATGTCGGGGTTCCTGTTCTGGTTCTGGGTGTTCTGGTTCTGGGTGGTCAGCGGCTGGCGTGTTCGGGGAGCAGGTCGGCGATTCCGATGCGGTGGTAGAACTCGCTGCGGATGCGGTCGGCGACGGTGGAGACGACGTCGCTGCCGTCGCGGCTGGGGTCGACGTGGACGTGGAAGGGGCGTTGTCCGGCCGGCAGGTCGATCACGTCGACGATCGCGTCGGCGACTTCGTCGACGGTGCGGCCGGCGGGGAACAGCTCGGCGAGGCGGTTCGCCATCTCGTCGCGGAGCTGTCCGTAGGCGGCGTCGTAGTCGGCGGCGCGTTCGGTGTCGGCGGGGAGGCCGGCGTGGGCGAAGTGGTTGGTGCCGGCCGGGTAGGCGCCGGGCACCACGATGACGGTGTCGATGCCGTAGCGGATGACTTCGGCGGCGTAGCTTTCGGCCATGGCGTCCATGCCGGCCTTCGCGGCGAAGTACGGTGCCAGGAACGGCGGGTGGCCGCCGCGGGTGCTGGAGCTGCCGACCCACACCAGCAGCCCGGAACCTGCGCGGCGCATCAGCGGCAGTGCGGCGCGGTTGACGCGCTGCGTGCTGAGGACGTTGATGTCGTACAGCTGGGCCAGCTGCTCGGGGGTGAACGCTTCGGCGGGGCCGAGCACCATGTGTCCGGCGTTGTGCACGACTACGTCCAGGCGGCCCTGTTCGGAGGCGATGCGGGCGATCGCGGCGTCCACGGAGTCCTGGTCCTGGACGTCCATTTCGATGCCGCGCACGTCCACGCCGTTCTCGGTGGACAGTTGCGTCAGGTCCTGCACGTGTGTCGCGTTGCGGCTGTCGGTTTCGCGCATTCCGGCGTAGACGGTGTGTCCGGCGGCGGCCAGTGCCCTGGCGGCGAGGTTGCCGAAGCCTGATGAGGCGCCGGTGACGACGATGACCTTGCTGTCGGTGGCTTTCGCGGTGTTCTGGCTCATGTCAGTTCCTCGTCCTGTTTCGGTCCTGTGTCTCGTCCTGTGTTCGGTGTGGTGATGGTGTGCTCAGACCAGGCCGCCGTTGGCGCGCAGCACCTGTCCGTTGACCCAGTGGCCGGCCGGGCCGGCCAGGAACGCCACGACCTCGGCGATGTCCTCCGGGGTGCCGAGGCGCTCCAGCGGCGCCTGCGCGGCCAGGTGCGCGATGAGTTCGTCGTCCTTGCCGTCCAGGAACAGGTCGGTGGCGGTGGGCCCGGGCGCGACGGTGTTCACGGTCACGTCCCGGCCGCGCAGCTCGCGCGCCAGGACCAGCGTCAGCGCCTCCACGGCGCCCTTGCTGGCGACGTAGGCGCCGTAGGTGGGGAAGGAGGTGCCCAGGACCGACGTGGAGAACGTGACCAGCGCGCCGCCGGGCCGCAGTCGCCGCGCCGCCTGCTGCGCGACCACGAACGTGCCGCGGATGTTGGTGCGGTGCAGTTCGTCCAGGACCGTCAGGTCCAGGTCGACCAGCGGTGACAGCGCCATCCGGCCGGCGGCGTTCACGACCGCGTCCACGCCGCCGAACCGCTGCTCGGTCTGGTCGAACACCGCGGCCACGGCCTTCTCGTCGGCGACGTCGGCCTGGATGGCCAGTCCCTGCCCGCCGGCGGCCTCGACCTCGGCGAGGACCTGCTCGGCCAGGTCGGTGCGGCCGGCGTAGACGATCACGACGGCTTGGCCGTCGGCGGCCAGCCGGAGTGCGACGGCCCGGCCGATGCCGCGCGAGGCGCCGGTGACGATCGCGACGCGCCGCTGCGCCGAACCGGAGGCGCCGGTCGTGCCGGTGGTGTCGGCGGCGTCGGAAAGGGTCGTCGTGGCGGCCGCGGCGGTGTTCTCAATGCTCATGATCTGCTCCGTTTCTCGGTGACACCACCACCTTGTGCCTGGTCGGAGCCGGTAACCAGTTGCCGTTTACCCAGGGGTCGGCGCCCCCTGGCTCCGCGCGCGGCGGTGACGGAGACTGGGGAGGTGGATCTGGCTGAACTCGGTGGCTTCCTGAAATCCCGGCGCGACCGGATACGTCCGCGCGAGGTGGGGCTGCCCACCGGGCCGCGGCGCCGGGTGCCGGGGCTGCGCCGCGACGAGGTGGCGCAGCTGGCCGGCGCCTCCGTCGACTACTACATCGAGCTGGAGCGCGGCGGTGCCCAGCCCTCCGAGCAGATGCTCGCGGCCCTGGCCCGGGCGCTGCGGTTGAACCGGGACGAGCGCGACCACCTGTACCACCTGGCCGGGCGGCCCGTCCCGCCGGCCGGCGGCGGCGCCGCGCACGTCAGCCCCGGCATGTTGGACCTGATGGACCGCCTGGCCGGTACCCCGGCCCGGGTCATCACCGACCTGCACGTGGTGCTGGTGCAGAACCCCCTCGCCGAGGCGCTGCTGGGTCCGGTGCCGCCGGGCACCGGCCCGCGGGCCGGGTTCGTGTACCGGTGGTTCACCGAGCCGGCCGCGCGCGAGCTGTATCCGCCGGAGGATCACGAGCGGCACGCGCTGACTTTCGTCGCGGACCTGCGTGCGGCCGCGGCCCGGCGCGGCAAACACGACGAGGAGACCAGGGGCATGGTCGCCGAGCTGCTTGAACGCAGCGAGGAGTTCGCCCGCATCTGGAGTCGGCACGATGTGGCGGTGCGTCTGATGGACACCAAACGCATCGTGCATCCGGCTCTGGGTCTGATCGACGTGAACTGTCTGAACCTGCTGACCGAGGACGGTAGTCAGCGGCTGCTGTGGTTCAGCCCGGTGCCCGGCACCGATGCCGTGGAGAAACTGGAACTGCTGTCCGTTCTCGGTACGCGAGATCTCGCCGCTGATCCGAGCCGGAGCGCGCCGGGGGTGATACACAATTGAGCGCGGTGTGGCGCCTGGCCCCGCCGACGTTCTCAGCCGGAGGTGTGGATGTCGTCAGGGGCCTTGCTGGAGCGGCGCGGATCGGTGGTCGACTTCTCGGCGTTCACCGGGTGGTTGCGGTCGCATGATCCGGCGCTGGCGGCGACGCGGCGTGCGGCGCGCACGGCGGTGGTGATGCCGGCGTTGTTCGCGTTGTGCACGCAGGTGTTCCACTCGCCGACGATGGCGAGTTTCGCGGCGTTCGGGTCGTTCTCGATGCTGCTGCTGGTGGACTACAGCGGGACCTTGATTCAGCGGCTGCGTGCGCAGTTGGCGCTGGCTGTGGCGTGGGCGATGCTGATCTGTGTCGGCACGCTGGTCGCGCGGGTCACGTGGGTGGCGGTGGCCGCGACGGTGGTCGTGGCGTTCGTGGTGTTGTTCTCCGGGGTGGTCAGCTCGGTGCTGGCCGGCAGCGCCACGGCGTTGCTGCTGGCGTTCGTGTTGCCGGTCGCGACGCCGGTGCCGCTGGACCAGTTGCAGTACCGGCTGGCCGGTGCGGGTTTGGCGGCGGCCGCGGCGTTGCCGGCGGTGACGTTGTTGTGGCCGCGTCCGGCTGCCGACCCGCTGGCCAAGCCGGCGGCGCGGGTGTGCCGGGCGGCTGCGGCGCTGTTGCGGGCCGACGCGCGCGCCACCGGTGGGCATCGGGCGTTCAACATCGGGGCCTGTCAGATCGCGGCCGATGAGACCACTGCCGCGAACAACGATTTGCGTCGCATGTTCGACGCCACTCCGTATCGGCCCACGGGGTTGTCGACGTCTTCGCGGACGCTGGTGCGGCTGGTCGACGAGCTGACGTGGCTGGTCACGATCGTCACGGACCGGCCGGACTACGACGAGCAGCCGCCGGCGTGCGATCCGGCTGCGCGCACCGCGCGGCTGGCCGCCGCGGACGTGCTGGACCGGGCTGCCGATGTGCTCACGGATCTGCGGGGCGACATCAGTGCTCTGCAGGCGGCCGGGAAGGAGCTGCAGTCGGCGCTGGCGGCGATGGAGGACAGCTCCACCGCGCGGCTGCCGGTCGACCAGCCTGTCGGCGAGAGCCCCGATGAGGCGTTCATGTTCATCTCCACGCTCGACTTCTCCTTCCGGGCGCTGGAGTTGGGGTTCGCCGTGCAGCAGATCGCGGGGAACGTGGAGTTGGCGGCGAAGGCGTGGCAGCGAAGCTGGCCGGACCGGCTCCTCGGCCGCGAGCCCGGCGCGCTGGCCAAGCCGCTGGCGTCGGCGCGCGAGCGGGCCGGTGCGCACCTGGGCTGGAATTCGGTGTGGCTGCACAACAGTGTCCGTGGCGCTATCGGTCTGGCGCTCGCTGTGCTGCTCGCCGACCTGACCAGCGTCCAGCACTCGTTCTGGGTGCTGCTGGGCACGCTGTCGGTGCTGCGGTCCAATGCGTTGAACACCGGGCAGAACGCGATGCGTGCCGTGTTGGGGACGGTGCTGGGGTCGATCATCGGTGCCGGGATGCTTCAGGTGATCGGGCATCACGGGAATGTGCTGTGGCTGCTGCTGCCGGTGGCGATCCTGATCGCCGGGATCGCGCCGGCGGCGATCTCCTTCACCGCCGGGCAGGCCGCGTTCACGGTGACGCTGGTGATTCTGTTCAACATCGGGCAGAACCCGGACTGGCACATCGTGCTGCTGCGGATCCAGGACATCGGCTTGGGCTGTGGTGTGAGCGTCGTGGTCGCCTTGTTCTTCTGGCCTCGTGGCGCCGCCGCCGCGGTCGACAAGGCCCTGGCCAAGGCCTACACCGACAGTGCGCGGTACCTGTCGGGGGCGGTCACCTACGCCCTCGGGCACTGCACCGACAACCCCGACGCCCCGGCCGCGGCCGCACCGCAGGCTCCGGAGGCGGCCGGCCGCGACGCCGCCGCCTCCGCCCGGCGCCTGGACGACGCCTACCGCACCTACCTGGCCGAACGCGGCGCCAAACCACTGTCGCTGGCCGACACCACCACGCTGGTCACCGGTGTCGTCGGGCTGCGGCTGGCCGCCGACTCCGTGGTCGCGCTGTGGGAGCACAGCGGCCGCACCAAACTCACCGCCGACCAGAGCGCCGCCCACGACGCCATCCTGGAAGGCGCCGACAAGGTCACCGACTGGTACCGGGCCCTGGCCGACAGCCTCGGCGACCACAACGGCACGCCTATCCCGGCGCCGGTGCCGCTGCGGCCGGAAGCCGCCGCACGCCTGGTCGACGCGGTCCGCACCGACCTCGTCGACCAGGACGGCCAGGCCACCGCCACCGCGGTGCGGGTCATCTGGACCGGCGACCATGTGGACGTCGCGCGCCGGTTGCAGCCGAGCCTGGCTGCAGCCGCTAAGGAAGCTGTGCTGCGGTAAGCGGTGCGGGCGGCACCCGCGAGAACCGGATCCGGTCTCAGTGTGCCGACGCCTCGGGATGCGGGGCGTCAGCGCGCGGGATCTCGTCGAGCGAGGTGTAGACCGGGATGCCGCGTTCGCGGGCGATCGCGACGTCCTGATCGGCGCCCCTGGATTCTCCGGGCAGCCGCAGCACCGCGTCGCAGTGTGCGAGCAGCCGCTGCGCCGTCGGATACATCACCTGCTGGGCCAGCGGGTCGTTCGGGCCGGACGCGCCGGCGCTTTCCAGGACCGGCAGGGCGACCCATTCGCCGATCATCGGGACGTGTCCGGCTTGGAAGATCGGCCAGGCCGCGGTCTCCAGGCGTTTCAGGTTGCGGGCCATCAGCTGCGGGTCGCCGTTGGTGCCGGAGGCGTAGGGGCCGGCTATCAGGATCAGCAGTGGTTTCGTCATGCCGTGAGGATACGGCAAGAACGTGCAGTATCGTGAATGAGTCGGAAGATATTCGGCACAGACTCGGAAGGAGTCGGCATGCTGGCCGCTTCGCGCAAGGACCTGCTGCTGGAGCGGCTGCGCCGCGACGGACGCGTCGTGGCCAAGGACATCGCCGCCGAACTCGGCATCTCCGCGGACAGTGTGCGCCGTGACCTGCGGGAGCTCGACGCCGCCGGGCTGGCTGTGCGGGTCTACGGCGGGGCGCTGCCCGCCTCGCCGGCCGTCGTCGCCTACGCCGCCCGCGACGCCGTCGCCCCCGACAGCAAACGCCGCGTCGCGGCGCGCGCCGCCGCGCTCATCCAGCCCGGCTCGACCGTGATCCTCGACGGCGGCACCACCACCCGCGCCGTGGTCGACGCGTTGCCGAAGACCCTGGCGTGCACGGTCATCACGCACAGCCCCACGATCGCCGCGGCGCTGCTGGACCACGCCGCTGAGGTGTTCCTGCTGGGTGGGCGGCTGTTCAAGCACTCGGCGGTGACCTGCGGTGCCGCCGCGGCTGAGGCGGCCGCGCAGATCAGTGCGGAGGTGTTCCTGCTCGGCGTGACCGGCGTGCATCCCACGGCCGGGCTGACCACCGCCGATGCCGACGAGGCCGCGATGAAGCGGGCTTTGGCGGCGCGCGCCGCCGAGACGTATGTGCTGGCCAGTGCGGAGAAGGTCGGGGCGGCGTCGCGGTACACGGTGCTGCCGTGGGATGCGGTCACCGGGGTCGTCACCGACGTCGATTCTGCCGACCCGACCATCGCGCAGCTCGAAGACGACGGCGTCGAGGTGCTTTACGCGGGAGTGGCGCATGCCGGTGGCCAAGGACATCAGGGCTCAGCGCCGCGCTGATTCCGGCTAGCCGGGCTGCCCGGTCGGCATGATCGTGACCTGCTGCAGGTTGACCCGCGGCGGCAGCGCGGCCAGGAACGCGACGGTCTGGGCGATGTCGCCGGGTGTCAGGAACTCCATGGTCTGCGCGGCACCCTCCAGCCACGCCTGCGCGCCGGGGTCGGTGACGTGGGACTGCAGCTCGGTGCCGACGATGCCCGGTTCGATCGCCGCCACCCGCACGTTCTTCGCGCCGAGCTCGGCGCGAAGCTGCCGGGACATGTGGGTCACGTAGGCCTTGGTGCCGCAGTACACGGCGAAGCCGGGGAAGATGTTCTGCGCGGCGATCGAGGACGTGTTGATCAGGTCGGCGACGCCGCGATCGGCCGCGGCGGCCACCAGCTGCGGGGTGAACGCGCCGATCACGTTCATCAGGCCGGTGACGTTCAGGTCAATCTGGTGCTGCCACTGGCCGACCGCCAGCTCCTCGATCGGCGCCGGCAGCATCACCCCGGCGTTGTTGAACAGCAGGTCGGCGCCGCCGAACTCGGCCGCGACCCGGTCGGCGGCGGCCTGCACCGCGGCCCGGTCGGTGACGTCGGCGGTGATCGCGAGCGCCCGGCCGCCGTCCTTCTCGATGCGCTCGACCAGCTCGGCCAGCCGCTCGGCGCGGCGGGCCAGGACGACGACGCGGGCGCCGAGCGCGGCAAGCTCAAGCGCGCTGGCCTCGCCGATGCCGCTGGAGGCGCCGGTGATGACGGCGACGCGCCCGGCCAGCGGGGCGGCCTGGGTGGCGGCGGTGGCGCCGGTGGTCGTCGTGGCGGTGCCGACGGCGGCGGTAGCAGTGGCGGTGGTGTTCGTGGACATGATGCGTACCTTCCACGAGCGGGTCAGGTGGGGTTGGTGCGGCCGTCGGTTCCGGCCTCACATCCAGAACACCATCCGCCGTGCCCCTCCGGGCCGCCATAACTGACCCTGACCAGGCAGGTACTGGCAGGGCCACTTTGCGCCACCGCTCCGGCGCCGACATGGACCACACTGGAAGACATGGACCGCGCCACCGAGATCGCCGACTTCCTGCGCTCCCGGCGCGCCGGCATCACCCCGGACCAGGCCGGGCTGCCGTTCGACGGCCGGGTGCGGCGCGTGCCGGGGCTGCGCCGCGACGAGGTCGCACGGCTGGCCGGCGTCAGCAGCGAGTACTACACGCGGCTGGAGCAGGGACGCGCCGGCAACCCCTCGCCGGAGGTCGTCGCCGCCGTCGCCGACGCGCTGCGCCTGGACGACACCGAACGCGAGCACCTGGCCGACCTGCTCACCCCGCGCGCCGCGCGCGCCGCATCAGCGGCCTCGGCGTCGGCGGCGCAGCGGCGCGCGCCGAACCGCAGCCGCGTGCAGCAGGTCCGGCCGGGCCTGTATCTGATGCTGGCGACCCTGGAACAGGTCCCGGCATTCATCATGGGCCGCCGCACCGACATCCTCGCGGCGAACCGCCTGGCCCGCGTCGTGATCACCGACTTCGACGCCATCCCCGCACCGCGCCGCAACCTGGCCCGCTACCTGCTGCTGGACCCGCAGGCCCGCGAACGCGTCGGCGACTGGGAGCGGATCGCCGCCGAAACCGTCGCGATGCTCCGCTTCGAAGCCGGCCGCTACCCCCACGACCGCCAACTCGCCGACCTGATCGGAGAGCTGACCGTGCACTGCCCGGAGTTCACCCACTGGTGGAGCGACCACCGCGTACTACGGCGCACCCACGGCGCGAAGAGCTACCGGCACCCGGTGGTGGGGGAGCTGCACTTCTCGTACGAGTCGTTCCAGGTCCCCGGCGACGCCGAACAGATGCTGTGCGTGTACACGGTCGAGCCGGGCTCGGACAGCGCGCAGGCACTGCAGATGCTGGCCAGCTGGAGTGCTCCGGAGGCGGTCGGGGGTCCGGGGGCGCGGTGAGGCAGGGCCCTGTTCTGCTGTGGTGCGGATGCGCGGTGGTGAGTGGAACGAGAAGCGGGGCGTCGCCGCCGCCCCCTCGGACGGCGGCGACGCCCCGCGTCACCATGCCTAGCCCTACCTTGCGCTACTCCTAGCCCTGCCCTCGCGCTACCTCAGCCGGCCGGCCACGGTGAAGGCGCCGGCGGCGGAACCACTGCCGGGCGGTCGTTGCAGGTGATGGTGTTCGGCAGCTCCCACGAGGCCAGCCACGGGCCCGTGGTGCCGCCGCCGGTGTTGCCGCCGAGGTCGGTCAGGGCGAACTCCGAGCCGGCCGCGGTGAAGTGGAACGAGCCGCAGTTGTTGACGCCGACGGCGCCGACGTTGCGGGCGACCACGTTCTGGAACGTCGCCGCGCCGGCGGAGCGGGCCGAGACCACCGAGGTGCCGGTGCCGTCGACCTTGATGTCGGCGAAGTGCACGTTCGTGATCGAGTACAGGTCCTTCACCGGGAAGTCCGACACCAGCATGATCGCGTTGTAGGTGTTGTCCAGGAAGTTGTCGCCGGTGACCTGGATGTTGGCGTCGATGCTGTGTTCCAGGGCGTAGATCCAGATCGCGCCCAGGCCGATCTTCCAGTTCAGTTCGAACGTGCCGGCGCGGACGGTGGTGTTGTCCGCGACGGTGATGGTTCCGCCGAACGGCACCGCGCCGAAGCGGCTGCCGATCTGCAGTGCCGAACCCTCCCGGATCGGGTCGGCGACCAGGTTGTCCGAGACCGTCAGGTCGCTGCCGCCGTACAGGGCGATGCCGTTGGCCAGCACCGGTGTCTGCACCGTGTTGTGGTCGAAGACGTCGCCGGAGTCGGCGGTCTTCTCCGACCACGCCGCCAGGCCGTCGTCGCCGGTGTTGCGGATGAAGTTGTTCCGCACCACCGAGTTCGTCACGCCGGTGTGGAAGTTGATTCCGTCGGCGATCTGGTCGGCGATCTGGTTGTTCTCGATGGTCAGGTTGTTCATCGGGCCGTCCAGCCACATCCCGACCTTGGTGTGGTGGATGTACAGGCCTTCGACGCTGGAGTCGCTCAGCGCGCCGCCGATGCCGTTGACCTGGTCGGTGTCGATGCGTTCGCGGACGTCGCCCTCGATGGCGAAGCCGGACAGGTGCACGTTGTGCGACCCGCCGGCCGAGGCGTCCTTGCCGTAGAAGCCGACGCCGGTGTGGACCGAGCCGTCCGGGGCCGGCGACGACAGCGTCACCTGGTGGCCCTTGACGATGGTGTACCAGCTGCCGGCGCCCTCGATGGTGACGTCGTCGACGATGATGTGCCGGTTCACCTGGTACGTGCCCGGCGGCAGGTACACCGGCAGGTGCACCAGCTTGGCGAAGGCGACGGCCCGGTCGATGGCGTCGGCCGAGTCCCGCCGCCCGGTCGGGTCGGCGCCGAACAGCAGCACGTTCGCCGCCGCCAGGTCGATCTTCGGCGGCGCCACCAGCTGCGAGTCCATCAGGTCGACGGTGGTGGCCGACGCCGCGGTGCCGGCCGGCGCGGTGAGCCGGATGACGTCGCCGGCCCGGTAGGTGCGGCCCAGCAGCAGCCGCTGCTCGTCGTAGAAGTGGTTGGGACGGAACGGCGTCGGGAACACCGGCGCCGGCGTGGTCTGATCCGGCACGCAGCCGCACTCGGTGGTCCACCAGTCCGGGTGCAGCGGCCCGGCCGACGGGTCGTTGCTGAACGGGTACTCGTTGTACAGCCACGCGTACTGCGACGTCAGCGTCATCGTCCGGTGTTCGTGGCCGTTGACCGACACGTCCAGCGGCGCGGTGATGCCGCCGCCGGTCGGGGCGTCCGGGATGCTGTACCGGACGGTGATCGCGTTCGTCGCCGCCGGCAGCGTGAACTGCACGTACTGCCCCGGCTTCAACGTCACCGCCGACCGGCCGGACGCCTCGGCCGCCAGCGAGTACGCATCGGTACTCGGACCGATGACCGTGCCGTCGGTGACGGCGTTCTCCGCCTCCTGCTCGACGAACCCCAGATCGGCGCCGCGTCCGGCGACCAGCGACGGATCCAGCGCGGCCCGCGTGACCTTCGTCGGCGCGGCCGTGGACGCGCCGGCCGGGCCGGCGGCGATGAGAGTGCTCAGGCCCAGAACCGAGGCGAAGGCCGCGGCCAGGGGTTTGGTGGGTGTGGGCATGACAGGACCGTAGAGGCCCGGAAACCCGGAAGCAATACTTCTGTGCCTTGATTTCAGAAGATCATCGATGATCTTCTTGTTCTGCTTGGCTTCTTGCGCGATGTTGATGGAATTTTGCGCACGCGGTCAGCGGGGCTGAACCAGCAGCGGCTGCGTGCCGGTGCCGACGCTCCCGGACTCGTCGTGCAGCTCGGTCACCGTCGCCCCGATGCCGTCGCCGGCCAGCGAGGTCCGGGCGTCAAGCAGAACCCAGTCGCCGACCGGGTGCCGGTGCAGGCTCAGCTGCAACGCCGTCGGCACGAACAGGAAATCGTCCAGCGGCAGCTCGTTCGAGATGCCGTTGCCCGATTTCCTGTTCGTGCCGACGGCGTCGCCGTCTCGCCCTCGACCACTGGCACGAGCACCCGCGTCCAGATCGCCGCCGGACCCGGCTCTCCGCTGTGGCCGCGCACCGGACGCCACTCGATCGCGTGCGGATAGTGCCAGGAGTCCGGGAAGTCAGGGAACGGCGAATCCGGAGTCGCCTCGGGAATCGCCGGCAGCGGCGTGGCCCGGTGCTCCACGCGCTTGTCCGCGCCCGCGCTGGTCGCGATCGTCCAGCACCTGGCCTCAGCCACCACCCGGCCCTCGATGGTCAGCGTCGCGGCGTCCAGACGCACCCGCCGGCCCGGACGCAACGTCCGCACCTCCACGACCCCGGGCTGACGCGGAATCACGCCGAGGAAGTCGACGTGCGCCTCGGCGATCCGGCCGTGCCCGGCCGTCACCTTCTCGATCTCGCCGATCAACAGCGCCGACGGCGGACCGCCGTGCTGCAACGACGTGTCCCAAGGGCTTTCAGTGGCCTGCGACGGCTCGAACACGGCGCCTTCGGCCCGGCGGTAGAAAGGCTCGCTCATCACCGCAGTGACGATACAAGCCGCGCGCCCCACCGCAGCGAATGCGGTAGGACGTAACAACACGCAGCGCCCGAGGGCACCACACGAGGGCACCACAGCAGCGCACCACAACCGGGCGCCACGAGAACCGCCGCACCGAGCACGAAAGGACGCCCGCCATGGCCGTCGCCGAAGACCTGGACCGCGCCACCGACTCCACCTAGGACTCCGGCGAGAACTTCATCGTCGTGGCCTCCAAAGGCGGCTCGGCCGAGAACCCCGCTGGGCTGACGTCGCAGGCCTGTGCTCCACCGATTGACCTGATACCTTGCTAGCCGATATATAACGAGTGTGAATTCATCGGGTAGCCGGACGGAGCAGACGTTCCAGATCCTCACCGCGCTCGTCGACGGGCCCCTGCACGGCTACGGCATCATCCAGGAAGTCGAGCAGCTCTCCGGCGGCCGCACTCAGCTGAAGGTCGGCACACTCTACGGCGCGCTGGACCGGCTCACCGGCGAAGGACTGCTGGTGCTCGACCGTGAGGAGACGGTCAACGGGCGCCTGCGCCGCTACTACCGGCTCACCGACGCCGCCGCGCAGGTCCTCGCTGAGGAGGCGGAGCGGATGGCCGCGCAGGCGTCGGTGGCCTTGGCCAGGCTGCGCGCGCGGGGTTTGGGGCACGGTGTGGCGCGCGGGGCGACTTCGGAGGGGATGGCATGAGCGGGGCAGGGGTGGGCGGAGACGGCGGCGCGGCTGGATCTGAATTCGGGCCCGAATCCGGATCTGGATCAGGGGCCGAGTCCGGGATCGATTCGGGGTCCGAGAATGTCGCGGGCAGCGGCGCCGGGCCGACGGGCGCGGCGGCGAGCTCAGCGATGAGCTCGGCGGCAAGTGAGCCGGAGGACCAGTCGGGCGCGCCGGTGGGCCCGCGAGACGCGGCGGCGGTGCTCCAGCGGCGCTATCGGCGGGTGCTGATGCTGCTGCCGCGGGCCTACCGGGCCCATCGCGGCGAGGAGATGCTCAGCGTCCTCATGGACAGCGCGCCCGAGCAACAACGGTGGCCCAAAGTCGGCGAGGTGCTCAGCCTGGCCACGCACAGCATCCGGGTGCGCGGCGGAGTCGGCACCCCAGCGCTGCCGTCGCAAGCCGCGCGGCCGCTGATGCGGGCGGTGGCGCTGCTCGGGACGCTGTACCTCAGCTTCCTGGTGGCGATCGTCCAGCTCTTGGGGATGCGGTCCAGCTGGGGGATCTACACCACCGACATCAACTACTCCGACCTCGACGGGCACCACCACGCCTCCGTCCAGATGGTGCTCCTGCAGGTGGCCGGGCTGCTGTGGCTCGGGGCGTTCGCGGCGCTGCTGCTCGGCCGGCGACGGCTCGTCCAGGTCCTCGGATGGATGCTGGTCGTGCTGGCCGCCTCGCAGGTCACCGGCGTCTACACGGCGCTGGCGGCGGTGCCGTCGCTGATCGTGGCCGCCGCGCTGATCGCCACCGGCGGCAAGGCGATCGCGCCGGCGCGGCATGGGCGGCGGTGGTTGGCGGCGCTGGGAGCCGTGGCGGCGATCACCGGCGCGCTGGCCTGGCACGGGCAGGGAACCTACGAGCGCCCGGCGCAGATCGGGCCGGTGGCCGCCGTCGTCGTGGCGGTAGTGGCGGTCGCGGCGCTCGGCGGATGGCGACGGGCCGAGTGGGCCGTGGCCGCAGCGGTCGTCGGCGGCATCGCCGGCATCCAGCGCGCCCTGGAGGCCAACCACTACCCGGATTGGGCAAATCCCGGCTTCGACCCCTATCTGCGCCTCATCCTCATCGGCGAGGCGATCCTGGTCGCCGCCGCGCTGTACGCGATCCGCCGGCAGCGCCGGCAGCGGTCGGTCGTCGCCGACAGCGGCGTCGGAGAAAGCTCTTAACGTTCTGGCCTTATCAAGGTCATGAATCGGCAAAACATCGCCACGGCCCTTGTTCGCCAGGTGAGCGGTAGTTAGCTTCGAACACGCTGCCACCGCGGGGCGGCGCCACCACGAGTCTTCTCGTCCGGTCCCGGGCACACCGCTGCCCGGGGCCGCTTGCCGCACCCCTCGATCTGGAGGCAGAAGCTTGCGATCCACCCCGCGCCCGACCCGCCGCCGTGCCGCGATATCCCTGGCCGCCGCCGCGGTCCTCGGCGGCTCCGCAGCGGCGCTGGCCACCGCCGCCAACGCCACCGGCTCCCACACCGCCGCGACCACCACCACCGCCGGGGCGCGCGCCGCCGACGCCAATCACGCCGCCGCCGGCCCCGCGTGGTCCCGGGCCTGCGACCTCCCCGCCCCCGGCCTGGCCGCCTGCGACGCGCTGCACGTCAACAACGTCGCCGAGCACATCCGCGCCACCGGCGTCACCCCGAACGCGACGCCGTCCGGCTTCGGCCCCGCCGACCTGCGCTCGGCGTACAACCTGCCGGCCGGCGGCGGCGCCGGGCAGACCGTCGCGATCGTCGACGCCTACAACGACCCCAACGCCGCAGCCGACATGAACACTTACCGCAGCCAGTACGGCCTGCCCGCGTGCACCGTCGCCTCCGGCTGCTTCAAGCAGGTCAACCAGACCGGCGGTAGCAAACTGCCCAAGGGCGACACCGGCTGGGCCGGGGAGATCTCCCTGGACCTGGACATGGTCTCGGCCGTCGCGCCCAACGCGCACATCATCCTCGTCGAGGCCACCACCCCGTCGATGACCAACCTCGGCACCGCCGTCAACACCGCCGTCAAGCTGGGCGCGAAGTTCGTCTCCAACAGCTACGGCGGCGGCGAGTCCAGCGCCGACACCAGCTACGACAGCACCTACTTCAAGCACGCGGGCGTTGCCATCACCGCCTCCTCCGGCGACGGCGGCTACGGCGTGGAGTACCCGGCGGCCTCGCCCTACGTCACCTCCGTCGGCGGCACCGCGCTGAAGAAGGACAGCTCCGCACGCGGCTGGACCGAATCGGTCTGGTCCACCAACCCCACCGAAGGCGCCGGCTCCGGCTGCTCCGCTTACGAACCCAAGCCCACCTGGCAGAAGGACACCGGCTGCGCCAAGCGCACCGTCGCCGACGTCGCAGCGGTCGCCGACCCGGCCACCGGCGTCGCGGTGTACCAGACCTACGGCGGCTCCGGATGGGCCGTGTACGGCGGCACCTCCGTGGCCTCCCCGCTGATCGCCGCCGTGTACGCCGACGCCGGCGCGCCGAAGGCGGCGGTGCCGGCCGCGGACATCTACAGCCACACCTCGGCACTGAACGACGTCACCAGCGGCGCCACCGCCAGCTGCACGCCGTCGTACCTGTGCACCGCCGGCACCGGCTACGACGGCCCGACCGGCTTGGGCACGCCGAACGGCCTCGCGGCCTTCACCGGCTGAGCAGCAGCACCAGCACAAGCACTAGCACGTAGCAGGGCCGGGCTTCGGAAAGAGCCCGGCCCTGCTGCGACTACCGCATCCGGCCGATCACAGACCACTGAGCTCCGTCAACGAGGCGATCACGCGGATACCGGCGTCCACGGCACCCCGACCGGAAGCCGCCTCGGCCGAGCGGTCCAGCCAGATCGCGTGCAACCCGGCATCGCGCGCGCCGACGGCGTCCTTCTCGTAGTCATCGCCGACGTAGGCCACCTCAGCCGGTGGCAGCCCCAGCGCCTCGCAGCCTGCCAGGAAGATGCTCGCCGCCGGCTTGGCCTCGCCATGCTCTTGGGAGCAAACCAGCGGTTCGGTGAAGAACCCGAGCAGCCCGATCGCCTCCAGCTTCTCGCGCTGGTGCCCGGTCGCCGAGTTCGACACCACGCCGAGCCGGTAGCGACTCGCCAGGGCACCCAGCGCCGGCTGAGCGTCGTCGAACGCCCGCCGGGTCGTGTTCTTCCGCGCCGCGTAAGCCGCGAACCAGGCTGCGGCCTGCTCGTCCGACATCTCGGGAGCGCCGGCGACTCCGGCTGCCGTGAGGAAACGCCGGGTCCGCGTGATCTTCTGGCCGACGTAGGTCAACTCGCCGGTGAGAAATCGGGGGTACTCGGCTTCCGTGAGGTCCCGCCACAAGCGCAGAGCCTCAGCCGGTGAAGCGAACCGGTCATCAAGCCCCTCGGCCACCAGGTGCGACTGAAGACCGGACTTCTCGGCATCCTCGAACGCGTACAGCGTTCCATCGACATCGAACAGCACGCCCCGGATCACCATGGTGATCATTCTTGCGGGAAACGCCGATCCGGAACAGCTTCGTGATCAACGACGTTCGGCCACGGCCCGATCGCGTCGTCAGTGAAAGCCTCATCCAGGGCGCGGCGCGCGCCGGCGTTCACCGAGGCGATCCCTGGCGCCTGGTCGGGGTGAGTGTCGTCGGTGTGCTGAAGCAGCGGGATGTCGGGGTTGATCTCGACGGCTTTCACCTGGACCCCGTCGGCGGCGTGTTCGACCAGCACCATCGCGTAGTCCGGGAGCTGCTGCAGCACCCGCGGCTCGACCGTGTACTCGTAGACCCGCTGCGTGGACTGCGCGTCGGACCAGGTGTCGGTGTTCGAGGCGGTGGTGCTGTGCGCCCAGGTGCGGTCGGTGCTGCGGCTCTGCGACCACGAGCGTCCCCAGCTGCGGGTCGGCGCGTGAGACAGGCCCGGGGAGGCGGTTCCCCGCTGCTTGCCGGCGCTGTGCGACAGCCCTTCGGACCCAGCGTCGCTGTCGGAGACGCTGTGGGTCTGGTGCCCGCCGACCGTGCGGGTCAGCCCGGATATCTCGAAGCGGTTCTCGCGCCCGATGAAGTCCGCGGCCCGCGAGGCCTCCTGCGGATTGCCCAAGTTCATGAACGCCACCGGCCCGGCCCCGAGCATCTGGAACGACGCCTCGCGCAGATGCCGGAACATCACCACCAGGCGGGTCCCGCGCCGGTTGCACAAGTCCGACAGCCGCTCCAGATGCCTCGGCGCCAACTCGTCCGCGCCGGCCAGCACCAGCGTCGCCACGCCGGTACCGGCATCGGCACCGGCGTTGCCGGCGATCTGCCGCGCGGCCCAGGCCACCACCAGATCGGCCAGGAAGTCCCCGGCACCGCTGCGCCACGTCGCGGCCATCGACACGCACCGCAGATCCGCCGTCGGCCGCTGATGCGTGCGCAGCCCGAGGCCGCCGAGGGAATCGGCGAGCGCCTCGATGACACGCAGAGAACCCGAGGACTGCTGCCGGTAGGACTCGGAGAACACCTGGCCGGCCAGGTCGGCGCGCTCGGCCGGCGACAGCTCCGCGCCGTCGTGGGGCTCGTTCAGCAGCACCCTGGCACCGGCGGCGATCCGCGGCATCGTCAGCCCGCCGGCGGCGAGCCTGTCGCACAGCGCGCCCAGCAGCCGGGCGTCCAAGACCCGCTCGCCGCGCGTGGCGTTGCTGTCGCCGCCGTGCAGCGACTCCACGAAGATCTCCACCAGCGACGGCACGTCCAGGCCGGCCAGCAGATCGCTGTCGGCCAAATCCGCCGGCAGCGCCTGCACGTCGACGTCCAGGCCCGAGGCCACCGCGCCGCGCGCCAACTCCCCGACGATCTGCTCGCCCGACAGGTCCAGCACCACCATCGGGCCGCGCGAGGCCAGCGCGGAGGCGCCGAACACGGTCAGGAACGCCTCCCAGCCCCACAGGTTCCCGCCGACCACGTCGATCCGGCGATGCCCCGGTGCCGGAGCCGACACCCACTGCGGCAGCGCCGACAACCGCCGCGTCTCCTGCTCCTCGAACGCCGCCCGCCGTGCCGACCACGCCTGCAGCGCAGCGCCCTGACGGCGCACCTGAACGCCTCGGCGGCGTGTCCCGAACCGGCGGACCAGCCGCAGATGCGTCAGCACCAAAACCAGCCACAGCCCACCGGCCGCGGCCGCGCCGACCCCGCCGTAGATCAGCACCGGTGCCGGCGACAGGTGGTGGTCCGGCTGCCGGTCGTGCCGCACCAGTACCGCCCAGGCCGCCACCGTGCCGACGACGGCGAACCGCCACGTCCAGGCCAGCCGTCCGGCCAGCTTCTTCCGCGCGGCCTGCAACCGATCGCTGTCGACTTCAACCGGCGGCGCCGCATCGGCGGGTCGGGGCTCGGTGAAAGCCCGGCGGAACTGGTCCCGATCGCTGAACGACCACCCCAGCCGCTCCTCCGGTGCGAACAACGCCGGCCAAGGCGCCAACTCCGCACCGGTTCCGTCCGCCATGACCACCGGTCTCCCCACATCCAGAAACGACGGCGCCGCAGCGCTCATCAGAGCCCTTATCGTACCGACTCGGTCGAGGGCGCCGCCGAGCGGACGCCGGGGATACGGCCCCCGCCGGACTCGGCCCCGCCGTGCTCGACGCGTGCGCCGGCGATCTTCACCTGGCTGTCGTGGCGGTCATGGCGCGCGCCGCGCTCGCCCTGGGCGCGGCGGCCGAGAAAGTCGAGCTGGCCGTCGGGGCGTTCGCGGACCACGTCGCCGGTGCGGAACACGCGCTGCGCGGAGGCGGCGTGCGGGTCGGGGATGAACCGCTCAGCGGTCTCATTCGGCAGGCCGGCGTAGCCCAGAGCCAGGCCCGGACCGCCGAGCCACAGCTCTCCCGGCGTACCGGGGACCACCGGGGCCCCGTTGTCGTCGACGATGCGGTGGTACAGGTGCGGCACGACGTGGCCGATCGGCGGCGTCCGGTCGCCCGGCTCGACCCACGCCGCCGCCGACACGACCGTGCACTCGGTCGGCCCGAACAGGCCCAGGACCCGGAACGGCAGCCCCGCCGGGATCGGCGACAGCCGCTCACCGGCCGATGCCAGGATCCGCAGATCCGTGCCCGTCGGCCAGGTCATGCCGATCAGCAGCTCGGCGATCGGCGCCGGAGCGAACGCCACCTCGACGTTGCGGGACAGCAGCCAGCCGACGAACGCGGCCGGTTCGGCGCGGGCCTCGTCCGGGGCGACCTCCACCCGCGCGCCGGCGAACAGCGCCGGCCACACCTCCCACGCCGCCGCGTCGGCCCCAACCGCCGCGCCCTGGCTGACGACGGTTCCGCGAGCCAGACCCAGCTCGGAGGCAGCCCACGTCGCCAGGTGCGCCAGCGCGCCGCGCGACACCTGAACACCTCTGGGTACGCCGCCGGTTTCGCCGGTGAACATGACGCAGGCGACATCATCCGGTGACGGGTCGCGGCGCCGTTCGGCATCGGTCGCCGCGGGGAGATCTCTGAGATGCCTCCAGGAGACGACGCGCGCCACGGCTTTCAAGCTGGTCGCGATCGGGGACCTGGCGGAGCGGGGCAGGTCGGCCTCTGCGGTGGTGTCGACGATGAGCGTGCAGCCGGCGGCGCGCGCCATGGACTGCAGCCGCTGGGCCGGCTGGTGCGTGTCCAGGGGCACGTAGGTCAGGCCCGCGTCGTAGAGCGCGAACACCGTGGCCCAGAACCTGGCGCCGGCCGAGCCCAGGACGCCGACGACGGCGCCCGGCTCCGGCGCGCCCACTGCCGCGGCGTCGGCCAGGCGTGCCAGGTCGCCGTAGGTGAACCGGTCGTGGTCGTCTTCGATGGCGACGGTGTCCGGGGACCGGGTCGCCAGCATCCGGGCCAGCGC
The DNA here is from genome assembly GCF_041262085.1 of Catenulispora sp. GAS73. Lineage (NCBI taxonomy): Bacteria > Bacillati > Actinomycetota > Actinomycetes > Catenulisporales > Catenulisporaceae > Catenulispora > Catenulispora sp. GAS73. The sequence continues at coordinate 91,498 of NZ_JBGCCM010000030.1, forward strand.
GGTGACGTCCGGCCGCGGCGCCTGCAGGAACGTCACGAAGCGGTTCCACAGCCGCCACTGCCGGTCGGCGGGAATCCGTGCCGACAGCGGTGTGAGCTCCACCCGGAACGTGTGGCGCACCGGGTCCTCGGCGACCCGGATCAGGATGTCGCCGCTGTCGCTGGTGTAGCGCTGGAGATGCGAGGAGCCGAATCCGGCGTGGGAGAGGAACGTTTCGGCGTCACGCACCAGCCGGCCCTTGTCCAGCGGCCTGCGGCCCTCCAAGCCGGTCTCCTGACCGGCGTACATGCTGGCGGCCAGCAGGACCGCGCGCAGCGAGACGCCGTGGACCCGGGCCAGTTCGCGGGCCGCGCTGTGCGCGTGCGCAGGCAGCGGCAGTGCCAGGGCTGCGGGTGCGGAGCTGTCGGTGACCACGATCGTCCCTTCTTCCTTTCTCGGTGCGGGGCTCACCAGGTGGCGGAGGCCATTTCGAAGCCCGCGTTCCAGCCGGCCAGCCAGGGTGTTCCGGCGATGGCGCGGCGGCACACGGCCAGCACGACCTCCGGGTCGGCGTCGCGGGCGAGGAAGAACAGGGCGTCCGCGCCGTGGGGGCGGGGCGCGACGTGGATGTGCTCCACGCCGTCGCGGCCGAGGACGGACAGCCACAGCGTGTCGACGATCACGGTGGCCGGCGGCAGGCTGAGCGGGCCGATGGTCGGGGCGTCGAGGTTGACTATCGCGGTGTGCATGGCTACTCCCAGCAGGCGCCGCACGCGGGGGCGGGCGTGGTGGACGTCGTCGAAGCCGAGGTGGCGACAGTGGTGACAGCAGCGGACGAGGCGGCAGCGGTGGAGGCGGCCGGCGCTGCTGTGGCGACGGCCGGGGCGGCCACCGCTCCCACGGCGGCGGTCACGACGGCGGCGACGGCGGCGAATCGGGCGAAAGGCGTCATGCTGGTGGGGCTCCTGGTGTGTGACTGTGACGGTGCGGACACGCACCCGTGCGGGGCGTCCCGGCCCGGCCGACCCCGTGTCGACCGAGGGCATGCGATGAGCATTTCAGCAGGTCGGGGCAATGAGAAGGGGATGTGACTGGCACCATCTGGCCCTGGCCACGGAATGCCAGTGATCATCCGGGCACCGTCCGTGATATTTGCTGATAGTTGTTACCGGTATGTCGGATTGACGTATTCTCCGAGGTAGGGCGTTCGGCACGGGACGGCGCCCGCCAGGTCGTGGGGAAGTAGGACGTCGTGCTTGAGGTTCTGGGACTGGAAGCGGTCAGCGAACTCATCTACCGCGAGATGCTTCAGCATCCCGAGTGGGGCGTGACCGAGCTCGTCGCCGGCACCGGCCTGTCCGAAACCGAGGTCCGCGACGCCCTGGACCGGCTCGCCGCGCTCACGCTGCTGCGCGCGTCCCGGGAGACCCCGGGCACGCTGCGGCCGGTGAACCCCGAGGTCGGGCTGGCCGTGCTGGTCAGCCGGCAGGAAGCCGAGCTGGCCCGGCGCCGCCAGGAGATAGTCGCCGGCCAGGCCGCCGTCGCGGCGCTGCTCGCCGACGTCACCGCCGCCCCCGACCCCGCCGCCTACCCCGACGCCGAGCGCCTCGTCGGCCTCGACGCGATCCAGTCCCGTCTGGAGGCCCTCGCCGGCGGCGCGAAAACCGAACTGCTGTCGGTGGCGCCCGGCGCGGGACAGCGCCGGGAGACCCTGGAGGCCTCCCGCGATCTGGACAGCGCACTGCTGCGGCGCGGCGTGCGGATGCGGACGCTGGCTCAGGACTCGATGCGCACCAGCCCGCACACCGTCGCCTACTCGCGATGGATGATCGAAGGCGGCGCACAGATCCGCACCTCCCCGGTCCTGCCGCCGCGGATGGTCATCGTCGACCGGGCCTGCGCGATGGTGCCGCTGGACCCCGCCGACACCAGCAAAGGCGCGGTCCAGGTCGCCGAACCCGGCGTGGTCACAGCGCTGGTGGCGCTGTTCGAGCACGCCTGGGAGCGGGCCGTCCCGCTGGACGCGCCGGCCGCCGACCCGCAGCCGCAGGACGGCCCCACCGACGCCGACCGCGAACTGCTCAAGCTCATGGCCGCCGGCGTCACCGACGAAGCCGCCGCCAACCGGCTCGGCGTGTCGCTGCGCACCGTGCGGCGGCGGATCGCCGACCTGATGGAGCGGCTGGGGGCGACCAGCCGGTTCGACGCCGGGCTCAAGGCGGGGCGGCGCGGGTGGTTGTAGAGGCTGCTAGCGGCGGATAGTTACCGCCGCCGATCGCCGCCGGTGGTCAGGCCGGAAGCTGCGGCGTCTCGGTGATCGCGCCGCCGCGGACCTCCCAGGTGCGGGTGAAACCGACCCGGTCGGCGAAGTACGCGTCATGCGTGACCATCACCAGCGTCCCGGCGAACTCCCGCAGCGCCTCCTCGATCACGTCCAGGGAGTCGAAGTCCAGGTAGTTCGTCGGCTCGTCGAGCATCAGCACCCGCGCCGCGCCGTTGACGATCACCGCCAGCAGTAGCCGCCGGAGCTCGCCGGCGCTGAGGTCCGCCAGCCGCGCCGACCACTCGTCGGGGCCGAACATGTACGCGGTGAGCAGCTGCTCGGCGTCCTCCGGGTAGAGCGGCACCTGGGAGCGGAAGTACTCCGTCACCGTCTGGTCGGTGCGCAGCAGGTCATGGGACTGCGGCAGGACCGCGACGTCCTGCTCGGCCAGCACAGAGCCGCTGTCCGGTTCCAGCGCCCCGGACAGGACACGCAGCAGCGTCGTCTTGCCCGCGCCGTTGTCACCGGTCACCAGGATCCGGTCACCGCCGCGGACATCGACATCCACGTTGCACAGCAGCGCCCGGCCGCCGAAACCGACACTGACCGCCTTCGCCGACAGCACACTCTCACCCGCTGCGGCCTCGCCGGGGAACTCCAAGCACAGCGCCGGACGGGTCTGCGGCTGCGCGATCCACGTCAGCGCCTGCATCTGCCGCTCCAGCCGCCGCTGCCGGGCCTTCGCCTTCTTGGCGACCTTCTTCGCGATCCGGCGCCAGTGGTCGTTGCGGGTCGCCAGCTCCGTACTCAGCGACTGCTCCTTCGTGGCGTCGATGTCGGCCTGCAGACGGCGCCGCTGCTTCTCCTGCGCCTCGTAGTCCAGCAGCAGGTTCGACCAGCGGTGCGTCTTCTCCCGGCGGTAGTCGGTGTAGCCGCCTTCGTAGGTGGCCAGCTCGGGGCTGAGGCCGTCGAGTTCGAAGACGCGGGTCGCGGTGCGGTCCAGGAACGCCCGGTCGTGCGTCACCATCAGCACCCCGCCGGGGAAGCCCGCCAGGTAGGAGGCGAGCCAGGCGGCGCCGGCGGCGTCCAGGTGGTTCGTCGGCTCGTCCAGGATCAGGATGTCCGGGGCCCGCAGCAGCAGCCGGCCCAGCATCAGCCGGGCCTGCTCGCCGCCGCTGACCTGCGCCAGCGGGGCTGACTCGGAGAGATGCGCGATGTTCAGGCGCTGGCGTACCTCTTCCAGGCGGGCTTGGGCGAGCCAGCCGCGCAGCGTGGTCCAGCGGTCCTGGACGTCGCCGTACTCGGCCAGGGCCTCGGTATCACCGTCACCGTCAGCTTCGGCTTCGGCTTCGGCTTCGGCGATGCGGTCGGCCAGCGCGTGCAGGCGCAGGTTCAGGTCGTGGACCTCGCCGAGGCCCTGCGCCAGGAAGTCACCCACCAGCGCGGCGGGGTCGGGGACCTGCTGGGCGAAGAACCCGAGCTCGGTGCCCGGCGCCAGGTCGATACGGCCTGACGTCGGCTGCACTTCGCCGGTGATGCAGCGCAGCAGCGTGGATTTTCCGACGCCGTTGGGCCCGACCAGGCCGATCCGGTCGCCGGGGCCGACGGTGAAGTCGATGTTCTGGAACAGCAGGTCCGAGTCGTAGGACTTGGACAGGGAAGCAACTTTGAGGAAGGGGGCAGTCACGGTAGGGACTCCTTCGCGTGCGCAGATGAGAACTGGCGATGAGCAGCGAAGTGCGTCGAGGAGGAAGAGGTCCTGGCTCGACTGTCCCTAAATCAGCATCCAACCCGCCTTTGACCGGGCCGCGGTGCGGGCCCTCGTGGCATCGATCGTGGCTGTCGGGGGCGGGCCGCGCAACTGGTTAATGCGCGGCGCGCGCCTTTAGCCGTCCTGGATTGCTGTCTCAGTTGTCCTGGATGAGGTCGAACTCCTCCCAGGCGCCGATCGCGGTGCGGTTGGCGATCAGCGGCTGGGCTCCGGCGTTCTCGGCGGTGACGTAGTCGCCGTTGGCGTCGGCTTTGAGGCTGACGCTGCCGTCGGGGTTGTGGACGAGCTGGAAGGTTTCCCAGGCGCCTACCGCTGTGCGGTTGGCGATGAGGGACTGTGCGCCGGCGTTCTCGGCGGTGACGATCAGGCCGTTGGCGTGGGCGCGCAGGGCGATGGCGCCGTTGCCCTGGTCGATCTCGTCGAACTGTTCCCAGAAGCCGATCGCGGTGCGGTTGGCGATCAGCGCCGAGCCGCCGCCGTTGTCCGCGGTGACGTAGTCGCCGTTCGCGTGCGCCCGGAGGCTGATCACTGGCAGGTTGGGCTGGGTGAACAGGCCCAGGTTGACCGCGTTGCCGATGGCTTGGTAACCGGCATTGCTGGGGTGCAGGTGGTCGCCGCTGTCATAGGCGGGCAGATACCAGGTCGGGTTCGACGGGTCGTGGGTGGCGGTGTCCTGGTCGATGACGCCGTCACAGCCGCTGCCCGAGCCGCGGATGTAGCTGTCGATGGCCTCGCGTGCGGATTCTCCGGAAGCGTTCCAGTAACCGGCGCCCTGGTAGGGCGTGAGGGTCGAGCAGATGAACTTGATGCCGTTCTGGTGCGCGGCGGCGATCAGCTGCTGGAGGCCGGAGATGAGCTGCGCGGCCGTGGGCTGCGGGCTGGTCGAGCCGAGGTCGTTGATCGGGTCGTCGGAGAAGACGACCCAGCGCACGCCGGGTTGGGCCAGCACGTCGCGGGCGAAGCGGTTCAGGGCGCTCTGGCCGGCACCGTCGACCAGGAGCCGGTTTCCGCTGATGCCCTCGTTCAGGACGCCGATGGTGTCGCCGGCGGAGTTCAGGCGCGAGGCCAGGACGTCGGGCCAGCGATTGTTCGCGTCGACACTGGAGGCGTAGCCGTCGGTGATGGAGGCGCCGAGCGTGACGACCGAGCCGGCCGAGTTGGGTTCTGCACGTCCAGGCTGGACAGGAAGTAGAAGCTGTTCTGCGTCTGCGCACCCGACAGGCTCGCGGCGCCGCTGACGTCGCCTCCGGCCACGTAGCTGGTGGACATCGAGAACTGGTGGAACGTGGACGGGCCGGTGTTGCCCGGCAGGTAGAAGCTGATCGCGAGGTTCGTCGCCGCCGGGACGGCGTAGGCGACGGTGTCACTGATGCCGGTCCCTCCGGCCGGGATCGTGACCGTCGCGGAGCCGCCGAAGGTCACGACGTGGTCGGTGCCGCCGACGATCGCCGAACCCGACCCGGCCTGCGCGATGTGCACATCGCTGATGGCCAGCGGCGCGCTACCGAAGGCGTTGGACAGCTGCAGGCGCGCGCTGCCGCCGCTGATGCTGGTGTGGACGACCTGCCGGATCGTCTGGCCGCTGAACGTGTCGCCGCCGCCCTGGGGCGCGGTGGCCCAGGTGCCGGTCCAGTACCCGCTGGTGGGGTTGGCGGCCGCGGCGCGCGCCGGTGCGGTGGGGGTGGTGGTGAGGGCGAGCGCCGGGGCTGCGAGGACGGCGGTGGCGGCGGCTAGGCGGCGGAGGAGATGGTGGGGCATCTTTGACTCCTGGTGCCGGGTTGGGGACTGAATCTTGCAAATAAGAGTCTTTATTAACGCAAAGAATACACTGCGGTAGGGATTTGTCACGGAGTGGTGGTGGGGCGCAGGCGCGGGGTGCTGGGGTGCTGGGGTGCTGGGGTGCCGCAGGGTTCTGCGTCCGGGATGGTGATGCGTGCCGGCGGCCGTGATGCGGTGTACGGGCTGTTCAGTACCAAACGTCAGCTCCGCCAGCGCGGCATCAGCGTCCTGTGCGGGAAGCAGCCCGCCGTTCGCCTGCGGCAGGTGCGCGTGCAGCACAGGAAAGTGCTCCCAGCCCTGATCAGCGAGTTACCGGCGGCGGCGTGGTCACGCCGCGAGGACGCGGGCGGACCCGTCGGCGTCGCGCGGTAGGGTCCCCCAGTCTCGACAGTTGGCTTACGGGGAGTGGTGGTCACGGCGATGGGCGGAACCGGCTGGAGTCACATCGGGGAGTACGCCGGAAGCATCGCGGCGACTCTCGAAGCCGTTCAGCGCGATGTCTACGCCGGCGGCAAATTCGAGGACTGGTTCGACCACGAGGCCGGCCAGCCGAAGCCGACCTTCGAAGAGTTCTGGGCGGACCCGGAGCTTCGGTCGCCGGAAGGCGGCACGCATTCGATCCTGGACGTCTCCGAAGTCCGCGACGCGTCGGCCTACGAGGTGGACATCTGGGCACGGCCGAGCCGCCACTACGAGGGCGTGTACCCCCTGACCGATCCGGAACTGGCAACAACATTCGGCACACGTGAGCCCACGCGAGACGACTTCGACCGCGCCGGCGGCTTCGACGCGATGCCCGACTGCGAACGGGGTAGTGCGCGGAGCGTCATCCTGTACCGGGACGGTTCGCCGTCCGAGGTCGCGTTCAAGGGCGCGTCGGGATACTGACACGGTCTTGGACCGCCAAGCCGATGCCGCAGGCTCAGACCTGGTAGGCGAGCGCCTTCTGCAGATGGAAGTCTGCGATGTCGAGCATCCACTGCCGGTCCGGGAAGTCGCCCTCGGCGATGCGCAGCGGGCCGCCGACCAGGTCCAGGTGCATGACGTACTGGTAGTACCGCATGCGGCGCGGGTCGAGGTCCGGGTTGCGGAGCGCCTCGTAATGCGGGCCGAAACGCATGCGCATCCAGCAGTGTTCGACCTCGATGTCGGTGTACATCAGACCTTCGATGTCGATCAGGACCGGCTCGCCGTCGGGGCCGACGAGGGTGTGTTCGGCGCAGAGTTCGCCGTGGACGACGCCGAGCTCTGCGCGGGGTTCGAGCGCCGCGTGCAGGGTGCGCAGCTTGTCCTCCAGCATCGCCTCGGCGGCGGCCGCGCGGGCGTCGCGGGGGACGGCGGTGGCGATGTGCACCAGGCTGCGCTCCAGGTAGGCCTGCTCGCAGGTCATGTCCGGGGACGCGCCGCCGCCGTCGATCCAGGCCACGCGCCCGAACGCCGGGCCGCGGTGGCTGTGCATGCGCTGGACCATGTCCGCGAGCTGTGCGAGCGTGCGCGCGCCGGCCTGCGGGTCGCGCTCCAGCAGCGCCTCCAGCGTTCCGCCGCGGATGTCCTCGGCCACGGCGATGTCGGCCGGGTACAGGTTCTTGCTGCGGTCGGCGAGCAGCAGCCGGGGCGAGCGGGCCCCGACCGCCTCCAGGCGGCGGGTGGCGCCTTCGAAGAAGTCGATGCCCGAGGCGTGGGCGAACGGATCCGACGGGTCGTCGTGGCCGTCGGGGAGCAGCCCGGCCCAGTAGTCCTCATCGGCGTTCCAGACGTAGACGACGGCGCTCGTGGCGTCGTCGAGCGTGACGCGGTAGACGCCCTTCTTCGTGCCGTTCAGCAGGCGGTCGACGGCGACGACGCGGCGGTCGGTACCGAAGACCTCCCGGATCGTCGGGGCCAGGCTGTCGGCGTCGGCGAACTTTCGCACGGTGGTCACGGGTCCCCCTGGAGCGCTTGAGCGATCGGGCCGAACCGGCAGCCTACCGGGCCGGCTGGCCGGCCGACCGGCGCGGCGCGGGCTCGACCAGCGTCGGTGTCCCGGACCGCGCACGGCCCAGGACACCAGACACCAGGCACCAGACACCAGGGACTGTGCCCGCCGGATCGTTCAGAGCTGCGAGTTAGGCGTGCAGTCGACGGCCGGGATGTAGACGCCGCTCGACTTCGTCGACAGCACCAGGGTCTGCGGGATCCAGCCCGGCGGCGTCGTGATGATGGTGGTTCCAGCGGTCTGCCACAGGCCCTGCCAGCACCCGTCGAGCAGTTCGTAGTTCGTGGGGCTCACCTGGCTGTTGTAGCTGTAGGAGTTGTAGCCCGAGGGGTATTCCGCGCCGTTGACGTACAGCTGCGCCTGCACCGAGATCTCCGGGACCGGAGCGCTGCAAACGACCCACGCCGTGTCAGCCATGGCGTTGGTTCTGGTGAAGGGGTAGGTGAACGGGCCCCACTTCGCGCCCGGCTGCAGGATGTAGAGGCCTGAGGCGTACAAGTCGCAGTGGATCGTAGTGGGGCCGGTCTGGCCGGTCTGGCCGGACGTGGCCTTCTTCGTGGCGGTGACCGTCGCGATGAACTTGCTGCCCGGCGGCGGGGCGGCGGTGCCGGAGGCCGACGACGCGTGCGCGGGGGCAGCGGGTGCGGGGGCGGGCTGCGCCGCGTACGCCGGAGCGGCGGCGAGCAGCAGCGCGCCCGGCAGGGTAAGGAGCGCCGCCACGCATGCGGTGCGGTGCCGGTTCGTTCGGATCATTGCGAGTCTTCCTCTCGATGGTGGTCTCAACTGGGGGTCAGACGGTGACGAAAACCGTGTAGGGATCGCCCTGGAGCATGCGGAAGACGCTGTACAGGGCGCTGAGCTGGCTGCCGACGGCCTTGTTCTGAGCCAGCGGCACATGCCCGCGCTCGCACTGCTGCGTCCCGGTGGGCTGGTTGACGAACGAGACCGTCCCGTGGCCGTTGACGTATCCGGGCACGATCTCCAGGCAGTTCTTGCCGGTCAGACCGCGCGTCCCGCCGCTTTGTTGGCTGGAGGCGAACGGGTACTCATCGCAGCTGTCCGTGGGGACGTTGGTGGGGTCGGGTATGAACGTGCTGTCGCAGATGGCGTCCCGGTTTCCCTGGGACAGCGCCGGGTTGCCCCGGGTCAGCGGCGAGGTCGTAGTGCCCGGTGCCCCGGCCAGGTACTGCTCGGCGACCTGCACGTTGACCGCCGCGGGCCCGTAGCGGGCCTCCGACAAATACAGCGTGGGCACGGAGGCCGGGAACACACACCCCGGATTCCGATTGGCCAGCATGTTGTCGCACCTGACCGCCACCGGCATCCGCCACGTCGCGGGCTTGATCAGCGCGACGCCGGGCGTCTCCGTGGCCAGCGTGTAGAAGGTGGAGAACGTGTCCGGGCTCGTGGCTCCGGGGGAGTCCGAATATTGGAACTGGGCGTTGACGGTCTTGCCGACGTAGAACGAGTCGACGACCTTGTTCGAGAAAGACGAGTACGTGCACGGCGCCGTGCACGCCCCGCTGTATATCAGCGTTCCGGGCACGTCGGCACGCCCGGTCGCGGACACCCAGGTGACGGAGTCGTTCTCATTGATGACGTTGCTGGTGGTAGACAGGATGACGTCCTGATTGACGGAGATGTTGGCTGTACCCAGCTGCGCGCCGGTGTTGGCGTCGAATACGGTTTCCACCAGCTTGAAGCCCACGATGCAGTTCTCCGTGCGGCTGTAGAGCCAGATGCCGGTCTGGCTTCCGCACCACGACCCCACCGCCGGCTTGATGAGGCGGGCTCCGGGCTGCGGGGGCGTCGTCTGCGCCGGGCCGGGGGTGACGGTCAGACAGCTGACTTTCGTGATCCCGTGTGCCGCGTACTGCCGGAGTCCGGCACGGACCGCGGGGCACGAATCAGAAGTCTGGCCGGGCTGTGCGCTGTCCGGCTGGAAAGCCGGCTGGGGTGGGAGCTTCAGCGCCGTCTGGGCGAAACTGGCCGGCGTCGCCGCGCTTACCGGAGCAGCCCCGGTCAAGCTCAGACAGGCGCCGATCGCCAGCGTCAACACGGCCAGGACGAACGGTGATCGTCGTTTCAGAGGTCTTGCACGCATACCTGTGTCTCCATCCCGGAGCCGGTCCCTTGCCGGTCCCGGGACAGACGATTCACCGCAGGCGTTTGAGGATCGCTTGGCGAATCAAAGGTCCCCGCATAAGCGAGCAGCAGGCGATGGATCCGGAAGCGGCCCGGCGCATCGGCTGTCAGCAGATTGTGATCCGCGAGCTGCTCAGCCAGCACGGAGGCCGAGCCGAGGTCCGTCCGCATCAGCGCGGCCACGGCGTCGGTGTCGAACTCCGGGCGGGGCAGCGCCGTCAGGCGACGGAACAAGGTGCGCGCGTCCTCCGACAACGACCGATACGACAATCCGAAGACGGCGCTCAGGCGGCGGTCGCCGTCGGTGAACCCGGCCAGCGCGTCCCCGCCGGGTCGGGACGAGAGCCGATCGATCAACCAGGGCAGGCTCGCGGCCCGTCCACGGCCGCGCAGCAACGCGCCACCGATCACCACCGCCAGCGGCAGGCCCGCACACAACTCGGCGCCTTGCCGCAACTGGACGTCCTCCGCCGGCTCCCCGGCCCCGCGGGCGGCTTGCCGCAACAGCTCCGTCGCCTCTGCCGGGGGCAGCGTCCCGAGCGGTACGGACACGGCGTCGTCGAGCGCCTTGAGCCGGCGACGGCTGGTGACCAGCACCGCCGAATCTCCGCCGCCGGGCAGAAGCGGACGCACCTGCGATTCGTCGGCGACGTTGTCCAGAACGATCAGGGTCCGGGTCCCGGCGAGCCGGTCACGATAGGCGGCCGCCAGGACGTCGAGATCCGGTGTGAGCGCCCCGGCTGAAGCAACAGAGGCGACTGAGGCAGCGCCGAGGGCACGCAGCAGCACGCCGAGCGCATCCGCGGGGCTGCGCGGGACCGCGCCCTCGGTGTAAGCACGCAGGTCGATGAACAGCTGGCCGTCCGGGAACCGATCGGCCACCTGGTATGCGACGCGCAACGCGAGTGCGGTCTTGCCGATCCCCGGCATCCCGTCGATGACCGCGACCCGCACGCCGGCGTGCGGCCCGGGCCCGTGTTCACCGAGCATCCGCGTCAGCTGAGCCACCTCAGCCTGCCGGCCGACGAACAACCGCGGCGCGGCAGGCAGCTGACGTACCGCCACCGCTCTCCCCGGATGCGACGGACCAGCCACCACCGAACCAGCCACCACTGGCCCGACTATCACCGGCCCAACCACCACAGGCCCGGGCGGCGGCGCGGCGAGGGCGCTGTCAGCGTTCAGGATCTGCATGTGCAGCCGACGCAGCTGCGGCCCGGGATCACTGCCCAGCTCCGCAGCCAGGTGCCCGCGGATCCGCTGGTAGCGCGCGAGGGCGTCCGCGGTCCGCCCGCACCGGTAGAGGGCGAGCATGAGCTGCGCGGCGATCCGCTCATCCAGCGAATGCTCATCGGCCTCGGCGGTCAACTCGGCGAGCAGCTCGGCATGCCGCCCCAGCCGCAGCTGGACATCGGTCAGATCCAAGCGCGCGGAATACCGCTGGAGCAGCAGATTCTGCCGCACCGAATTGCTCCAGGGAGTATCAAGACCGGTATACGGCTCACCGCGCCACAACCGGAGCGCTTCCTCAAGCAAAGCGGCCGAGCGATCGTCCGAACCATCGGCGCGCGCCTGCGCGAGCAGCCCGTGGAAGCGATACAGGTCCACCCGCTGCTCGTCGAGGACGACCTTGTAGCCAGAGGGTTCGTGCACGAACTCCACATCAGGCTCCGTGACCAGGGAACGCCGCAGCAAAGACACGTAGGTGCGCAGCGTGCCACGCGGGTCCTCGGGCACCCGCGCGCGCCCCCACACCCGGTCGACGACCTGGTCGGGCGTGACCACGCGGTTCGCCTGTGCCAGCAGCACCGCCAGCACGGCCCGCTGGCGTGCGTGCCCCACTTCCGTCGGCCGACCGCCGACGACCGCCTCGATGGCACCGAGAACCCGGAACTCCGTCGCCGTCACGCCGCCCGCCCCTCGCCCCACCCACGGTCATGGACTCCGCATCTGCTGAGCTGCAGATCCACAGACTCCGGTAGTGTCGTCTGACAGGTCTCTGATATATGTCTGAACGCTGGTCACGGCACAGGTGCAGGGGACCGCGGGGGCCTTGGTTCACAGAAGGGCGTTCGTGGTGGCTGTGGAGTTGCGCGTGCTCGGGCAGGTGGAGGTGCTCGTCGACGGGCACCGCGTGGACATCGGCCACGCCCGCCGGCAGAGCGTGATGGCGGTCATGGTGATCGACGCCAACCGGCCGATCGCCATCGACCAACTCGCCGAACGGGTCTGGGGCACCGCCCCCGCCGCCAAAGACCCGCGGGCCGTGCTGCGCACCTACCTGTGGCATCTGCGGCGGACCCTGGCCCCGGTAGCCGGCGTGGAACTGGTGCGCCAAGCCTCCGGCTACCGCCTCGACGTCGATGAGCGGTGCGTCGACCTGCATCGCTTCCGTAGGCTGCTGGCCAGCGCCCACAGCGAGGACAACGACGGCACCGCCGGGGACCTGATCGAGCAGGCACTCCGGCTGTGGCGCGCGGAGCCGTTCGCCGGCCTGGACTCCCCATGGCTCGACGCCGCCCGCCAAAACCTGATGCTGCAACGCCAAGCGGCCCGACTCGAACTCACCGACCACCACCTGCGCCGCGGCCGCCACTCGATGCTGCTGGCCGAACTCGCCGACCACGCCGCCGAACACCCCCTGGACGAGCGCATCACCGCGCAGCTGATGCTGGCCCTCTACCGCAGCGGCCGCGCCGATCAGGCCCTCGCACAGTACCGACGTGCGTGCCGGATCCTCGCCGACGAGCTCGGCACCGGCCCCTGCCCGGATCTGCAGCGGCTGCACCAGCAGATCCTGGCCGCCGACCCGCTCCTGGCCACGCCGATACCCGCCCGACCGTCCGACCACGTGCGCGCCACCGGCACTGCCGCCCGCGCCGCCTCGGCGCCGCTGCGTCAACTGCCGGCCGCGCCCCGGTTGTTCACCGGCCGGCACGAGCAGTTCAGGCTGCTGACGAACCTGGCCCGGCGCGCGCCGGGCCCGGAGGTGCCCGGGGCGGCAGTGCTGTGCGCGATCGACGGGATGGGCGGCGTCGGCAAGACCGCGCTTGCACTGCACGCCGCGCACCGGCTCGCCGAGCGGTTCCCGGACGGGCAGCTGTTCGTGGATCTGCGCGGTTTCACTCAGGGCGCCGTTCCGCGTACGGCGGATGACGCGCTGCTGGAGCTGCTCGGGGCTTTGGGGGTGGCGCCGGGTCAAGTCCCGGCGCAGGCCGATGCGCGCGCCGCGCTCTACCGGGAACGGCTGTCCGGCACGAGGACTCTGGTAGTGCTCGACAATGTCCGCGACGAGGCTCAGGTGCTGCCGTTGCTGCCTGCCAGCGGCGGCTGCATGGCGATTCTCACCAGCAGGCGGCGGCTCAAGGCTCTGGATGATGCGGTGCCGGTGCCTTTGGAGGCGCTGGCGCCGGGCGAGGCGGTGGCTCTGCTGCACAGATCGGCTCGCACGCACCTGGACCATCCGGCCCCGGCCGATGATGCCCGGTGGGAGCAGATCGCTGAGCTGTGCGGGCGTCTGCCGCTGGCGCTGGTGATCGCCGGGGCGCTGCTGCGCACCGGCGGGAAGGCCTGGGATCTGCAGCGCCTCACCGATCGGCTTTCGGCTCGTCGTTCCGGACAGGAGCTTGCCGGGTACACCGACGGATCGCGAAGTCTGGCGACGGTGTTCGACCTGTCGCACCAGAGCCTGGGGCGGGACGGGCAGCTGTTGTTCCGCCGCCTCGGGCTGCTCCCGGGATCGGAGCTCGACGCTTACGCGGCGGCCGCGCTGCTGGGCGTCGGGTTGGACGAGGCTGATCTGGTGGTGCAGCGCGTCGCTGAGGAGAGTCTGCTGATCGGTGTCGCTCCGGGGCGGTACCGCATCCACGACCTGGTGCGTGTGCATGCCCGCAGCCTGCTGACGATGCTGGAGTCCGGGGCGGAGCGCGACGCTGCCCGAGATCGGCTGCTGCGGTACTACGCGCACACGGCTCAGCGTGCTTCTCTGCTGGTCACCCGCCACCCGAGGCCCGTCCCGGACGGCCCGGTCCCGGTGCCGGCGCCGGCGCTGCTGGACCAGGAGGCGGCTCGGGCCTGGCTGCGTACCGAGTACCCCAACCTTGATGCCGCTTTCACCCACGCCCGGGCCGGCGGCCTCGACGCGCACGTCGTCGCGCTCTCCGCAGGTCTGGCCGAGATCCTGCACACAGACGGCCCCTGGAGCCACGCCCTCGAAATCCACCAAGCCGCCGCCGAGGCCGCCGAGCGCGGCAGGCACTACGCCGCACACGCTCTCGCCATCATGGACCTCGGGCGCGTGCAGTTCCTGACCGGGGATGTGACAGCGACCGGCGAGGCGGCAGCCAAGGCCTTGGAGATCTACCGCGAGGTCGGCAACGGTCTCGGCCAAGCCGATGCCCTGACCGGTCTCGGGCGCGTGCGGCTGATGGCCGGCGACTTCCCCGGCACCCTGGACGCCTACACGCAGGCCCTGGCGATCTACCAGGCGGCCGATCACCGGCTCGGCCAAGCCACCACCCTCATCGAGCTTGGACGCGCACGGCAACTGGCCGGAGACCATCAAGGGGCTATCGAAGCCTTTGCCCGGGCGCAGGAGTTCTACCGCGAAGCCGGCCGACAGGACGGCCAGGGGATCGCCCTCGACGAGCTTGGGCTGACCCTGTTCCTGACCGGCGACTACCCCGGCGCCGTCGAATCCACGACCCGCGCCCTGGAGATCTTCCGCGAGATCCACGGCCGCCTCGGCGAGGCCAACGCCCTGCACAACCTCGCGCGGGTGCGAGCCGCCACCGCCGACTACGGCGAAGCCGACGGCCTTCTCGCCCGGGCGCTGGAGATATACCGCAGCCTCGGCCACCGCCTCGGCGAGGCCAACGCCCTGAACAGCCTGGGAAAAGCCCGGGCGTCGGCCGGGAATCACGCCGGGGCCCGCGACGCCCAGAGCCGTGCCCTGGAAATCTACCGCCAGATCGGCAACCGCACCGGCGAAGCTGGAGCCCTGGTCAAGCTGGGGCAGCTGTGGCACGCCGCCGGTCAAGCCGCGCAGGCCGAGGACGCACTGACCCGCGCCCTGGAGTTCTACCGCACGGCCGGCAGCCGCAGCGACGAGGCCTGGGCACTCAACCACTACGCGGCCCTGCTCGCCACCACCGGCCAGCCCGGCCGCGCCCTCACCCTGTACCGGCAGGCGCTGGACGCGCATCGAGAACTGAACAAGCCCGACGACGCGGCGATCTCACTGGAGGGCATCGCCGGGCTTCTCATACCGGGTCAGGACCCCGTTGAAGGTGCCGCCCTGCTGGAGGAGGCTCTGGCGATCTACCGCCGGCTCGGACGGCTCGCGGACATCGACCGCGTCCAGCATCAGCTGCGTAGTCTCGGCGTCCCACCTCGGACGTGAGCGGCCGACCTGAGCGGGATCGGTGGCCGAATCGCAGCGGCCTGACTGCGGCGGCTTCACGGCAGCTTCAGATCTGGCCGCGCAGCATTCGCAGCAGGTGGTCCAGGACGCGTCC
Source organism: Catenulispora sp. GAS73 (assembly GCF_041262085.1). NCBI lineage: Bacteria > Bacillati > Actinomycetota > Actinomycetes > Catenulisporales > Catenulisporaceae > Catenulispora > Catenulispora sp. GAS73. Next base: position 106,926 of record NZ_JBGCCM010000030.1, read on the forward strand.
GCTGCTGACGCGGAGCCCGTCGTGCTCGTACTCGTTGGTCGCCCACAGCCGTAGGCCCCTGATGGTCTCAGCGGTCTGCAGCGAGTAGGTGGCGTCGACGTACATGTCGTCGAGGTAGACGGCGGCGGCTACGGGGACGTCGTTCGCGGCCAAGCGCTGAGGGTCGTAGAGGTCGGGCCAGTCCTCGCGGGCGGACAGCGCCTCGGCGGGCGCGCGCAGGGGCGCGAGGCAGGGTTGGTCGAACTGCCACGGGTAGGTCATCTCGCCGGTGAACAGTACCGGGTCGTCGCCGGCCAGCGGGGTGCGCGCGTCGAACTGGGGAAACTCGCCGCGCAGCCGCTCAGCTGCCCACCTCGTCGCTCCGGTGCTGCTCTGGGCGTAGCTGAGTTCATGCATGAGCGGGTTCAGGGGCAGTTGGGCGTAGCTGAGGAAAGCGGCGGCGCGGGCGAGGAAGCTGTCGGACAGCTCCGCTCCGGCCCAGGTGTCTTCGAGCAGGTAGTGCAGCACGTCCGCGCCGTCGCTCGTGCCGAGCATCAGCCCGAGCGACTGGAAGGCCTCGACGGTGAGCAAGGACCCGTCCGGCAGGGGCGCCGGGCGCTCGATCAGGTGCGCGGCGATGCGGCGGACCGAGGCGGCGTCCTGCGGGTACCGCCGATAGAAGGCGGTGTTCTTGCGGTGCACGCGCGGATAGGCGACGCGGTAGACCTCGTCGGCGGTGACGCGCAGACCGGGAAGGCCGCCGGTGATGATCGCCTCGCGCAGGCCCTCGGGCGCGAACGAGAGGTAGGTGACGGCGCACATGCCGCCGTAGCTCTGGCCGAGCACCGACCACGGTTCGTCGGTCAACGCGCGCCTGATCAGCTCCGCGTCGCGGACGATGGCGTCGGCGCGGAAATGGCCGAGGTAGTCGGCCTGCGCGGCCGCCTCGCCACGGGCCGGGAGCGTTTGGCGGGTGACCGGGGTGGAGCGGCCCGTGCCGCGCTGGTCGAGCAGCAGGACGCGGTAGTCGTCGAGTGCGCGGTCCAGCCAGGAGTCCCGGCCGACCGGACGCGGCGGCAGCATGCCGGGGCCGCCTTGCAGAAACAGCAGCCAGGGAAGCCGCTCGCGTTCGCGTCCGGCGGCCACCGCCTCGCGCGCGTAGACCTCGATGTGCTCGCCTTCTGGCTGATCATGGTCGAGGGGGACGGAGAAGAGATGGTCGGTCAGGGTGACACCGGGCATGGAAGGCTCCTTTGAAGCCGGCAACGGGTGATCTTGATACGGGCTACGGGATACGTTATGCACCGTTTGTGGCGTCAATCGCGCCTCGGCTGCGTGAGGATGCTGATGGCGTTGGCCGCGATGATCGCCGCGATGCTCAGCCAGGCGATCACATCGAGCTTCTGTCCCAGCACGAGCGCACCGACGACGGCGGCGAGCACCGGGTTGACGCTCATGAACAATCCGAACGCCTGAGCGGGAACGCGGCGCAGCGTGAACAGGTCCGCGAGGAACGGCACAGCGGAGGACAGGACTCCGGCCGCAACAGCGGCACCGACCGCCCCGGCGGAAAGCGTGTGGTGCACCGCGACGCCGGCTCCGAGGGGCAGGTAGACCAAGGCGGACAGCCCCGCTGCGGCGGCTGTGCCCTGCGCGCCGGGTATGCGCTGCCCGATGGAACGGTTGAGAAGGATGTACGAGGCCCAGCAGGCGGCCGCGAGCAGGGCGAGCCCCATGCCGAGGTAGTCGGCGGTGGGGCGGGGGCGCATCAAGGCGACGACTCCCGCCGCGGCGAGTACGGCGCAGCCCAGGTCCACGCGTCTGCGCGAGCCGGCCAGCGCGACCGTGAGGGGGCCGAGGAACTCCAGCGTGACCGCCTCGCCGAGTCCGATCCGGTCGATCGCGGTGTAGAGCGACAGGTTCACCACGCCGAAGACGGCCGCGAGCAGCAGCACCAGCCTCCATTGGTGCCAGGTGAAGGACCGAACGCGGGGCCGACCGACGGCGAGCAGCACCGCCGCCGCGACGTACTGGCGGATCGCGACGACGCCGACCGGGCCGAGCGCCGGGAAGGCCAGCGATCCGATCGCGGCGCCGAGCTGGGTCGAAAGGCCGCTGGCGAGCATTGTGCAGACCCCGGCCATGGGCACGGCGCCGGGGACGGTGCCGGGCACGGCGCCACGCTTCGTGGGCGCGGCGGCGCGGTCCGCGGGGCGAGTGGTGTGCGTGGGGGCTGCTGGCATGCGTCGATCCTGTGTCGCGCCGGACTGTGCGCAAAATGCATGGAGGACGTCGGCTATACGCTTTGGTTATGGATGTCGAGTTGCGTCAGCTGCGCTGCCTCATCGCGATCGTGGACGAGGGCACGTTCACCGACGCCGCGATCGCTCTGGGTGTCTCACAGGCTGCGGTCTCCCGCACGATTTCGGCGCTGGAGAAGCGTCTCGGCGTGCGGCTGCTGCGACGCACGTCCCGCGAAACCTCGCCGACCGCGGTCGGACTGCGCGTCGTGGCGCACGCCCGGCGGGTGCTGGCCGAGGTCGACAACCTGGTCCAGGAAGCGACATCGGGCCACGTCGAACTGCGCATCGGCCACGCCTGGTCGGCGCTGGGCCGACGCACACTCGCCTTCCAGCACCGGTGGCGGGAAGCGCACCCGGAGACGCAGATGCACCTGCTCCGCATCAACTCCCCGACCGCCGGCCTGGCCGAGGGCACCGCGGACCTCGCGGTCATCCGCCGGCCGCTGGAGGACCGCCGCTTCGAGAGCGCCATCGTGGGTCTGGAGACACGCTGGTGCGCGCTGGCCGCCTCCGACCCCCTGGTGCGGCGCCGCTCGGTGCGCCTGGCCGATCTGAGCAGCCGCGTTCTGCTCGTCGACCAGCGCACCGGAACGACCAGCGCGGATCTGTGGCCCGCCGACGCGCGCCCCGCGACCCAGGAGAGCCGCGACATCGACGACTGGCTCACGGTCATCGCCACCGGCCGCTGCGTGGGAGTCACCGCACAGTCCGTCGTCGACCAGTATCCCAGGCCCGGCATCGTCTACCTGCCGGTACGCGATGCCGAACCGGTCGCCGTACGACTGACTTGGTGGCGCGACGACCCCCACCCGGCGACCCGCAGCGTGCTGGAGCTTCTCACCGAGCTCTACAGCACCTGACAACACACTCGGGAGCACCCGCTCCTGGCGGCATCGGCGTTAGGGTGGCTCGTGATTTCCGTGGCGACCTGGAACATCCTGCACCGCGTCCACGCAGAGAACTGGGGCGAGGACACCCCGAGGCACTGGCCGGACGAGGCGAAGCGGATCGCCGCGATCACGGCACGGCTGATGGCGCGCGCCGAACAGGTCATCGCCCTCCAGGAAGTCAGCGGCGATCAACTCGCGGATCTGATTCGCGCCCTGCCCGCCGACCGTACGGTTCACGCCCTGCGCTACCCACGCGTCCCGAGCCCACGCCACGGAACGCCCCCGCTGGAGGACCTGAGCGAGCACCTGGTCCTGGTGGTGAAGGGCCCGGCTCGCCAGGTCGCCGCAGAGGCCTTCGACGACGATCCGGGCAAGGGACTGCTGGCCATCCACACCGGCGGCGCGATCGTCGTCGCCACTCACTTGAGCTCCGACCAACGGCGGGTCGGCCAGCTGGCCCGCCTGGCCGAACTGACGGCCGCCTCGGCGAACCCGGTTGTCCTGCTCGGCGATTTCAACTGCGACTCCGCCACCGTGTCAGCCGCTCTCGGCCCGGGATACGCCCTCGCGAACCTCCCGTCGGACGCACTACCCACCCGGCCGGACGGCGCGGGGCATCCCGGCCCAGACCATCGACCACATCGTCGTCCGCGGCGCTGATACGAGCGGCGCACAGGTCGAAGACGTCGGCGACCTTTCAGACCACAACCTGCTGCGGGCAGACGTGACGTCCGAAGGCGAAGGCCAAAGGTCCTTGTGAAGGGTTGCCCGACGCTGAAAAAAATCTTGTAGTTCTTCATCCAGGCGAAGGTGTGCTCCACCCGGGAGCGGACTCGTCCTGCCCCCCATCTCGGCCAGAGCAGAAATGGAAGACCGATGACTGAGGCTCCGTTATGCGTCGTCCTCACCGGCCCGTCCGCGGCTGGCAAGTCGACCCTCGCAGAAGCCATCCAGGAGCACTGGCAGGAGCCGCTGCTGCGGTTCGGGGTCGACGAGCTTTATCGAATGGTGCCGGGCCAGTGGGCCGGCGGCGTGAAGAACGCCCGGCACGCCTCCCGAGGGTTCACCTATCAGAATGTGGAGCACATGCCGGGGGCGCGGCGGATCGCCAACGGGCCCGATGCCCTGACCATGCTCTACGCAATGAACGCGGCGATCGTGGCGATGCTAGCCTCGGGCGTCGGAGTGGTGGTGGACGGCCAGGCCTTCGAGCCGGCCGTGAACGATGACCTGCAAGCCCGACTGCGCCGGCTGCGCGACGAGGGCACGGCGCGCGTCGCCGTCGTCGAGCTCACGGTGGCCGACGAGCAGCTCGCCGACCGGCAACGCCGCCACGCCCACCCGACCGGCCTGTCGCTGCACCAGAACACCCTCCCCAAACAGGCCAAGCACCCCGACCTGGTCGTCGAGACCACGGGCCTGACCGCCGCCGAGGTGGCCGACGTGGTCTGCGGGTGGCTTGACCAGGAGTACGCCGGACCTCGATGACCCGTCTCAGGCCCCGGCCTCCCGCCTCAGGCGAGGCGGGAGGCCGGGAACCGGGCGTCCGGCACGCGTCAGCCGTGGCGGATCAGCCCACTGACGTGTGTTCTGCCAGCCTCGCGAGATTCTATGCTCAAGCCATGGTCACGACGGCTTCTGGAGATTCTTGTCTCGCCGCACTCATCGACGAGCCTGACGGCGGTGTTCTGAGGCTTCCAGCAGGCCGCGTGATTCCGGACGATGAGGGCCCGGTGCTGTGGCTCAGCGATGACGAACCCGATGGTCAGACTGTGGCGCGGCTGCGGGCGAATCATGTCTCCAGCGGACTGTGGCCAGTGCTGATCGGCGACGATCCGAGTTGGGACACAACTCTTCGCCTCGTTGACGGAGAGCTGCTTCGTGAGATCGGGGTGCCGCCGTCGAAGCACCCGTGGGTCAGGCCGTTCTATCCCCTTCTTCGCGGAAGCCTGGGTAATCCACGGTGGCGGTGGTTCGAACCGCCGGAAGCGGAGACGTGGCTGGCCGACCGGTGGGCTGAGGAGGTTGCTCGTAACGAGGCCAACGACCACTGGGATCCGGAGGAACGGGTCTCAGCGCTGGCCCCGTCCGGGGCGGCGTGGCCGGGACTGGCCCCGGCCGCCGAAGCGCTTGGCGAACCACTGGCGATCGCCGACTGGCATGCGGCGATGATGCTGGAGGAGAACTGGTTGGGCCGGCCGCGCCTGGCACTGTTCGAAGGAGCGAGCAGCAGCGAAGCATTGGCAGCGGCCCGCTGGGCGCCAGCTGGGGAGGGCAACTTCCTGGCCCACATTCAGGTGCTTCAAAGCTGGGAGCAGCGTTTCGGCGCACGGGTCGTCGCGCTGAAGCCGGACACGCTCTACCTCAGTGTGTCCGCGCCCCCGGTGACGCCGGAACACGCCGTCCATGTGGCGTGCGAGCACCTGGCCTTTTGCCATGATGCGGTATGGCAGTGCAGCGACTCGTTCGAAGACCACGCCGAAGGGCTGATCGGGTCGCCATGCTGGGGGTTCTGGTGGGATTGATACCGCCTGAAGTGTCCTGTTAGAAGCTTTCCCGGGCGCGCCGCGTAGCAAGACACCACCGGCCCGAACGACAAGCTCCAGCATTTCCCGCGGCGGGCGGCCGCGGCAGCCGGGGCTCTGGCATCGCTATGCCTTGTAGCCACGCGAGAGTGGTCGGGTCTGATCGTCGTGTTCGTCGGCGAGTATGCGGTATACGCTGGCCACCGAGGGGTTCGTGCCCTTGTTCTTGCCGGAGAGGATGACCAACTTGCGGGCGATCTCGGGGACGGGGACGCCAGTGGCGTGCAGGGCTCGGGCGTAGTCGGCCATGTCGTGGTCCATGACACGGGGCCGTCCGCCATGACGTCCGCGCTCGCGGGCTGAAGCCTGCCCCTCCAGTGACTTCTCGCGAATGTACTCACGTTCGGACTCGGCCATGCTGGCGAAGAACGCGAACAGTGCCGCGCCGTGGCCCGACGGGTCCTAAGCTAGGGCCGGACTGGTTGTGAGAACACTGTTTTGCGAGGCGCGGACCATGGCGAATCCGCGTACGGCCGCCGGTTGCGTCCGCTTCGCAGAACTACTCGTGTGTGCGAACGCGATCAGGAACACTGCCAAGTTGCCCCGCTGAAGCGTAACGGCGATGGGTCGAGAAGACGCCGTACAAGAAGTCGAACAGCCATGCTCTACGACGATGCTGTGAGGAACGTCGCAACGAGGGTTCGGCGAGCTTCCGGGTGCTGGCCAAACCACTCGTCGAGTCCGTGGTCGGCGTCTGGGACGGCTTGTTTGGCGAACCAGGGGTTGGCACGCATGCTCTGCTCGATCAGCTCGGTCATGGCTGCGGGCACCTGCTCGTCGCACTCGGGCAGGAGCAGGAGCGTCTTCCCGCGGAACGCACTGAAAACCGCCAGGGCGGGACTGTCAGACCAGGTCTCGGAATCAGACAGGAGCTGGAGGAAGGACGGATCGCCGAAGGGCACCTCCCGCAGCGCGCGTGGGTAGACGGCGGGCGCGCCGAGGACGATGCCAGCAACGCGATCGCCGAGCGTCTCGATCAGGTCCGCGACGGTCTGGGCGCTCATGCTGAAACCCGCGAGAATCACAGGATGTTGTGCCGGTATGCAGGCTTCGATCAAAGCGGCGGCCTGGCCGCGACGACGAGCGAGCGTCAGGTCGGCGAAGTTGCCTGAGCTCTCGCCGTGGCCGGAGAAGTCAAGGCACAGCGTCCGGTAACCGCAGCCCGCGAAATCCCTCGCCAACGCCCGGTTCATGCTCTTGGTGCACCCGGATCCCGGCAGAATAACGACGTGTTCCTCTCTTGCGGTCGCCTGCTCTGATGCTATGTCGAAGTAGCTGAGCACCTCCTGCGATGCTGCAAGAGTCCCCTCCTCGATGACACTCATATCGTCCCCCGTCCCGGTAGGCCGGTCCAGCGTCGAGTGGCGGCGCCAAGGCCATGAACCAATATACGAACCCATCCCGACCAGCGGCATCACCTGACGGATCCGCCCAGGTAGGGACCGTGCGTCATCCGCAGCAGGGCCTTGACGTAGTCGTGGAAGCGCGCATGCTCCGCGGTTTCGGCGGTCACGCCGCCACCGTATCGGCGTGCTTGTCCAGTAGGCCGGTGTCCTGTCCCGATGTGCCTGGTCGGTAGTTATGCCCTTGACCTGGCGGCGACCGACTTGAGCGGGACGACTGGCTGAGACGTCGTCCCGCTCAAGTCGGTCACCTCAGCAAGATCTCTTTAGGTGTCGCGCTGAAAGTGGCCGTTCCGAATGCTCTGTGTCGCGCGGGTGGCCGCTGCGGCAAGATCTCTCCACGCATGCTTCAGCCGTTGCGACCGCGCCTCTGAGCTCGCACGCCGGGTGAGGTGAGTTCGAGGGCTCGGTTGTCCTGACCAGCTGCCATTTGATCGAGCCAGCGCTCATACCAGGCGAGGAAGTCGGCCGCTGAGGAGACGTTCGGGCCCCAGAAGCCGTCGCTGTTGCCCGTAAGGACGCGTCCGGTGAGCGGCCCTGAGATGCCCAGAAGGACCACATCGGAGCAGCCTGCCTCGATGATGTCGAGGAACAAGTCACCGTTGGCGCGGAGGGGGTCGACTTCGGTGAATCCCCGTGGTGCGTCCGGCTCTCCCTGCGCGTTCATTGTGTAGAAGGTGCAGCGCTCCAGGGGCAGCAGGCGGTAGAAGGGGGCTGCTCCGACGCTGCCGAGCGCGGTGAGGAAGTCGCGGAACGCGGGCGGCAGGTCGATACCGTTGTAGGCCTCGAATTGGGCGACTTGTTGCTGGGTGAGCGGTGGCGCAAGGCGGAAGTGGTGGTGTTCCTCGCCGAAGGAGTGGCTGCGATTCGCTAGGTAGGGAGCCTCGGCGAGCTTGCGCCGGATTCGGGGTATGCGGGGATCCACATCGACTCTTCTCTCGCGTTGGCCTGTAATGTATCGCTGACCTGCACCGTCAGGCGACGGCGTTTCAGCGCGGGGACACCGGCCCGGACGACCAACTTCAGCGGGGCCGAGCAACGAACACGGCCACCTTCACAGGGAATCAGCCAACTTCACGGGGACAGGACAGCCGGCTCGAGACCCGGCTCAGTGAGTTCTCAAGCTGACACTCGGGATGGGGTCTCTCCGCGTCGACACTCCGCATAACTTACATTATGCGGACACTGTTTCCTTGCATAGCATTACAGAGTTGCCTTGCATTGCAGGTATCGCAACGCAATGAAACTGTATTGCGCACAGCGGTGCGGAGTGGCGGTGTGGGAGGGAGGTGGGGGGTCCGGGAAGATGGGGGTGTGAGTGATGAGCTGAGTGCTGGGGCGCGGCCGTTGTGCAAGTTCGAGCGGTTGGGGCGGTGTTCGCGGCCTGTGAAGGAGACGCTGCCGGGTAGTCGGGGGCGGCGGCATGAGTACTGCGATGACCCTGGGCACAATGCTGTGACGTTCAATCGGGCGCGGAAGGCTGCGGCTCGGGCGGAGGCTGCTGCGGCTTCGGGGGCGGTGGGTGGTGGCGGTGTCGGTGCTGTCTTGGCTGGTGGTGTTGGGGGTGGCGGCTCGGTGGTGGGTGGCGTCGGGAGTGGTGCGGGCGGCGGCTTTGGTGGGGTGGGGGCCGGGGGTGGGCTCGGTGGGGGGATGCCGGTGACGGCGGCGCGCGCCGGGTTCGAGGCGTCCGGGGTGTCGGTGGCGGCGACGTTGCGGCAGTTGGGGGCGCAGGTCGACCTGTGGTTGGAGCGGGCTGAGGCGATTACGGATCCGGAGAATGTCGAGCGGCAGGTGCGCTCGGTGGAACTCGATGCCGCGGCGCGGGTGACGGCGGCGGAGCAGGTGGCTGCGGCGGAGGCTGCGCGGCGGGCGGAGGCGGAGGTTGCCGGGCAGGCCGCCAGTGCGCGCGCGGAGCAGGCTGCCGCTGATGCCGAGGTGGCCCGGGAGGCCCTGAACGCGGCGGTGGTCGCGCACGCCGAGCAGGAGCAGACCCTGCGTGCTGAGGCCGTGCGGGAGCTCGCGCAGGTCCGGGAGCAGGGTGAGGCTGCGGTCGTGGCGATGCGGGAGCAGGCGCGGCGGGAAGTGGAGGCGGCACGACGTGACGCCGCCGAAGCCGCCGAGCTGGCCGACCGGACCCGGGCGGAGGCCGCGTTGCAGCTGCAGGCGGCACGGGAGCAGGCCGAGCTGATGAGGCAGGCCGCTGACGCGCAGATCGCCGCGGCGGAAGGCAAGGCCGCGGCCTCAGCCGCTGAAGCGCAGGCCGTGACACAGCGTGCGGCGACGGAGCTGGAGGCGCTGCGGGCGGGGCTGACCGCGCAGGTACAGGCGGCCAAGGCCGATGCGGAATCCGCGCACGTCGGGCGGGTCGCAGAGGGCGAGCGTGCCGATCGGGAAGCCGCGGCCAGGCAGGCTGAGGCCGAACGTGCGGCGCGCGCCGAGGCCGCGGTGGAGGCGGCGGCCGTGCAGGTGGAACAGGTGACAGCACGGTGGCAGCAGGACGCGGCGGCCTTGGCGACGGAGCGGGAGGCGCGGCGCGAGGCGGAGTTGGCGGCGGCCTCGTTGCGTGGGGAGCTGGCGGCGGCTACTCGGGAGCGGGAAGGTGCAGCGGGGGCGCGGGTGCCCGGTGGACGCAGGGAAGAGGCGGATACCTCAGAAAAGAGCTGATAGCAGCAGAGAAAAGCTGATAGCGGCGATGGTTGATACCGCTGATGGCGCTGCAATGGATTGCTGCATGGGGCCGGGTGCCGGTGCGGCGTTGCTGAAGTGAAGGCGCGGCGGGGAGAAGGTCCCCCGCCGCGCCGTTGCATGTCAGTCCGAGCCGCTGCGCGTCAGTTCGGCAAAGCCCAGGCCTGATTGGCCTGGTGGCTCCCGCAAGTCCAGGTGTCCAGCTTCGTGCCGTCCGCACTGCCGCCACCGTAGACGTCCAGGCACAGGCCCGAGGCGTTGTTGGTGACCGTCCCGTCGGCCTGCGCCGTCCACAGCTGCGACGAACTGCTGGTGCAGCTGGAGATCACGACCGTGCTGCCCGCGCTGGTGCCGCCGGCGGTCAAGCACTTGCCCAGCGTCCGCACGCTCCCGTCGCCGGGTCGCGTCCACGACTGGTTGGCGTTGCCCGTGCACGTGTACAGGATCGTCGGCGTGCCGTCGGCCGTGTTACTGCCGGTGACGTCCATACACTTCGCACCGTTGCCGACGATCTCGCCGGTCGGCACCGCCGCGGCGCAGCCGGCCGAAGGCGTCAGGCGCCAGATGGCGGTGCCGTGCGCGGGGATCGTCGCCGTCAGGGTGCTGGTGGTGGAGGTGGCGCCGGTCCACAGGTTCTTCGCGCCGGCGGTGCAGCCGGGCAGGCCGACGGAGGCCAGCGTCGTGGACACCGTCCGGGGCGCCGAGCCGCGGTTCAGGACCGCGACGGCCCGGTCGCCGTTGGCCAGCGGCTTGGCCAGCACGTCGGTGCTGCCGTTGGTGGACACCACCCCGGCCTGGTGGCCCGCCGGGTCCTGGTCCAGGGCGATCAGGTCGGTGTTGCCGAGGGCGGCCAGGCCGTCGGTGCTGAGGTTCGCGACGTCGGAGGACAGGATCATCGGCGCGTTCATCATGGCCCACAGGGCGACCTGGCTGCGGGACTCATCGGCGGTCAGACCGGGGTCGCCGGCGATGAGGAAGTCCGGGTCGTTCCAGTTGCCGGGCTGGGCGTAGCGGGAGATCCAGCGGTTGTAGCCGTAGTTGGACATGACCGAGGACCAGCGGCCGGCCGAGGGGTTGGAGCTGTCGTAGGTGGCGATGTCGTAGCCTTCGCGCCACAGCTGACCGAGCCGGCCCACCCAGCCCAGGACGTCGAACCAGGTGGGATTGCCCCACTCGCCGCTCTGGAAGTACGCCGGAGCGGACTCGGAGAACACGATGGGACGGCCGGCGCCGGCCAGCGCGGTGGACTCGGCGCTGTAGGCGTCGTGGTACGCCTGCTCGGTGCTTTCACCGCCCGGGACGTAGACGTTGCAGCCGTCGAGCTTCAGGTAGTCCACGCCCCACGAGGCGAATGTCGCCGCGTCCTGCGCGAAGTGGTCGGCGCCGCCGCCCTGCGGCTGGCCGCTGCCGGGGTAGCCGCCGCAGGTGGAGGAACCGGCGTCCTCGTAGATGCCGAAGTTCAGGCCCTTGCCGTGCAGGTAGCTGCCGAGCCAGGCCATGCCGTGCGGGAACTTGGCGGAGTCGGCGACGAGGTGGCCCGCCGAGTCGCGGGAGGAGGCCATCCAGCAGTCGTCGACGGTCACGGTCTTGTAGCCCTTGGCAGCCAGGCCGCTGCTGACCAGGGCGTCGGCGTTGGCCACGACCACGGACTCGTCGACCGAGCACTGGTAGTGGGCCCAGTCGTTCCAGCCCATCGGGGGCGTGGCGGCCAGGGTGGCGGCGGTACTGGTGGTGGTAGTGGCGGTGTGCGGTGTCGGGTTCGGCGTCGCGTGAGCGATCCCGGATGTCAGGGGCAGTACGGCCAGGGCGCAGGACAGAGCGGCCGCGGCGAGCCGCCGGGGGCCGGAACGGGGTGACGACATGGTGCCTCCTTGCTGAATCTTGAAAGATCTGCGGGGCGCACGCCGTGCATCAATACACTGCGGATGCTCGAAACTGTCAAGGTTTCGCGGTTTCCGCGCAGATCCGGTCATCGACATCCAGCTGTTGATTCGGGGTCGTGGCACCGCCCCGCCCGGCACTAGGGTTGGGCACCGACGTATCGGACGAGCAGGGGAGTGGAGCAGGTGTCGTCGACGTCGGCGGTGGCGGTGCTGGCGCAGGGACTGCGGGAGCTACGCGACTTCGCGGAGGGGCCCGACGGTGAGGAGCTGCGGCAACGCACAGGACTCACGACCACGCAGATCGAGGCGGCGCTCGGCGGCGAACGGCTGCCGACGCGCGAGGTGACGCTGGCGCTGGTCGAGGCCTGGGAGGGGGATGTCGAGGCCTGGCGGGAGTACTGGGGGCAGATCTCGGAGCTCGCGCAGGACGACGACGGCGAGGGGCAGGCCCAGGGGGCCGCGACGCCCGCGCCGCCGGAGCCTTCGATCATCACGCCGAGGGAAGACCTGGACGGGGACGCCGCCGAGCGGGAGGCCGCCGGTTCCGAGACTGAGGCAGAAGCCAAGGCAGAGGCTGAGGCAGAAGCAGAGGTAGAGACAGAGACTGGCGACGAGGTAGACGCCCAGGCGGAGGCGGCGCGCGCCAGGTCGGCGGCTCGGGCGCAGCTTGAGGCGAACGCTCAGGCGGCGAAGGCGCATTCGGAGGCGATGGCTGCGGCGGCCGAGGCATCGGTGCGCGGCGAGAACGCGGACAGTGCGCAAGCGGACAGTGCGCAGGCGGCGCAGGCCGAAGGATCGGCCGCGCCGGAGACGGCGCCTGCGGAACAGAAAGCATCGGCCCAGTCAAAGTCGGAGGAGCAGGCATCGACGCAGGCGAAGCCAGCCGACGCGGCTGCGGCGCGCGCCGATGGCGTGGAACCGGCAGAGTCCAAGGCAGCGGCCGATGGCCAAAGTGCTGCGGATCCGGCCGAGTCGAAGATGGCTCCGAGGCCTGCTCAGGGCACCGGTGAAGCGTCGGCGCACGCCGCATCAGGGCCGGCGACCGTCCTGCAGCCGACCGCCGTCGTCCCGGGCAACGCGAACGCCCGCCCGCCGGCGAAGAAGAGCCTGCTGGCGCGCATAGGCGTCCCGGTCCTGCTGTTCGCGATAGGCGTGGGTGTGGGCGCGTTCGGCGACCATGCCCTGAACTCCAAGCAGGACTCGAAGAACACTTCCGCTTCGGTCCCGCCGGTGTCTGGCACGTCAAGGCCGTCACGCCCCACCGGCTCGGCGTCGTTGAGCGCGCCGACGACGCCTTCCGTCCCCAGCTACACGGCGAGCGGTTCCAGCTCGAATCCGACGGCGTCCGCGACGCCGACGAACGGTTCGACCTCCGCCACGTCGACCGTCGCGGCGGGCACCGTTCTCGGTACGTACGTCGGGATCCAGCTGGCGTCCGGCTACAGCGTCAACTTCCTGTCGGACCCGTACCATCCGGCGGCCGGGACGGCCAACGGCCCGGACACGATGGGCTTCTTCGCCGGCAGCTTCGTCGACGGCCGGTTCTACGCCGACCGCGTGGCGGTGCTGGATCAGACCGACACCGGCTCGTTCACCTCGTGTCTGAACGACACCCGCTACCAGCACGATGTACTGCTCTCGCAGTTGTCGACGAGCAGCAGCTTCTGCATCACGACCGGGACCGGGCATCTGGTGCTGGTGACGGTGCGCCGACTGCCCTCCAGCACGGACGCCAATCCGTACGCGGTGCTGGACGTGACGGTCTGGCAGGAGAACTAACCACCCCTTCGCGCCGCCCTGAGCAGCCGAACCAGTAGCGGAAACAGCCCACAGCGCCGGATGTGACCCAGGTCACATCCGGCGCTGTCACATTCCCCGGAGCCCAGGAGTCAGAGAAGCGAAGGACCAAGGGGGGCCAACAAGGGCCAACCTCCATGAAGCAGCATCTTTCGACTCATACAGGAGTTACCGAAGTGGAAGCTCGTATCCAGAACCCCGCCGTGATCCTCGACGCAAGCGGCGCGGTCCAGCAGCTCTACAAGGCCGTGAACAGCGGCGGCGTGGAGCCTGCGATCCTGGAGCTGGTGCACCTGCGCGCCAGTCAGATCAACGGCTGTGCGCCGTGCGTGTACTCCGGGATGGGGAACATGCGGCGGATGAAGGAGTCCGAGGAACGCATCGGCCTGGTGGCCGCGTGGCACGACGCGCCGTTCTACACCGACGAGGAGAAGGCGGCGCTGGCGCTGGCCGAGGCGGCGACGCGGCTGGCCGACAACCCCGAGGGCGTCAGCGACGCGGTGTGGGACGGTGCGGCGCAGTTCTTCGACGAGAAGCAGCTGGCCGCGATCGTGATGATGGTCGCGCTGACGAACCTGTTCAACCGGCTCAACCACGTCACGCGCCAGGTCGCCGGACAGGCCTGGTAAGGGCTCTGACGGATCGGCGCGCGCCGGGTCCCGGGTGTTTTGAAGCACTCGGGGACCCGGCGCGTTCGTTCGTCCGGTGCGGTAGCGTGCGGCGTCAACTCACACCTCGCCCCCAGGAGCGTCGCATGCCCGAGTTGTCCGGCTGGTCGCACGTGTCGTTCTCGGTCCGGGACCGCGACGCCAGCGTCGCCTTCTACACCGACGTGCTGGGCTTCAAGACCCTGGCCGTCACCGACCGGGCCGACTGGCGGCAGACGATCATGCTGCACCCGAACGGGATGTGTGTGGCGTTCCAGCAGCACACCGGCAACTCCGGGCAGATGTTCGACTACGCCGCCACCGGCCTGGACCACTTCGGGTTCGGGGTCGGCACGCCGCAGGAGCTGCTGGAGTGGATCGACCGGTTCGACGAGCTGGGCGTGGCGCACTCCCCGGTCCGGGACACCGACCTCGGGCAGTTCGTGTCCTTCGAGGACCCCGACGGGATCCAGCTGGAGCTGTTCTACAGCCCGTACGCCGCCAAGCAGGCCTGAGGCGTGATCAACCGGGCCTCAGACATCGGCAGGCTCCGGTGCGGGCGTCTTCGGCTTCTTCGGCACCTTGGGCGGGCGCCCCTTGCGCCGGAAGGCGATCACCAGCGTCACGAAGATCACCGCCGCGATCAGCGCGCCCACGGCGGTGGCGCCGCGGAACCCCGGCGCCTGCACGTCCATGGTGCGCTGGCCGGCGTGGGCGCCGCCGCCGGTGCCGATGGCCACGCCGAGCGTCATCAGGTTCGGCGCGGCCAGGATCACCGCCAGCACCAGCCACACGGCCCTGGTCTTCCAGCGCATCGACCGGCGCATCGTGAACCACAGCAGGCCCAGCGGCAGGACCGTGAACACGATGCCGAAGCAGATGCCCAGCAGCACCCCGGTGGAGAACGCGCCGTTCGAGGCGCCGCCGATGCGGTGCGACCACCAGCGCGGGATGTACGCCGCGGCGGCGAAGTAGCCGCCGACCAGGGCCACGATCACCAGGACGATCGCGATCACGCGGCGGGTGAAGTCGCGGCGGCCGCCCTCGGCGACAGGGGTGCCGGCCTGGGTGCCTTCGGATGCGTGCCGTGCCCTCATGAGTCCGATGCTGACACCGGGGGCGGCGGGACGCCTGCCGAGTAGTCCGGTCGTGGCTGGCGTGGCCGGCCGCGGACCGGCGCGCGCCACAGCGAACGGAACATGCGTTCGATCGCTGTGGCGCGCGCCGCCGAAGCGGCCGTCAGCACGCAGTCAGAACGCAGTCAGTACGCCATCCCCATCGCCTCCCGCACCTGCGCCAGCGTCGCCTCGGCCTCGACGGTGGCTCGCTCCGCGCCGCGCCGCAGGATCGCCGACAGGTATCCGCGCTCGCCCGCCAGCTGCTCGCGCCGGGCCCGGATCGGCCGCAGGTGCTCGTTCACCGCCTCGGTCGCGGCGCGCTTGAGCGCCGAGGCGCCGCCGGAGCCGATCTGCTCGGCCACCGCCTCCGGCTCCTCGCCGCGGCACAGCGCGGTGATCAGCAGCAGGTTCGACACCTCGGGGCGGTGCGCGGGGTCGAAGGTGATCAGCCGGTCGGCGTCGGTTTTGAAGCCCTTGATGATGGCGGCGGTCTCGTCAGCGGTGGCCTGCAGCGGGATGGTGTTGCCGTGGCTCTTGCTCATTTTGTGCCCGTCGCTGCCCAGCACGGACGGGGCGTCGGAGATCAGGGCTCGTGGTTCGGTGAACACCGGCGCGTAGCGGGTGTTGAACCGGCGCGCGACGGTACGGGTGACCTCCAGGTGCGGCAGCTGGTCCTTGCCGACCGGGACCAGGTCGGCGCGGCAGAACAGGATGTCGGCGGCCTGGTGCACCGGGTAGGTGAGCATCAGCGCGGACAGCGCGGGGCGGCCGGAGGCGGCGGCCTCGGCCTTGGTGGTGGGGTTGCGCTCCAGCTCCGGCACGGAGATCAGGGACATCAGCGGCAGCAGCAGCTGGTTCAGCGCCGGGACGGCGGAGTGCGCGAACACGGTGCTGCGGGCCGGGTCCAAGCCGACGGCCAGGTAGTCGGCGACCAGGCCGAGGGCGAAGTCGGCGATCCGGCCCGAGGCGTCGCGGTCGGTGATCACCTGGTAGTCGGCGACCAGGACGAACAGCTCGGCGCCGGCGTCCTGCAGCCGGACCCGATTGCGCAGCGAGCCCAGGTAGTGGCCCAGGTGCAGCGGGCCGGTGGGGCGGTCGCCGGTCAGGACCCTGATCTGGCGGGCGTCGCCGATCAGGTGCTCGGCCAGCTGGGCCTCGGTCAGGTACGCCGCGGGGTCGGTCTGCGTGCCGTCGGCATCGTTTGTGCCGTTTGTGTCGGCGAGGTTGCGGTTCGCTGACACCGAATGTGTGCCGTCGCTGTCACCAGAGGGAAAAACACGCGGCTGGTCG
The DNA here is from genome assembly GCF_041262085.1 of Catenulispora sp. GAS73. Classification (NCBI taxonomy): domain Bacteria; kingdom Bacillati; phylum Actinomycetota; class Actinomycetes; order Catenulisporales; family Catenulisporaceae; genus Catenulispora; species Catenulispora sp. GAS73. The sequence goes on from NZ_JBGCCM010000030.1 coordinate 123,506, forward strand.
GAGGGATTGGTGGGTACGTCAAATGTGATGGTCATCGTCGTTCTCCTCGCGGGAATCTCACCGGGTCGGGGGTCCGCCGTCGTCGGCGTCCGGACCGCCCGGCCCCGTGCGCGGGGCGAGAACAACGAAGGCCGTCCGGATCGTCGGACGGCCTGTCGGCATGCGTGGCTGGGGAACCGTCCTAGGACGGACGCCAGCTGGCACACGGGAAGCTCTTCACGGGGTCAGGATATCAGGGCAGGCATGCCGGACTCAATCAAGCACCAGCCGGAACGTCAGCAGGCCCTTGCCGGGGGCGTACTCCCAGTCGCGTTCGGGAGTGCGCTGGAAACCCAGGCGCGCGTACAGGCGCTGCGCGGCGGTCATCTCCGGCTTCGTCGACAGCACCAGCGCCGGCCGTCCGGCTTCGCGGGTGCGGCGCACGCAGTCCTGGACCAGTGCCTGTCCGACGCCTTGGCCGCGGGCGAAGCCGGCGGTGGCGAGCATCCGGATCTCGGCCTCGTCGCCGGCGGCGATGTCGGCGAACTCGCTGCCGGCCACGGTGTACACCGCGGCGCCGAGGATGCGGCCGGCGGCGTCCACGGCTATCAGCTGCCAGGCTCCGGGCGCGGCGTGCCGGGCGGCGGCGTCGCGCAGACGCGGCAGGTAGGTCGGCTCGGCCAGGGACTCGTCGCGGTAGACGGCGGCGGTCAGCTCCCCGGTGGCGGCCAACTCGGCCGGAAGGGCTTCGCGAATGGTGATCTGCGTGATCTGCACAGCGTTTGATTCTGCCCGAAGCCCGCCGGCGGTGGCCCGGCGCGTGCCCGGTGCGGACTCGGCGCGGACGCGGTGGCGGTGTGGCGCCGCCGGGGCGCGCCGATGGCGCGGTGCGGGCGTGAAGTGTGCGGTGGGAGTGTGACAGTACGGCCACGATCAGGTGATCCGGGAGTGTGTGCGCCGTCACAGCGCCCCCGGATGGTCCTATGATCGCGCTCGGTAGTCGTTCGGAAGCCGTGCAGGCGGCGGCGGTGCGGATCAGGCCAACCAGACGTCCTGGTCCGCGATGGAGGTGGTCGCGGTGTCCGGTCAGAATTCGTCCACGGTGCACGCCGAGACGGCCGCGTCCCGGTCGTCGGCGTCGGCGCCGTGGTCCGACGAGCTCACGGGGCTGCCGAACCGGGCGATGCTGGGCCGGTGGCTGGAGGCCCGCACCGGCCCGCGGGCGCGCCCGGGGCAGCGGATCGGTTTGTGCAGCCTGGACCTGGACGGGTTCCGGCAGATCAACGCCCTGCTCGGGTTCGGCGCCGGGGACCGGTTCCTGGCGGCGGTGGCGGCCCGGCTGCGGGCGGTGCTGGAGCCCGGCGGGCATCTGCTGGCGCGCACCGGCGGGGATGAGTTCGCGGTGCTCGTCGACTACAAGGGTTACCAGGACCCCGCGGATCTTCAGGACTTCCAGGACTTCCAGGACTTCCAGGATTACGGCGACGGCCCGGTCCCCGGATCCGGTTCCCGATCCGGCGGCGCTGCGGGTGCCGGGGCCGCTCCGGGCGTGCCGGGCGCGGAGTCCGGGCTGCCGCCGGGCGCCGAGGGCGCGGCGCGGCGCGGGACCTCGGCCTCGGGGCCGTCGGCATCCTCGGGGCGGCCGATGGTGGACCGGGTCGCCGAGCGGGTGCTGGCGGCGTTGCGGGACCCGCTGCGGGTCGAGGGCCGGGACCTGACGGTGACCGCGTCGATCGGCGCGGTCGAGGCCCTGGCCGCGGCGTCGGCGCCGGAGGACCTGCTGCGCGCGGCGGACCTGGCGCTGTACTGGGCCAAGGGCGAGGGCCGGGACCGCTGGACGCTGTTCGACGCCGAGCGGGCCGGGGCCGACGTGGCCCGGTACCGGCTGGCCGCGGACCTGCCGGCGGCCGTGGAGTCCGGGCAGTTCTACTGCGAGTACCAGCCGATCGTGTCCCTCGCCGACGGCGCCGTGACCGGCGTGGAGGCGCTGGTGCGCTGGCGGCACCCGCGGTTCGGGATCGTGCCGCCGGACCGGTTCATCGCGCTGGCCGAGGACTCCGGGCTGATCGTGGAGCTGGGCCGGCGGATCCTGGCCGAGGCCTGCCAGGCGGCGGCGACGTGGCCGGACACGCCGGGGCAGCCGGCGCCGCCGGTGTCGGTGAACGTGGCGGTGCGGCAGTGCCGCGACCCGCGGCTGATGGGGCACGTGCTGTCCGCGCTGGCCGACTCCGGGCTGGCGCCGCAGCGGCTGCGGCTGGAGATCACCGAGTCGGCGCTGCTGCCGGGCGACGACGCCGCGCAGGCGACGCTGCGGGCCCTGGCAGACCGGGGTGTGGCCATCGCGGTCGACGACTTCGGGACCGGCTATTCGAACCTGTCGCATCTGCGGCGGCTGCCGGTGCACATCCTGAAGATCGACGGGACGTTCGTGGCCGGGCTGACGTCGGCGAACGGCGTCGGTGGCGCGGTGAACGGCGCCGGTGACGGATCCGGGTCGGGTCCGGTGGCGGGCGCTACAGGGCCCTGCGGCGCCGATGAGCAGATCATCGCCACGGTCACGGCGCTCGGACACGCGCTCGGGCTCACCGTGACCGCCGAGGGCGTGGAGACCGCAGGGCAGCTGGAGGCGGTGCGGCGGCTCGGTGTCGACACCGGGCAGGGCTGGCTGTTCTCCCGGGCGCTGCCCGCGGCCGGGATCAGGGATCTGTTGGCGCGCGGTGCGCCGCTGGCGGCGTGAGGGCAGGCCCGGCGGTAAGGGCTGATCGGCCGCCGCAGGGCCTGCCGCAGCGCCGGGCCGCGACTGAGACAAGACTCTGAGGAGCGGACTTCGGGCTGGCACGCGGCGGAACTGGAGAGGACTTCCTTGCACCCCGAAGGCTGATCCTTTCGGTACCCACTGGCACCAGGGGCCCTCGGCGCGGTCTGATGTGTGTGCCGGCTCACCGAGCCGGACCGTGTTGGACAAGCTCCCCCAGCGACACCGACACTCGGGCGGGCCGCGACCTTCGGACCAGGGTCACGGCCCGTCCGGCTTTTTGTGCCCGGTTCAGGAACGGGACAGGAAGTGGAACCCCAGCCACCACCACACCAGCAGCATCCCCACCCGGCCCCACCGCTCGCGCATCACGGTGTGCACCAGCTGCGCGAACGTCGGCACCCGGCTGCCGGGGCGGCGCGCGACGACCTCCACGGCCAGCGCGGCCAGGCCGATCAGGGCGTACCCGACGGCGGTGATCACGCGCGGGCTCATCGGCGCACCATCCACACCCCGGTCAACAGCCACACGACGTATCCGCCGGCGCGCGCCGGCGGCGGGTCGATCAGCGGCCGCATGAGGATCGACAGGGTCGGGTGGGCGTGGGTGGAGCCGCGGGCGGCGGCGTACAGTTCCCAGATCCCGAAGGCGACGCCGACCGCGGCCCAGGCCACGGTGTCGCGGCGGGTGAACGGGGCGGGGGGCGGGAAGCGCGCGGTGGTGGGGCGCAGCGCGTACCAGACCAGGGCGGCGCCGGGGAGCAGGGTGGCGATCTCGGCGGGGACGGTGAGGCGGGCGAAGCTGCCGGCGATCAGGGAGTAGCCCAGGCCGACCGCACCCCATGTGATCATCGTAGAAGTGGGGTGGGTGGCCTTCAGCGGAATCGGTGCCGTCCGGGCCCCTGCGGCCGCCGGCTCGGCGGCGGCCTCGGCCCGACGGCCCATGGGCACGGATTCCTGCGTCATCGCGGCTCCCGCTTCCTCTTTCACCCCGCTGGTCCGGCGCGTGTTCACCGGGCGTTCGCGGACGTTCTTGTGCAGCGCCGATACCCGCTCTGGCGTGCGGCTACACACCGTTTCCGCCGTGGTGGCGGAGCGTGATCGACACGGTTGGTAGAGATCATCATGCCCCCGCGTTCGACCGGGACGGCGCAGGCTGCTGTGATGAGGGGGTGTGTACAGCGATCGTGAGTGTCGATCCCGCCTCGGAGTACCCGGTGCTGCTGGCCGGTGTGCGTGACGAGTTCCACGACCGGCCGTGGATCCCGCCGGGCCGGCACTGGCCGGAGCGTCCGGATCTGATCGGCGGCCAGGACCTGCTGGCGTCCGGGACGTGGCTGGCGGTGGATCCGACGGTGCCGCGCGCGGCGTGCGTGCTGAACGGCCGCGGGCCGCTGGCGCCGGAGTCGGGGCGGCTGTCGCGGGGCGAGTTGCCGCTGCTGTTCGCCGGGACCGGGGCCGTGGACGGCCTGGACTTCGCGCGCTACGACCCGTTCCACCTGATCTGCGCGACGCTGGAGGCGGTGTTCCTGCTGAGCTGGAACGGCGAGCGGCACGAGCGGCGGGAGTTGGGCGCCGGGCTGCACGTGGTGGTGAACAGCGGGCTGGAGGGTTCGGACCCCACGGACGGGCCCGGTACCGAGGAGATGCAGGCGCGACTGGACTTCTTCCGGCCCCGGCTGCTGGCCGCGCCGCGGCCGGAGCCGGCGCCGAAGGTGCCGACCGAGCAGGCGTGGGGGCCGTGGCTGCCGCTGGTGGAGGGCGACGGCCTGGACCCGGCGGACGACCGGGCGCTGCTGGTGCGGCGGGAGTTCGGGGAGCGGACCTGGGGGACCACGTCGGTGACGCTCGTCGGGCTGCGGGCCGGCGGGGTCCGGTACGACTTCAGCGGGCAGCCGGGGGATGCGGGGGCTTGGGTGGGGGTCGTCGAGGACTGAGACGGCGCGCGCCTGTCCGAGCCCGGTACGGCAACGTTTGCCGAAGGCTGTGAGCGGCGCGATAGCCGTGTCATATCGACGAGCGGTTCCGGGCGTGCCACGCTGATCGTTCATGACCGCCGTGCACCCTGACGCCGACTTTCCTGCCGACCTTCCCGCCGACGACCCGTCCCGGACCGGGCCGCTGGCCGGGCTGCTGGTCGTCGACCTGACGCGGGTGCTGGCCGGACCGTTCGCCACGATGATCATGGCCGATCTCGGGGCCCGGGTGATCAAGGTGGAGCATCCGGCGACCGGGGACGACTCCCGGCGCTACGGGCCCTTCGCCGCCGACGGGCGCTCGATGTACTTCGCGCGCGTCAACCGCGGCAAGCAGTCGGTGGCCGTCGACCTGAAGAAGCATCCGGAGCAGGTGGCGGCGCTCGCCGAGCGGGCCGACGTGCTGGTGGAGAACTTCCGGCCCGGCGTGATGGACCGGCTCGGGTTGGGGCCCGCCGCGCTGCGGGAGCGCAACCCGCGGCTGGTGTACGCCTCGGTGTCCGGGTACGGCGCGACCGGGCCCCGCTCCGGGGAGCCCGCGTACGACGCCGTCATCCAGGCCCGCAGCGGCCTGATGTCGGTGACCGGGGAGCCGGACGGGCCGCCGGTGAAGTCCGGTGCGTCGGTGTCGGACCTGTCGGCCGGCGTCTACACGTTCGGGGCGGTGATGGCGGCGCTGGTCGGCCGCGGCATCCACGGCCGCGGCACGCACGTGGACATCGCCATGTTCGACGCGACCGTGTCGTTCCTGGAGGGCAACGCACTGGCCTGGCTCGCCGACCGGACCGTGCCGCACCGCATCGGCTCGCACCACCCGAACATCGCACCGTTCGGGGCGTTCGCCGCCGCTGACGGCCAGATCGTGGTGTGCGTCGGCAACGACGCACTGTTCGTCGCGTTCGCCGCCGCGCTCGGGGCACCGGAGCTGGCGCAGAATCCGCAGTTTGCGCAGAACGCGGCGCGCTCGGCGAACCGGCTGGTGCTGACCGCGGTCATCGAGGAACTGCTGGCCGCCGACACCTGCGCGAACTGGCTGGCGCGGCTGGAGGCGGCGAAGGTGCCGTGCGCGCCGGTGAACGACATCGGGCAGGCGATGACGGACGTGCAGACCGAGGCGCGGCGGATGCGGATCACCGCCGGCGGCCTGGAGCTGCCGGGGCAGGTGGTGAAGATGGCCGGGTATCCGGATCCGGTGGTGCGGCCGGCGGCGCCGGAGCTGGACGAGCACGGGGACGCGATCCGGGCCGAGTTCGGGTTCTGAGGCGGGAAACACGTTGCGGCCGGCAGGCTGCCGGCCGCGGCCTCGTTGCCCTCCCCGCGCGGCCGGCTGATGCCACGCGACTGCCACAGCCGTCGCACGGATCTGCCACGCCCCTGCGGCATCGTCGCACGGGACAGCGTCCTCCCGAAGGGAACAGAACGATGGCAGATCGCTCCCTCACCCAGCCGCTCCGCCGCCGCCTGATCGCGGCCGTCGTCGGTGTGCTCGCCGTCGGCGGCGCCACGATGGTCACCGCTGTGCCGGCGCACGCCGAGGACATCGGCGGCTTCTGCATGTACACGAACAGCCAGCCGCAGCTGTACGTCGGCAGCCAGGGCGACGCGGTGCGGCAGGCGCAGTGCGAGCTCAACTTCGCGTACGCCTACGGCCACTCCACCAACTATGGCAACGGCTCGTACAACGGCCTGACCGAGGACGGCGACTTCGGCCAGAACACCGAGGCCGCGGTCAAGAACTTCCAGATCCACTGCATGGGCGCCACCAACCCCAACGGCATCATCGGCCCGAACACCTGGAACGCGCTCAACAACCAGGTGCTCACCGGCTCGTTCTGCTGAACCTGATCTGCCGGTGGCGTCCCCGACTGGCGTTCAGGGGGCGCCACCGGCCGCAAGTGCCGCCTGGGGGTTGAGGTGGCGCAGGTCGCCGAGGCTGACGATCCGGCGGTTGTGGTAGAAGTCGTCCTCGCGCAGGGTGGTGATGCTGCCCGACGGCGTGAGGAACCCGACCGAGCCCAGCGCCTCGTAGGGCATCTTGATCCAGGTCGTGAGGACGAACGTCGCCGCGAAGCCGTGGGTCACGATGATCTGGTACTCGCAGTCGCGCGCCAGGATCTCCTCCATCGCCGCGCAGACCCGCTTCGCGCACTCTCCCCGGGTCTCAGAGCCCGGAATCCCCTCGTAATGCCCCATGCGGTCCCCGTCGGCCGGCGCCGGGATGAACCGCTCATCCAGCCACTGCTGTGGCCGGCCCTCGGCCTGTCCGTATGACTTCTCCCGCAGCCTGGGGTCCAGGATCGGCTCGATCCCGAACTCCCGCGCCACCTCGTCGGCGGTCTGGCTGGTACGCAGCAGATCCGAGGAGAACAGCTCCACGTCGGCGCCGGCCGGGATCTGGTCGCGCAGCGTCCGGGCGATCCGGACCGCCGCCGCACGACCGGCCGGGGTCAGCTGCGAGTCGTGCCAGCCGCCGACGACCTTCTCGACGTGGTGGGTGGCTTCCGGGTGGGCGACGACATGGATGCTGCGCACTGATGCTCTTCTCTCGGTCCTCAGGCGCCCGCAGGCCCCGGCGGCTGGATCGTCGGCGTCGTCGGGGAGTCCAGCCAGGCGTTGATGTACGCCGTGAAGTCCCGGCCGGTCCGGGCGTTGACGAACGCCACGAACGCGGCACGGTCCTGGTTGATGCCGGCGTGCTGGTGCGCCCAGTCGTTCAGGAGCTGGTAGAACGCCGGGTCGCCGACGGCGTGGCGGATGCCGTTCAGCATCAGTGCCGGGCTGTAGTAGACGTTCGGCGAGGCGAAGTGCGTCGGCAGGGGGTGTCCGGGCGGGCCGTCGCGGCCGCGCAGGGCCTGGTCCTCCGGTGCCGCTACGGCCTGCAGGACCGCGTCGACCGTGGTCGCCGTGGTCGCCGGCGGCCCGCCGGGACCGGGGCTGGGGCTGGGGTGCGCGGCCTGCCACAGGAACTGCGCGTACATCGCGAAGCCCTCGTTCAGCCACAGCCCCGACCAGGTCGTCGGGGTCACCGCGTCGCCGAACCACTGGTGTGCGAACTCGTGGAGCAGGTCCGCCGGCGGGCCGCCCGGACCGAAGGTGATCATGGTCTGGGTTTCCATGCCGACCATGTCCGGGGGGAACAGCACCCCGGCGGTCGGGAACGGGTACGGCCCGAACCGCTGCTCCAGGAACGAGATCATCCCCGGCACCTGCGCCGTCAGCTTGTGTACCGCGTCGGCGTCGGCGGGCAGGTACCAGAACGTCAGGGGGATGCCGTGCGGGCCGGTGGCGGTGTCCTCCTGGTACCGGTCGATGGAGAACGCCACCAGATACGTCGCGACCGGGTTCGGCTGGTGCCAGTGGTAGACGCCGTGGCCGCCGGACTCGGTCCGGCCGCCGAACGCGCCGCCGCTCACCCCGGCCCAGCCGTCCGGGACGGTGATGGACACGTCGTACAGCGCCTTGTCCGAAGGCTGATCGTTGCACGGGTACCACGTGAACGCCCCATAAGGCTCCTGCTGCGCCCACACCCCGCCGTCTGCGCCGACCTGCGCGCCGAGCCCGGATATGTCAGGGCGCGTCACCGGCGCCGGCACCAGATGCGGGGTGCCGTGGTACGTGACGACCACGGTCACGGTGCTGTCAGCGGCGATCTGCCGCCCGACCGGGACGGTGAGATGGTCGCCGTCGTGCGTGCCGGCGACCGGCGCGCCGTCCACGCTCACCTGGCCGACGCTCATCCCGGCGGCCAGGTCGAGGACGAAGCGGCTGGTGGGCGCGGCGGCCCGCACCGCCAGCGTCGCGGTGCCGGTCAGCACCGTCGCGGTCGGGTCCCATTTCAGGTCCAGGCCGTAGTGCAGGACGTCGGTCGCCGGGTCGCCGTACTGCGGGTACATGTCGTCGGCCACCGGATGCGAACGGCCCGCCGACCACTGGCTACCGGCGGCAGGGGCGCTCGCCGACGGCGCCGACGTGGACGTCGCGGCCCGGGACGTGCCACCGGGTCTGGCCGCAGGATGCGAGCTTGAGCCGCCGCACCCCGCAGCAGACATCGCCACCGCTGCCAACGCCGCCGCAGCGGCCGTGAACGCACGCTTCCCCCGAACCATCCCCACCCCGGAACCCTCCCCGTCCACCAAGTACCGGCCCCCACCATCTCAACCACCGCCCCGCTACGCCAGCCCGCCCCGGAACGCCTGAAGCACCAGCTGCACCCGATCCCGCGCGTCGAGCTTGGCCAGCAGGTGCCCGACGTGCGTCTTGACCGTGCCGGTGGAGACCGTGAGCTGCTCGGCGATCTCGGTATTGGTGGAACCGGCGGCGATCAGCGTGAGAACCTCAAGCTCGCGAGCCGTGAGCAGCGACCGCAGACGGTCAGCCGCACGCGACGTCACCGGCGCCGGTTCCGGCAGCCGCGTGAAGGCCTGAATCAGCCGCCGCGTCGCCGTCGGCGCCAACAACGCCTCCCCGCCGGCCACCACCTCGATCGCCGACAGCAAACCCTCCGGAGGCGTGTCCTTCAACAGGAACCCGCTCGCCCCGGCACGCAACGCCCCGAACACGTAATCGTCGAGGTCGAACGTGGTCAGGATCAGAACCCGCGACGGACCGGTCGCGGTGATGAGCCGGGTCGCCTCCAACCCGTCCATGCCCGGCATCCGCACATCCATCAGCACCACGTCCGGGCACACGGCGCGCGCCGCGGCGACCGCCTGGGCACCGTCGCAGGCCTGCGCGACGACCTGGAATCCGTCGGCCATCGTGACGATGCCGGCGAAGCCGGCGCGGACCAGGGCTTGGTCGTCGGCGACCAGGACGGTGATCGGTGCGGTCACGACGCCGCCCACGCCGGCTCGTTCGTCGCGGACGACGCCGACGCCGATGCCGCTGTCTCTGACGAAGGAGCCGCCGTCGAGCACGGCAGCACCGCCCGGACCCGCCAGCCGCCGCCGGTCAACGGGCCGGCCTCGACCGTCCCCTCATACAGCCCGACCCGCTCGGCGATCCCCGCCAGCCCATGCCCGCCGCCACCACCCCCGGCGACCGCGCTGGTCGTGCCGGGCGCGCCGCCACCGGAGCCGCCGCCGCCGACCGCAGGGGCCGGCCCGCCGCGTCCGGCGTCGGTGACCTCCACGACCAGCGCCGTGTCCTGATACTCCAGCAGCACCCGCGCCGAGCGGGTGTGCGCGTGCTTCACCACGTTCGTCAACGCCTCCTGCACGATCCGGAACGCCGCCAGCTCCAGCCCGTCCGGCAGCTCCCGCACCTGTCCGCGGGTCCGCACCCGCACCGTCACTCCGGCCTCGGCGCAGGTGGCGACGAGCCGGGGCACGTCGGCCAGCCGCGGGGCCGGCGCCAGCGCCGCGGCCTCGCCGCCGTCGCGCAGCACTGTCAGCATCCCGCGCATCTCCACCATGGCCTCGCGGCTCACCTCCTGGATCGCGGCCAGGGCCGCCTCGGCCACCGCCGGGTCGCGGCCGATGGCGAACCGGCCGTAGCCGGCCTGCACGTTCACCACGCTCATGCTGTGCGCGAGCACGTCGTGCAGTTCCCGGGCCAGCCGCACCCGCTCCCGGTCCAGCTCGGCGCGCGCCGCGGCGTCCTGTTGCTCGCGCAGCCGGGCGCCGATGTCCCGGTAGCGGGCCACACCGACCCCGAGGCAGCAGGCCAGTACCAGAGTCAGGCCGGTCGCGCCGAGGTTAATGCCCTTGTGGTGGGAGGCGGCGACGGTGGCGGTGTCGGCGGCGTACAGCACGGCCAGGGTCACCAGCGTCACCGGCAGCGGCTCGGTGACCGCCACCGAGTACAGCAGCAGGGTGCTGACCAGCCCGAAGCTGCTCAGGCTGAGGGTCGCCAGCGGCCAGGCGACGGCGAGCATCACCACCCAGGCGGCCAGCGCCGCGGCCGCGGACAGCAGCGGGCGCCAGCGCCGGGCGGCCAGTGCGGCGCCGCAGACGACCACCCCGGCGAGCACGACCGTGACCTGGACGGCGGTCGGAGCGGGGTAGCCGTACCGGGACCAGTCCTGGCGGTGCCAGTTGAGCACGCTCTGGACGGCGATCAGCGTGGTCACCGCCGTGGCGGACACCACGTCGAACACCACCCAGGCCCGCTGACCGGGCACCGGAGGTTGGGTTCGCATGACTCCAGGCTAGCCAGGGTGCTGATCACCGGTCATCGGCCCGGGGGCGTATGACCACGGTCGTACCCGCCGGTGACGCGGCAGTGGGAATTCCGCCTGTGGTCCGAAGACCGGAGGATGCCCGGCGGGCAGCCTTGCGGTCATGACCATCGAAGCCTGCGAACTCACGAAACGCTTCGGCGGCGCCGTCGCCGTCGACGCGCTGTCGTTCACCGTCCGGCCCGGCCGGGTCACCGGGTTCCTGGGGCCGAACGGCGCCGGGAAGTCCACGACGATGCGGATGATCCTGGGCCTGGACGCCCCCGATGCCGGCGCCGCGTTCGTGGACGGCCGGCCCTATGGCGAGCTGCAGCATCCGCTGCGGGAGGTCGGGGCGCTGCTGGACGCGAACGCCGTGCACCCGGCCCGCTCGGCGCTGGCGCATCTGCGGGTGCTGGCGGCCAGCAACGGCCTCGGTACCGCGCGGATCGGCGAGGTGCTGGCCCGCACGGGCTTGACCGAGGTGGCCCGGCGCCGCGTCGGAGGGTTCTCCCTGGGCATGAAGCAGCGCCTGGGCCTGGCCGCGGCGCTGCTCGGGGATCCGCCGGTGCTGATCCTGGACGAGCCGGTCAACGGCCTGGACCCCGAAGGGGTGCACTGGATGCGCGGGCTGCTGAAGGAACTGGCCGCCGAAGGCCGCACGGTGTTCGTGTCCTCACACCTGCTGACGGAGATGGCGCTGACCGCGGACCACCTGGTCATCATCGGCCGGGGCCGGCTGGTCGCCGAGAGCAGCACCGCCGAGTTCCTCGCCGCCAACTCCCGCACCGACGTGCTGGTCCGAGCCTCGGACCCGACCGCCCTGGCCGCAGCACTTCGCACAGCCACGGTCAGCGTCGAGCCGGACGGCGCGCTGATCGTAGCCGGCCTGGAACCGGCCGCCATCGGCGACACCGCGGCGGCGCACGGCATCGGCGTACACGAACTCACTGTGCGGCGCGCGTCGCTGGAGGAGGCGTACCTGCAGGCCACCGAAGGCGTCGTCGACTTCCGCGACGACCAGAACCGCGCCGGATATCCCACCGGACACCTCACCGAACACCCGGCCGAGCACCTCACCGAGGAAGGGAACCACCAGCGATGACCGCCCCCACCACCGGCCGCGCCCTGCACGCCGAATGGATCAAGATCACGACGCTGCGCTCCACGTGGCTGACCGCGTGCGCCGCGGTGGCCGCGACCCTGGCGTTCGCGCTGATCGGCTACCACGCCACCGCCCACGACTGGCCGAAGTGGACGCCGGGCGAGCGGGCCTCCTACGACCCGGTCCGGGCCGGCTACGCCGGCACCTTCGACCTGGCGGTCCTGGCCCTGGGCACCCTCGGCGTGCTCACCGCCAGCAGCGAATACGGCACGGGCCTGATCCGCACCACCTTCACCGCCACCCCGCGCCGCGCCCACGTGGTCACCGCGAAGATCCTCGTCGTCGGCGGCCTCACTCTGGCGCTCGGCGAGGCGATGGCCTTCACCGTGTTCGAAGTCGGGCAGCACCTCATCGCCTCCACCGGCAAGCAGGTGACGCTGACCCACCCGCACGTGGCGCGCGCCGTCGTCGGTTCGGGGTGGTTCCTGGCGTCCTCGTCGCTGACCGGGCTGGGTCTGGGGTTCGTGATCCGGCGCACCGCCGGGGCGGTGGCGGCGTTCCTGGGCCTGTACTTCGTGGCGCGGCTGCTGCTGGGGGCGCTCGGGGACACGGTGGCGAAGGCGTCGCTGCCGTTGGTGTTCCAGAGCATCTCCGGTATCAACTCGCCGCCGCCTGGGAGGGTGCTGCCGTCGGTGCCGGTGGCGTTCGCGATCCTGGCCGGGTACGTGGTGCTGAGTGTGGGCGCCGCGTTCGTCGCGGTGCGGCGACGCGACGCCTAACCCTAGTTGGCCGGTCGGCGCGGCTCAGGGCTGGACGAAGTGGTAGCCGGCCTCAAGCAGCTTCGGCAGGAACTGTTGCAGCGCGGCGACTGTCTGGGAACGGTCGCCGCCGCCGTCGTGTTCCAGGATGATCGAGCCGGTCTTGGTGTGTCCCATGACGGTCGACACGATGTGGTCGGCGCCGGGACGGGACCAGTCGCGCGGGTCCACCGACCAGTCCAGCGGCCGCAGACCCAGCTGCGTACACACCTGGAACACGGTGGGGGACCAGTTGCCGCCGGGGGCGCGGAACAGCACCGGCTGCTTGGCGCCGCCTTTGGTGATGGCGTCGGTGGTTCGCTCGATCTCCGCGGTGACCTGCGCGGCGGTCATCTTCGACAGGTTCGGGTGGGTCCAGGTGTGGTTGGCGACCAGGTGCCCGGCGGCACTGACTTCGGCCACGAGGGAGGCGTGCTTGTCGGCGTTCTGGCCGATCATGCAGAAGGTCGCCGGGATCTTGTACTGCGCCAGCAGCGCCAACACCTGCGGGGTGTATTTGGAGCTGGGGCCGTCGTCGATGGTCAGGGCTATCGCCTTGTCACCTTCGTGCACATAGAACTGCGGGGTGCCGGCCGCAGGGGGCGGGTCCTGCCCGGGGGCGCCGGCCGGCGGGGTGTTGTCCGGCGGCGCGGAGGTGTTGGTGTGCGAGTCGCCCTGGGCGCTGGAGGGGTCGCCGCTGGGGTTCTGGCCGGGGAACGGCGCGCCGCCGGCGGGCTTCGAGCGGGGGTCGGGCGTGCCGGAGGAGGTCGCACCGGCTGTAGCCGACTTGTCACTGTTCGAAGAGCAGGCACTCAGCAACATGATTCCGCCGGCGCTCAGCATCAGCCGCCGGGATATACCGCGGTCGAGCCGCAGGCCGGTGCCGCGGAGGAGGTTTTGAGGATCAGGACCCGAAACGTTCACGCCCAGGGGACGCCTCAGCCCGCTGCGGGGTTGAGTTCTCTGAAGAGTTTCTGAAGGAAATTATTGGTCCGTCGACGGCGCGCGCCGGGTCCGCCGGCGGCCGCGGGCGGCGCCGTTTCGCGCTGTCAGCAGGGGAGAAGGCCGGTTGTGGCGCGGCGTGCCCCGGGGTGTGGGCAGGTAAGTGTCTAGGCGGGGATCTACGCCTGACCTACGTATGGCTCGCGGCTGCCTAGGCGTGGGCGTAGGCGCCGTCGATCAGGTCGGCCAGGTGCCGTGTGAGGTCTTCGCGACCGAAGGGTTGCTCGTCGAGCCACCAGTCGCTGGCGGCCTGCACCATGCCGACGATGCCGTGGGCCCAGGCTTGTGCGCGCGGCCACTGGTCCTCCGGCAGTCCGAGCTCGGCGGCGATACCTATGGCCAGGGCGTCGCCGAGCCGGCGTTGGAACATCGCGACGCGGTCGCGGACCTCTGGTTCCTCGGCCTGGCCGCGGTGTACCAGGAACCGGTAGAGCGCCGGGTTGCCCTCGACCAGGCGCAGCCAGGCGTCGATCGCGGCCTCGGTGCGTTCGCGCCGGGTCGCAGGCCTGGTCAGGGCTTCGCGCAGCAGGGCCAGCAGGGTCTCGATGTGCCGGTCGGCCAGGGCGACGTACAGGCCGGCTTTGTCGCCGAAGTGCCGGTACAGGATCGGCTTGGAGATGCCGGCCTCGGCCGCGATCGCGTTCATCGACGCCGACGGGCCCTCGCGCAGCACCACGCGCTCGGCCGCGTCCAGGAGGTACTCCCTGGTGCGGCGGGGTCCTCGGCGGGATGCCCGTGCCTGGTCTGCGTCGGTCGCCATCGGGTCCCTTCCTCCGGGTGTGGTCGTCATCTTGACAGAAGTTACCGCCGGTAACACACTAGCGGCGACCGAGGTTACCCATCGGTAGCGCCCTCCAGACCCGAAGGACAGTGAACGAGACGATGACCGGGTTCTCCCTGGATTTGACCGAGGACCAGATCGAGCTGCGGGACTGGATCCACGGATTCGCCGCCGACGTCATCCGGCCCGCCGCCGCCGAATGGGACGAGCGGGAGGAGACGCCCTGGCCGATCCTGCAGGAGGCGGCCAAGGCCGGCCTGTACTCGCTCGACTTCTACGCCAACCAGTGGTTCGACGAGTCCGGCCTCGGTATCCCGATCGCCATGGAGGAGATGTTCTGGGGCGACGCCGGCATCGGCCTGGCCCTGTCCGGCACCGGCCTGGCCGCCGTGTCCGTGGTCTCCAACGGCACCCCCGACCAGGTCGGCGAATGGGTCCCGCAGATGTTCGGCACCCCCGACGACGTCAAACTCGGCGCGTTCTGCTCCTCCGAGCCCGACGCCGGCTCCGACGTCGGCGCCATGCGCACCCGCGCCGTCTACGACCAGGCCAAGGACGAGTGGGTCCTGAACGGCACCAAGACCTGGGCCACCAACGGCGGCATCGCCAACGTCCACGTCGTCGTCGCCACCGTCGACCCCGCCCTGGGCACCCGAGGCCACGCCTCCTTCATCATCCCGCCGAACACCCCCGGCATGGCCCAGGGCCAGAAGTTCAAGAAGCACGGCATCCGCGCCTCGCACACCGCCGAAGTCGTCCTGGACGACGTCCGCCTCCCCGGGGCCTGCCTGCTCGGCGGCAAGGAGAAGCTCGACGCCCGCCTGGCGCGCGCCCGCGAAGGCAAGTCCAGCCGCGGCAACGCCTCCATGGCGACGTTCGAAGCCTCCCGCCCCGCCGTCGGCGCCATGGCCGTGGGCATCGCGCGCGCCGCGTACGAGTACTCCCTGGAGTACGCCAAGACCCGCGTGCAGTTCGGCAAACCGATCGTGGAGAACCAGGCCGTCGCGTTCAAACTCGCCGACATGAAGACCTCCGTGGACGCCTCCCGCCTGCTGGTGTGGCGCGCGGCCTGGATGGCCCGCAACGGCAAGACCTTCGAGTCGGCCGAGGGGTCCATGTCGAAGCTGTTCGCCTCCGAGACCTGCAAGAAGGTCACCGCCGAGGCCATCCAGATCCTCGGCGGCAACGGCTTCACGCGGGAGTACCCGGTGGAGCGGATGCACCGTGACTCGGCGATCTACACGATCTTCGAGGGGACGAGCGAGATCCAGCGGCTGGTGATCGCGCGGACGATATCGGGGGCGGCGATCCGGTAGCCGGTCCGGTAGTGGACCCGGTAGGCGATCTGCTGACGGCGCACCCCGCTCATTGCGTTCACTCCGCTCACTGACTCACTGAGCCAGCGGAGAGCGCTGCAACGCCTCCGCCGCGGCCGACGCCGACGGATCCAGATACACCGAGGTCGTGCCGACGTCGGAGTGGCCCAGGATGTCCGCGACCGTGCCCACGTCGGCGCCGGCCTGCCGCAGCAGCACCGTGGCCGCGGTGTGCCGCAGGCCGTGCGGCGTCACCGCGCGCCGCAGGTCCGCCGGCATCTGCTTCACCCGGCGCGCCACCATCCGCTGCACGTCCCGCGCCGTCATCCGGCGGCCACGGATCGTGACCACCAGGGCGCGCGCCGCATCGGCGCGGTCCGGCTCGGGGTCGGAGGCCGGGGGAGCGGGGCGCTCGTGCTGCTGGTACTCCCCGAGCAGCGCCACCAGCGTCTCCGACATCGGCACGTCGCGGCTGCGGCCGCCCTTGCCGCTGCGGATCCGCAGCACCGGCATCCCGGTCAGCTCGTGCTGGCGAACGTCGTCCAGGTTCGCCGCGCACAACTCCGCCACCCGCGGCCCGGTCTCGGTCAGCAGCCGCAGGATCACCTCGTCACGGAACGTCAGCCGCTGATCGGCCCGCAGCTCCTTCGTCGAGGCCGCCAGCTGCGGCGTCTCCTGCAACGCCTGCGCCTGCTCCACAGTCAGGCCCACCCGCGCGCCGACGGCGCGGGTGGGCACGCGGACGCGCGAGACGTTCGGCATCGGGTCGGCGCGGACATAGCCCTGCTCGGCGGCCCAACCGAACAGGCCGCGCACCGCAGCGGTCCAGCGCGCCCGGGCCTGCAGGCCGCGCCCCGGCGCCGGCTCACCGCCGGGCCCGGCCTTCCGGCTGCGGGTGTAGCGACGGTCCGGGGCGTTGGCGATGCGCACCAGGGCGTATTCGATGTCTTCGGCTTCGACGTCATCGAGGGCCTTGTCCAGACCGAGCAGCGTGGCGGCCTCGGTGAGGTCCCGGCAGTACGCGTCGCGCGTGGCCGGGGACAGCGCCCCGGTGGCCACGCGCAGGTGCAGGGTGTCGCGATAGCGGTGGACGGCTTCGGCAACGGAGATCGGGGTGAACGGTTTGGGGGCGGCCACTGATCTATCGAATCAGACGCCGGGGACAGGACGCCCGCGGCGGTCTGGAAGTCACCGGGGCGCGGGGATTTCGGTGGCGTATGAGCATGCTGCGATTATCGGGTCCGCGGTCCCCTTGAATCTGCCCCCGATTGCCCGTTCTCTGGCGATCCGATCCGTTGGTTCATCCCCGAAATGCGCTGGCGCAGTGCCCGGTTCGTCGTTAACCTCGGCGCCGTGAAGATCCTCCGAGGAGTTGGGGTGCCCGGCAAGCACGCACGCGCTGACTCATAGACCTGTCATCGCGTGCTGATCCGGAAGCACGGCACCATCCCTCGAAGGGCACGATCGTGTCTTGCTTTGTTCTGTGCTGTCTTATTTATCTGAGCACGGCGCTGCCCGGGTCCACCCTGGGACAGTTGTGGCCATCGATGCGCGTCACCCTCCACCGGTCCACGGGGACGCTCGGGGTTGTGCTCGCTGCCGGAGTCGCTGCTTCGGCCCTGTCCAGCGCTGCGACCGGACGCCTGCTGGCCCGGACGTCGCCGGGGTCGCTTCTGGTCCTCGGCACCATGGCGATCAGCGCCGCATTGGCCCTGGAGTCCTTGGCCCCCGCGCTGTGGGTTGTTGCCGTCGGCGCGGCGGTCTTCGGGCTGGGCTTCGGAACGATCGACACCACGCTTAACGTGTATGCGGCCAGGTATTTCAGCGCCCGGAACATCACCTGGATGCATGCCGCTTACGGATTGGGCGCGGTCCTCGGGCCGTTGCTGGTCACCGTGCTGCTGACTGGCGGCACCGGTTGGCGCGGCGCCCTCGGACTCATGGCGGGTGTCATCGCGGGGGTGGGAGCTCTTCTCACGTTGACGCGTCATTCGTGGGAGTGCCCGGCCCCCTCAGGCCCGGCCCCTGAGACATCGCCCTCAGCCGCTGCTGGTGCGCAGCCGCCACGCTGGTCGCGAGCCGTGGTGGCGGGGGTGGTGTTCATGGCCGCGGAGGACGGCATCGAATCGACCGCGGGCGTCTGGGGGTATGCGTTCCTCACCGCGGGGCGCGGCCTGCCGCAGACGGCGGCGGGTATCGCCGTCGCCGCGTACTGGGCGATGATGTTCACCGGTCGGATGCTGCTCGGTCCGCTGGCCTCACGGCTCGGCCCCTCCCGGGTCTTGGCTGGGGCGATCACCGCAGTGCCGCTGGGTGCGCTGCTGACCGCGCTGCCTGCTCCGGCGCCCGTCGCAGTGACCGGGATGATGCTCTTGGGGCTTGCGACCGCGCCTCTCTTCCCTCTCCTCACGCTTACCGCCGGCGACCGCGTTCGCTCTGGTGCCCTCGCCACAACAATCGGCCTGCAGGTCGCAGCCTCTGCGATCGGAGGTGCCGTGTTGCCGGCGGGCGTCGGGCTGGTCATCGCAGCAGTCGGCGCACAGGCAGTCGGCCCGTCACTTCTCGTCCTCGGCCTCGCCGCGTGCGGCGTCTACTGGCTGGTGCTGCGCACCGATCCCGATCACAACCCCGTCGGGGCGGAACGAACCCCAAGGGATACGAGCGCTCGGTGACGCTCACCACCTCTGGCGGTGAGGAGCTCAACTGAGCGGGCCGAAGCCAGGCAAGACCGTAGGCCAGATGCGTAGCGTGCGATGGCTATTTCATGATGCCTGTGCGGGTCGCTTCTCCGTGGTCGAAGACGGTCGTCACGTCGTCGGTGGCGAACAGGAACCGGTCGCGATCCCAGCGTCCGGCGGCGATCCAAACGGACTCCGACGCGCCTTCCTGTTGTTCGGCGGCCAGGTCGAGGCGGACCCAGCAGGGAGTGGCGGCTCCTGAGCTCCAGTCCACCCAGGCCAGCTCAGTGTTGACGATCTCCCGGCCGAGTAGGCGCTGCCAGCGGGGATGGTCGCCGACCGGCAAAACGATGGGGCCCCATGGCTCACCGATGTTGATGATGAACTCACCGATGCTCCGATCGAAGACCTCCAGGCCGTAGCAGCCGAACGTGCTGCCCCAAATGAAGGTGAAGACGCCGGCGTCGGTGGTGAGCTGGCAGCCGTGGGTTGGCTCGTGCCATGCGTCGTAGTCCCAGGTCAACGGTTCGTGGCCGAGTTCGTCGGCGCCGGTCATCAAGGCGTACTCGACTCTCGTGATGCGTAGACCGCGCAATGAGGCCACGATGCTTTCGAGCTGTGCCCGGGCGAGATGAGGAGTGGCCATGCCCGCGATGATCTCACTGGTGGGCTACAACTTGACTGAAGCTGGCCAGGGGCTGTGCCGCTCGCAGCGGGGCCGGGTCCCCGTGTGAGGGCCTCGTGGGGAAGTGGCCAACTTTACATAATGTACATTATCGGGCAATCGTGGGAGGGGGTTGAGAGGGGGTGCTGGGGCCGTTTCGGGGTGCGGTCTTCACGCACGTTGCTTCCTGGAGAACTGGAGAAAGCTGGAGATCTCCAGGAACTCGCTCTCTAGATCATCTGTGCGCGGATCGCCGCCCGGCCAATGGATCATTCATGCGTCGGGTCGGTCGCATCCGTGCAACTCGGCTAGGTGCCGACTTCTGCCAGAGCCGTTCTGGCGCGCGCCGGAATAGTCGTCGATCACAGCGCACCGCCCAGAACGGTTCTGACAACGTCGCGGACCACCCCAAAGCCCTGTCGTGTAATGCTGATTACGCGTCCTGATGCACCGATCCCGCACCTACCGCTTGTAAATCAGGGAAACGCCGTCGCCGACGGGCAACATGACGACGTCGACGCGCTCGTCCTGGACCACCTTGTCGTTGAAGTCCTTCATCAGGCGTGTGGACTCCTCTGTCGGGTCGACGTCGACGACGCGGCCGCTCCACAGTACGTTGTCCACGGCGATCACTCCCCCGCTGCGCAGCCGCGGCACGAGTTCGCTGTAGTACGTCCAGTAGGACGGTTTGTCGGCGTCGATGAACGCGAAGTCGATGTATTCCTCGTTCGGCAGTGCCTTGAGGGTTTCGGCGGCCGGGGCCAGCCGCAGCTCGATCCGGTCCTCGATGCCGGCTTCCTTCCACGCGGCCCGTCCGATGCTTGTCCATTCCTCGCTGACGTCGCAGCACAGCAGTCGGCCGCCGGGGGCGAGCCCGCGCGCGATGGCGATGGCGGAGAAGCCGGTGAAGGTGCCCACCTCCACGGCGTGCCGGGCGTTGGTGAGTCGCACCAGCAGCGTGAGCAGTTGCGCTTCCTCGGCGCCGATCTGCATCCCGGATGGCGAGCCGAGCTCGGTGGTCCGGGCGACCAGCGCCTGCTGGACGGCGTCGAGCGCGGTGCTGTGGTTCACGACGTAGTCCTGGAGCGCGTCGTCCAGGCCGATCGAGCCTCGAGTCATGAAGCCGACGATACGCGGGTGATCGCCGTCGGGCGGCACGGGAGGGCTGCCCGGGTGTGGGACGGCCGGCGGACGGGGCTGGTGCTGGGGCCACTCCCCCGGCGATGCATGCCTACGACATCTGGGACATTTCGTAGGCGGCGCGCGCCGGTGCTACCAGTTCCGCAAATGCGTCAGCCTCTCGTGGTCGGCGTTCGCGAAGCCGTAGGCGACGGCGATGTTGTACACGTCGCCGCAGATCTCCTCGCGGGCGACGGTCTCGATTTCGCTGCCGGCGGCCTCGAATTCGGGCTCCAGAGCGTTGAACTCCTCCGCTGCGGCCTGGGTCAGTGCGTAGAGCGCGTCCAGGTCGGCGGGGCGGTCGGCTTCCAGGCGTTCGCACAGCCGGATCAGGACCGCTTTGCCCTTGTCGACGACGTGGTCCGGGAAGTAGTCGTCCTCGTACAGTTCGGCCAGGAACGCGTAGTCGGCCATAGCGTTGTTGGTGATCGGCACAGGGATCTCCGGGTTCGGCGGTTCGGCGGGTGGCTGCGCTGATTCTGCATCCGGGCTCTGACAGGTCGGCGGGGGCGGGCTGGCGAGCCAGCCGTGGTCGATCACCTCAGACTCCTGCCGTGACCAGCGCCTCGGGGGCAGCAGCCGGTTCGGGGTGCTCCCGGACGGCGGGGATCAGCAGCACGGCGAGGTTGGCGCCGCCGACCAGGACCGCGGCGGTGGCCAGGGGCAGGGTCATGCCGACGGCGGTGGCGATCGGGGCGGCGAGGGCCAGGCCGAGGGGGCGTGCGGCGAAGGAGATGAGGCTGTCGAAGGAGCCGACGCGGCCCAGGGCCTGCGGTGGGATGCGCTGCTGGATGGTGGTTTCCCACAGCGGGTCCAGGATGCCCAGGCCGAACATGCCGGCGGTGTAGGCGGCGAGCAGCAGTGGCAGGGGTGCGGTGGCGGCGAGCGCCGCCAGCGGCAGTGCGTACGCCGACGCCCCCAGCGCGACGCCGATGAGGGGACGCTTCAGCCGCAGCCGTCCCGCGGTCCAGACGCCGGCGAGCATGCCGGCGGTGCCGGATTGCAGGGTGATGACCCAGGCGGTGCCGCCGCCGAGGTGGCGGAAGGCGATGACCGGTCCGAGGGTGAGCAGGACGCCGGCGGTCATGTTCCAGATGCCGTGACCCAGGACGTTGGCGACGAACCAGGGGTGGCGGCGGGTCTCTGTCCAGCCGGCGCGCAGGTCCTGCAGGAACGGCGCGCGCCGGGGGTTTTCGTCGGCGGATACGGAGGGGGACGCGGCGACAGCGTCAGCGCGACCACGCCGTCCCGGGACGCCGAGCCCGCCGAGTCCGCCGAGCGTCAGTGCGGACCCGATGAACAGCGCCGCTGTGAGCAGCGAGGACCACCCGGCTCCGATCCCGAGCATCAGGGTGCCCGCGACGCCGGGTCCTGCGAACTGCGCCAGCCCCTGCCACACCGACATCCGTGCGTTGAGCCGCTGCCGCTGTGCTCCGCTGAACGTCGCCGACACCAGTGTCCGCACCGCCGGTGTCCCGAACGCGACCGCCGCGCCGGTGACGGCCGCGAGCGCGGCGAGTACCGGCACGTCCACTCCCCCGGCCAGCAGTGTCGCGCCGATGCCGGCTTGGGCGGCGGCGCGCGTGAGGTCGGCGGCGAGGATGACGCGGCGGGCCGGGAAGCGGTCGGCGAAGACGCCGGCGGCGGGCAGCAGGAGCAGCATCGGGACGAATTCGGAGGCCAGGATCACCCCCAGTGCTCCGGCGGCGGTGCCGGCGTGGACGACGGCCAGGGTGAGGGTGGTGGGGATGAGGGAGGTGGCCAGGGCGGCGGCGGTGCGGCCGAGCAGGAGTCTGCGGATGCCGACGGTGCCCGGCGGTTGGTGGTGAGTGCGGCGGGTGCGGCGGGTGCGGCGGGTGCGGCGGGTGCGGCGGGTGCGGTGAGGGGCGCTCATGCCCGCCACAGTATTTCGCCACCGAATCATTCGTCAACGAAATACTTCCTGCCGAAACTTCCGCTGGCTAAGCACCACCCGGGCGCCCCATACTGGCGACCATGGAGGACTCCGTCGACCGTCACCTGGCCCGCTGGCGCGGCAAAGCCCCCTACGACGAGACGGTCGAGGCGGTCATCACCCGCATCCAGAACCTCACCAAACACATCGCCACCAGCAAACGCCGCATGCACGACGAGATCGGCCTGCAGGACTTCGAGTACCAGACACTGCACCGCCTCGCCGCCCGCGACGACCGCCGCGCCACCGCCGGTGAACTGGCCTCCGAGCTACTCCTGTCCCCCGCCGGCATGACCGGCCGGCTGGACGTCCTGGAACAGGCCGGGCTTGTGCGCCGCATCCGCGGCACCGCCGACCGCCGCCGCGTCGACGTCGAGCTCACGCCGGCCGGCCACGCCAAGTGGATGGCCGGGATGCAGCTGCAGGGCGTCGTCGAGGCCGACATCGTCAACGCCCTCGACGCCGACGAACGCGAGCAGGTCAGCGCACTGCTGAAGAAGATGCTGCTGCGCGCCGAGGAGATCGCCGCCGGCCCCACGGCCCCCGGCGCCGGCACAGGCACCCCCGCCGCAGACGAACAAGCATGAATCACCGGTGACGGGTTAACGGGAAGCAGAACCCGGACCCGCCACCGTCGCAGACCGCGGCTTCACCCCGGCCCGGCGGCGCGCGCCGAGGAGCACTTCGGCGCGCGCCGCCCGCGCGCCCTGACGTGGCTGAATGCCGGCGAAACCGCAGGAGCGCCGCAGCCCGCGCGTCAGCGTCCCGGGATTTTCACTGAAACCCATCCGTTCGGGCAGATCCGCGCCATCCCCGCGCGCCATCCGCCACGGCGTCGCGGCCTGGTGCGCCGGCTTTGGTTCGCCTTACTTCAGAAGGGAGCCCTTCCGGCACCGGCATGCGCGAGGACAAGGAGGACCCGGCGATGACGATCACCCCGGACCGCACCGCTGAGGAACAAGCCGACGACGCCCCCACCACAGCGGATGCTCCGCTGTCCCTCAGTACCGCCGCGGCCCGCAATCTGGCCACCACGACCAAATCCCAGCCGCAGATGCGCGGCATCACCTCCCGCTGGCTGCTGCGCCGGCTGCCGTGGGAGGAAGTCTCCGGCGGCACCTACCGGGTGAACCGGCGGCTGAGCCTGTCGGTGGGCCGCGGCCGGGTGGCGTTCGTGCAGAGCGGCGCCGACGACATCCGCATCGTCCCGGAGACGCTGCGGGAGATCCCGGTGATGCGCGGCTTCGCCGACGACGGCCTGCTGGCCGAACTGGCCGGGCTGTTCACGCCCCGGGACTTCCGCGCCGGCGACGTCATCGCCGAGGCCGGGCATCCCGTCGACGAGGTGTTCATCCTGGCGCACGGCCGGGTGGAGCGCAGCACCATCGGCGCCTACGGGGAGCCGACGCTGCTGGGTGTCCTCACCGACGGCGCGCATCTCGGGGACGAGGTGCTGCTGCAGGAGGATCCGCTGTGGAGCGCCACGGTGAAGGCCGCGACCGGCGGCACGCTGATGGCGATGCAGCTGGCCGACTTCCGCCGGGTCCGCGACACCAACGCCTACCTGCGCGAGCACATCGAGCAGTTCGTGGCGCGCACCGGCCGCGCGGTGAACTCCAAGGGCGAGGCCGTCGTGGAGATCACCGCCGGGCACGAGGGCGAGGTCGAACTCGCCGGCACCTACGTGGACTACGAGCTGTCCCCGCGGGAGTACCAGCTCTCGCTCACGCAGACGATACTGCGGGTCCACTCCCGCGTCGCCGACCTCTACAACGACCCGATGGACCAGGTGAAGGAGCAGCTGCGGCTGACGATCGAGGAGATCCGGGAGCGGCAGGAGTGGGAGCTGCTGAACAACCGGGAGTTCGGTCTGCTGCACAACACCGACTACGACCAGCGGATCAGCACCTGGTCCGGGCCGCCGACGCCGGACGACATGGATGACCTGCTGTCGATGCGCCGCAGCACCCACATGTTCCTGGCACACCCCAAGGCGATCGCGGCGTTCGGCCGCGAGTGCACCAAACGGGGCCTGTATCCGGACCCGGTGATGGTCGACGGGCACGCGGTGCCGGCCTGGCGCGGGGTGCCGATCTTCCCCTGCGGCAAGATCGGCGTGGAGAACGGGCACACGTCCTCGATCGTGGCGATGCGCCTGGGGCAGGCTCAGCAGGGCGTGGTGGGGCTGCGGCAGACCGGCATCCCGGACGAGTACGAGCCGGGCCTGAACGTGCGGTTCATGGGGATCACCGACATGGCGATCATCCGGTACCTGGTCACGGCGTACTACTCGGTGGCGGTGCTGGTGCCGGACGCCATCGGGATCCTGGAGAACGTCGACGTCGCGACGCCGCGGAGCTGAAGGGGTGACGGGGACGATGGCGAGGATCGGCCTGGTGCCCGCCTCCGGGCTGGGCATGGCGGCGGCACGGCTGTCGCAGGCGGGGCGTCCGGCGCGGGTGACCGAGGCGCTGTACTGCCCGCCGGCGGTGCGCGACGACCCGGCCCTGGCCGCGACGGTGCAGCAGCGCCTCGACGAGTGGGCCGCCGGGGTGGGACTGGCCCCGGGGCCGGCGGCCGGGCTTGGGCGGCTGGTGGTGCTGGCGCATCCGGACACCAACGACGCCGGCCGGCTGGCGGTCGCGGGGCGGCTGCTGGCGGTCGGGAGACTGCTGGCCGGCGGGGCGCTCGGGGGCCGGGAGGAGGATCTGCTGCGGCGCGCGCCGACCGGGGCGGCAGACACGGTAGACGCGGCGGGTGCTGCGAGTGCTGCGGCTGAGGCTGCGGCCCAGAACCTCACCGAGGTCTCGGCGGCGACGCTGGCCCAAGCCCTGGACGACGCCATCGCCGAGGTCTACGACGGCTGCGACATGCCGGACGCGGCGCTGCCGTCCCGGCCCGATCCGGCGCGCGCCGGCGTCGCGGATCCGGCGCTGACATCGGCGCTGGCCGGGCTCAGTGCCCTGCCGTCCTCGCCGTACCAGGTGGATCGGGTCCGCGGCGAGTTCGAGTCGTTGTCGGCCGCGGCGCCGGCGGCGGCCGGGGGTGCGCCGCGTCCGCCGTGGGAGTACCTGTCTCTGGGACACGTCAACGCCTACAGCCCGGCGTTGGCGGCGCTGGACGCGGTGAACGGGTTCGAGGTCTCGCCGGCGGCGGCCGCGGATCCGGAGCTGCGGCGTGCGCAGCGGCTGGCGGCGTTGGCGGCGGCGTTGCTGCACGACATCGCCGAGCCGTCACCGACCGGCCTGACGGCTGCGATCGCCCACACCGACGGCCTCGGGCCGGGAGCGGCGGGACGTCGCGCCGCCGAGGTCCACGACGAGGCGATGCGGGCGTTCATGCACCACTCCTCGCAGCTGGCCGCCGGGGCGGATCCGGCGACCCGCCGGTACCTGTCGGCGCTGTGGACGTGGCTCGGCGGGCACCGTACCTGGCACGCCGTGACCTGAGCACACCCGACCACACCCGGCCGCTCCTTGAGCTCTTTTCCTGCTGTATCCGTCCTTGTCCCTACGACGTAGCTGACCTCGCAGTGCCTCTACGAAGGGTGGTTTCGCCATGGGTTCGCAGTCCGCTGTCACCAGCCGCTATCAGGAGTCTGTCGCCGACTATTGGGACCGGGAGAAGAACCCGGTGAACATCCGCTTAGGCGAGGTGGACGGCATCTACCACCACCACTACGGCATCGGGGATGTCGACTGGTCGGTGCTGCAGGCCCCGGCCGACGACCGGGAGGGGCGCATCATCGCCGAGATGCACCGGCTGGAGACGGCACAGGCCGAGTTCCTGCTGGACCAGCTGGGGCCGGTCACGGCCGAGCAGCGGCTGCTGGACGCCGGGTCCGGCCGCGGCGGCACGTCGCTGATGGCGGCGCTGCGGTTCGGGTGCCGGGTGGACGGGTTGTCGATCTCCGGAAAGCAGGTCGACTTCGCGAACAACCGGGCGGAGCAGATGGGCCTGGGCGGGAAGGTGAACTACCACCTGCGGAACATGCTGGACAACGGCTTCGGCGACGGCACGTTCCAGGCGATCTGGAACAACGAGTCCACGATGTACGTGGACTTGGACACGCTGTTCGCCGAGCACGCGCGCTCGCTGGCGCCGGGCGGCCGGTACGTCACCATCACCGGCTGCTTCAACGACGCCTACGGGGCGCTGCCGTCGCGGTCGGTGAGCCAGATCAACGCGCACTACATCTGCGACATCCACCCGCGCTCGGGGTACTTCGCGGCGATGGTCGCCAACGGGCTGGTGCCGATCAGCGTGGTGGATCTGACGGCGGCCACGATCCCGTACTGGGAGCTGCGGCAGCAGTCGAACGTGACCACCGGGATCGAGGAGGCGTTCCTGACCGCGTACAAGGAGGGCAGCTTCCACTACCTGATGATCGCCGCCGACAAGGTCTGATCCGCGGGGTTCTCATCCGACAGGTCTGATCCGCCGATTCTCGAACACGCGGGGAGTTACGCCATGACCCTGACCGCCGACACCGCGTCGGCCTCCGGCGGTGTGCTGCCGGGCCTGGCCGCGTTGACCGGGCCGCCGCCGGCTCGGCCGCCGTGGGAGACCGGGCTGCCCGGCGTTCCCGGCGCCGAGGGCGTCTCGGAGCACTGGCACCGGGACGACGTGGATCCGGGGCCGGAGAGCCTGCTGCGTCCGCCGCAGCATCCCGAGCGGCTGGCGCCGGCGCCGATCCCGCTGCGGCCCTGGGGCGACGGCTCGCACTCCCCGCTGTACTGCCCGGCCACCGCCCGGATCGACGAGGCCCTGGCCACCGACGTCAACACGCGTCTGGTGGCCTGGGCCGAGCGGATCGGACTGCACGCCGGGCACCTGGAGGAGTTCGCCAAGACCGGCTTCGGCCGACTGATCACCCTGGCGCATCCGGAGTGCGACGATCCGGACCTGCTGCTGGTCTCGGCGCAGATGAACGCCGCCTGGTGGGCCTCCGACGACTACTACGCCGACGAAACCGAACTCGGCGCCGTCGCCGAGGCGCTGCCGGGGCGGCTGGCGCTGGTTTCCTCGGCGCTGGACCCGCCGCCACCGGCCGGGGAGTTCAGCGCACCGCTACGCGAGGCAGTCGTGTCCGACCCGGTACTGGTGTCGCTGCGCTCCGCGCTGGCGCACGTCACCCGGCACGCCTCCGCGGCGCAGGTGATGCGGGTCCGACACACCACGCACCAGATGTACGTGTCCTGGAACGCCTACAACGCCTGGCGGCACGCGGGCCTGACCCCGGAGGCGTGGCGCTACCTGGCCGCACGCCAACACGACAGCTTCTACACCTCGATGATCCTCATCGACATCGTCGGCGGCTACGAACTCGCACCGGAGCTGTTCGCCAACCCGCTGTTCCACCGCGCCCTGACCCAGGCCGGCACCGCCGCGGTGCTGGTGAACGACCTGGCCTCGGCCGAACGCGAAGCCGGCGAGGACCCGGACTGCAACCTGGTGCTGCTGCTGGCCGCCGAGCGGGACATCTCCATCGCCGAGGCCACCGAGGAGGTGGTGGCGCTGCACAACGACATCGTCCGCGGCTTCGAGGCCAGCCGCGCGGCGCTGGCGGCGGTGCCCTCTCCCGAGCTGCAGCGGTTCGTGCTCGGGGCGCGGGCGTGGATGGGCGGATGTCTGGAGTGGCACGACAGTTCTTCGCGGTACAAGTAGGCCGGTGGCACGACCGCCGGGACGGCCGGGAGCAGGCAGGACCTGACAGGTGAGGGGTGTGGGGGGGGGGGGGGGCCCCCCCGCCCCCCCCCCCCCCGGGGGGGGGGGGGGGGGTGTGGGGGGGGGGGGGAGGGGT